>JAKLKF010000219.1 GCA_023150805.1 Myxococcota bacterium | reverse complement strand
AAGTACTGGTAGCCCTCGTAGAATGTAACGCTCTCCAGACAAGCCTCGGCGGTCATGTGTGCATCGAGGAGTTCCGGAAACTGGAACGCAGAGGGCGGATGGGATGCATCGTGAAACTCGAAGCGACCGGCCCTCGGGTTGACAACATCCCCACCTCCTGTGCATCCGTGAAGCATCACCGCCAGGGTGTGCGGGAAATATCCTGGGATTCTGACGTTCTTCATCGATCCATCCAATGATCGAAGTCCGATTCGAGCTGCTTCCAGTCTCCTTGGGTGAAGATGTCTTGACCCCAAAGATCCTCCCCACCGGAGATATCATCGAGCAGGCTGAATTCGTATGTGAACGAGATCATCAGGTCGTTGACCACCGTACCTTCAGCCGACTCCGACCCGCTTCCAAACAGAGTGAAGGAATCGTGGCTGTTCACCCGCCCAAGGATGGTCCGACCATTCTCCTCGGTCTTGCAGACAAACTGGGCATCTCTCCTGTCACACAGCACGAAGTTTGGCTCCTCGACATCATCGCCCGACCTGCCGTAGTCCAATCTGCTGTAATCGAACCACTGGTCGTATGAGTATGGATCGTAACGGTACAGAAGAAACGCAAGACCAACCTGGCTTCGTGAACTCTCCAGCACCGCGACTCGAAACCACGTCTGCGACTCTTCCAAAAGGAAGAAGGGCGCCTGATTGTAAAGCCAGTAGTTCTCTGGAAGGTAGCGGCCATCAACTGCACCGTACAGTCCCGGCTCCAGATACTGCCAACAACCGCTGAGGAGCAGCACGGAAGCAAACCCTACGAGACGTGGCTCCATGTCAGGCCTCCTTCGGCGACGAGAAGGAATGGGTCGGAGTCGATGTCCAATCGCCAGGTCTGTCCCGCCGCAGGGATGGTGACCTCTCGTGCGTCTCGGTAGATGGCGTGGGTCACGACTGGCAGTGTTCCTTCGGCGGGGGCCTCGTCCCAGCCATAGCTCAGGGGGAGGAGCCCCAGCCTGTGCACCACCAGTGATGCGCCGCCGGTGGGTATGCAGCGAAGTGTGACAGTGGAAGTGTCGCGCCACTTGTCCAGCAGCACCAGCCAGACGTACGGGCTGGTGGCGAGACCGGGCAGCCGGACGCGCCGGAACTCGATGACCACGCCATCCAGGAAACTGGGAGTTCCTGCAGGGAAAGGGACTCCGCCCGCTTCGTACCGCAACACGGGTCGGAAGGCCTCAGTCGGTAGGATCAGTCTCGCGCTGGACCAGCGACGAAGGGTGGCATGGTAACGCTGGTAGGCCAGCCAGCTCACCCGAGGATGCGCCACTTCTAGCTTCTCAGAACCCTCTTTGTCCATTCGCAGCCCCAGGCCGTACCAGTCGGGAAGCCTGGTATCGTCCCTCCCTGGAGTATCCGCACGCCAAGTATGCCAGCCCGCCACCGTAGCTCCTCCGGCGGCAGCTCCCGCCTGGCGTCGGACCAGCTCCTGCGCCTGGTAGAGCTGCAGGGCGGGGATGTCCCCGCGGGCCGACATGCCGGCGGGGTAGGCGTCGTAGGTCTCGTCGGCACCGTACTTCAAGACGCTGATCCCCGTCTCGAACATCGTGACGTCGACGTCGAGGCCGGCCTGCGCCAGGGCAGCGTACAGCTGCTCGAGCTCCCAGCTCAGCCGGGAGACGTGCTGCGGCCCGACCACGCTTCCTGGGACCTCTCGTTGTCGGTGGTACCAGTGCAAGTCCGCGCCGTGCAGCAGCCTGTCCCGCTGGTCCCCGGCCTGCTCGGCGAAGCTCGATACCAGCGCCCGGAAGAAGTTGATCTTCCAGCTCCAGGTCTGCCGGTAGCCCCGGCTGTCCTGGTCGGTGTCGTCCTCGCTCTGGTCCCAGCTCGACAGGCCGGGCAGCAGGATCCGCAGGGCGCCGTTGGGGAAGGCGGCTTCAACGATGCGCGCCATGGCGACCAGCAAGGTGGCCCAGTCGCGGGCGGTGTCCTGCCAGGCGGTCTCGCCGTAGAGGTGCGGGTCGCCCAGCACGGTGTTGGCCAGGTCGATCTCGTTGCTCAGCTCCAGGCCATAGACCACGTCGGCCAGCACGAAGCCAGGGAAGTCGTCGGCGATGGCCGACTCCAGCTCCTGGAGCAGCGCGCAGACTGCCTGGGTGTACTGAAGCAGCCAGGCGAAGTGGACGGCGCCGGTCGGAGTGTAGGATCGGATGTCGATGTACTGCGCGAGGTCGTCGGCCCAAGCCGCGCGAATGGGCGTCGCGACACGACCGTCGGGCGTCAGGTCTACACCCAGGCCGGTCTTCGGGTCGATCCCTGCTGCAGTGCCGTGCACACCGATGGTGAAGACCACCATCAGGCCGCGCTCGACCATCGCTTGCAGGAACGCCAGCAAGTCAGCCCGTTTCTCATCCAACCGGCCCACGAGGTCGTCGATGACCGGCAACACCTCACGCTGGAACAATGCCGCCAACGTCAGGTCCAGGGCCCGCTGGTTCGGGTGACGCAACACGTTGACACCCAGCACGGTCAAGTCATCCAGGATCCGGCGAGACTCGGCGCTCCCCGCCCTGCTCGAGAAGTCAAGCTTCGCCCCATTGAGCCCAGGCAGACACGCAGCGCCGTACGCAACCGCGCCGAGCCCGTCCGGCAGCGGCCGGGATGCCCGCGCCTCCGCAGCCAAGGACTCCCCCGCCGGAAAGGCGTCCTGCGCCTGCTGCGATCCATACAGCCGCCCGAGCGCCCGCTGCTTCCGGATCTCCCGCTCTCCGTCGAGCGCCGCCGCAGGTGCCGACGACACAGGCTGCCGCGACCGTGCGCTCCTCCGCAGGAACCGGCGCTGGCGCTCGGCCTTGCGCAGGACGACCCGCCGGGCCAGCCGCTTGCCGCCGCTCCAGCCGACTGGAGCCTGCGATCCCCCACCCATGGCCAGGAAGACCCCGATCCGCGCCTGCCGCGCTTGCTGCCGGGCGCGACGAAGCCCCTCTACGTCCGCCGCCCGCACGCTGCCCTGCGCCAGGGCCAGCGCCGCGCTCCAGGCCGGAGGCAGGCCAGGCACGCTACTCCGCCTCTCCGACCCACTCGGCCGTCCACACGGTCCGGTCGGGGCATGCGTCATAGTCCTCATGATTGGTGCTGGTCATCATGATGCCGAAGAGCACCTCTCGGTGCTCTGGGTCGAGGATCCAGCCGTAGAGATAGTGCCAGTAGTAGTCCCGGGAAGGCCGCCTTGCGGGGGAATCTGACATGCTTCCGCGGGCCGGTACGCGCGCCGCGTCGACTGTGTTGCCGCCCGGCTTGGCGTTGGATTGATCGCCTTCACGGTAGACTTCTTCGCTTCGTATCGAACTCCAACAGAAGATGTCATCTGAGGCATTTGCCATGCACTCAAGATCCGGAACTTGATCCGTGTTCATCGACAAAGTGAACTCGAAGTGCCCCGTTGAGACCTTGTGCGCATCACGGACGTCGAAACCCGAACCCATCTGGACAGGATCGTGAGCGTCCAGGCCATACTCCGTTCGGTTCCACTCGTGGATACAAGCGTTGGCAGTCATGTTTGCCTGAAGCACATCCGGGAACCGGTAGTCTGATGGGGGATCGGTTGTTTCGCGAAACTCGTAGTGACCCACGCGCGGACTCAACTGCACGTCGTCTGGACCGCAGCCACTGGTGGACAAGCCCATCAGTGCCAGAGTGTAGATTCGGGCCGAATGAGTGTTCATCTCGGAAGCCACTCGTTGAATTGCTCCTCCAGGGCCGCCCAGTCGTCTGGCGCGATGACATATCCCGAAGCTGGGCTCGACTGGGCGGTGAACTCGTAGGCAAACGAGATGATCTGCCCTTCCATCAGTCGACCCCCGTCCCACTCGCTCCCGCTCCCGAACATCGTGAAGTTGTTCGGGCCATTGACCTTGCCGAGTATGAAGCGACCATCCTCCTCGGCCTCGCAGACGAACTGCTTCAAGAAACGATCACAGAGCATGAAGTTTGGTTCACCGGAGACTTCATGCTCCCACCAAAGCTCGTCCATCGATTCGCCATATGGCACCAGGAGGGCGAAACCGAGCTGGTCATCCGTTCTGTGAAGCAATGCCGGGAAGACCAGCGTCGCTCCTGCCCAACTGTCGTAGTAGAAGAGTCGGTTCGACATCTGGAATTCAGTCGGAACGAAATGGCCTGACCGCTGGAACAGCCCTGGTTGCAGATCATGCTGACAGCTGGAGAGAACAAGGGCCCAGGCAATCCCTACGAGACGTAGCTCCATGTCAGGCCTCCATTGGAGACGAGGAGAAATGGATCCGAGTCGATGTCCAGGCGCCAGGTCATGCCGGTGGCGGGGACAATCACCTCTCGCGCATCTCGGTAGATCGTGCGAATGACGGCCGGCAACGTGCTATCGCTGGATGCAACATCCCAGCTGTAGCTCAGCGGCACGAGTCCGACCTTGTGCACTGTCAGCATAGTGCCACCAATGGGAACGCAACGCAACGAGACTACCGAGGTGTCGCGCCATTTGTCCAACAGCACCAGCCAAGCGTAGGATGTGCTGGATAGACTGGTCAAGCGGATGTGTCGGTACTCTATGACGACTCCATCCAGGAAGGCTGGAGACTCGGTGGGGAAAGTGATGCCCCCAGCCGAGTACCGCATCACCGGCCGGAACTCCTCGGTCGGCAAGAGTAGACGAGCGCTTGACCAACTCGGAAGGATGGAGTGATAGCGCTGGAGTGCCAGCCAGCTCATGCGGGGATGGGCCTCATCGAAGCCAGTGCCCTGCTTGTCCTTGCGCAAGCCGAGGCCGTACCACTTCTTCACTGCGTGGTCGTCCGGCTTGGGCGTGTCCGCCCGCCAGGTATGCCATCCCGCCACAGTCGCCCCGCCGGCTGCTGCACCTGCCTGCCGCCGAAGCACCTCCTGGGCCTGGTAGAGTTGCAGGGCCGGAACGTCCCCCCGATCAGTCATCTCGCCGGGGAAGAAGTCGTAGGTCTCATCCTCGCCGTACTTCAGGACACTGATCCCCGTCTCGAACATCGTGACGTCGATGTCCAGCCCCGCCTGGGCCAACGCGGCGTACACCTGCTCGATCTCCCAGCTCAGCCTGGAGACGTGCTGCGGGCCCACCACGCTGCCAGGGCTCTCACGCATGCGGTGGTACCAGTGCAGGTCCACGCCGTGGACCAGCCGGTTGCGCGTGTCACCCGCCAGGGCAGCGAAGTTGCTCACCAGCGCACGAAAGAAGCTGATCTTCCAGCTCCAGGTCTGCCGATAGCCCCGGCTGTCCTGGTCGGTATCGTCCTCGCTCTGGTCCCAGCTCGAGATGCCGGGCAGCAGGATGCGCAGGGCGCCATTGGGGAAGGCCGCTTCGACGATGCGCGCCATCTCCACGAGGAGTGTGGCCCAGTCCTGCGCGCTGGCCAGCCAGGCGGTCTCGCCATAGAGATGGGGGGTTCCCAGGACCGTGTTGGCCAGGTCGATCTCGTTGTTCAGCTCGACGCCGTAGACCACGTCGGCCAGGACGAAGCCGGGCGTGGACTCAGCGATGGCTGCCTCGAGCTCCAACAGCAGTGAACACACCGCCTCGGTGTAGGTGAGCATCCAGGCGTGGTGAGGGGATGTGTCGCGGATGTCGATGTACGACTCTGGCAGGTCCAAGTCGGGGTATGCGGCGTACTTGGCCCACATGGTGCGAATGGGAGTAGCGACCCGGCCGTCGGCGGTCAGGTCCGCCCCTACGCCCGTGAGGGGATCTCTCCCCGCGGCCGTCCCATGGACCCCGATCGTGAAGACCACCATCAGGCCGCGCTCGACCAGCGCACGCAGAAAGGCGAGCAGCCCCTCCTTCTTCTCGGACAGCCGGGTCACCACCCCCTCCATGTCCGGTAGAGGATCTTCTCGGAACAACGCAGCCAGCGTCAGGTCCAGGACCGTCTGGTTCGGGTGGCGCAGGATGGTGACCCCGAGCTCGCTGAGGTCGTCCAGGGTCCGGAGGGATTGCCCGACTTTGTCCTCATGGAAGAAGTCCACCTTCGCCCCGTTCAGTCCCGACAGGCAGGCTGTGCCGAAGGCGATCGCGCCGAACCCATCAGGGCGCGGTCGGGAGGTGGCGGGCTCCGCGGCTAGCGAGGCACGCGGTGGATCGACCTCGGCAGTGGGCTGTCGGGCGTACAGGCGCCCGGTCACCGCCAATCGTCGCAAGGTCCGCTCCGGATCGGGACCCGTTCGCGCGGGAGCGGTTCGAGCCGCCGCCACCCGTGCGCTCCTCCGCAGGAACCGGCGCTGGCGCTCGGCCTTGCGGAGGGCCACGCGCCTGGCCAACCGCATTCCGGCCGTCCAGGCCGGCCGTTCCTGCCCTCTCCCCCCCATGGCCAGGAAGACCCCGATCCGCGCCTGCCGCGCTTGCTGCCGGGCGCGACGAAGCCCCTCCACGTCGCCCGCCCGCACGCTGCCCTGCGCCAGGGCCAGCGCCGCGCTCCAGGCCGGAGGCAGGCCAGGCACGCTACTCCGCCTC
>JAKLKF010000218.1 GCA_023150805.1 Myxococcota bacterium | reverse complement strand
CGTCGGCCCTACCGGCGTCGGCAAGACAGGGCTGAGCATCGGTTTGCTGCTCAAGGCCCTCGAAGCCGGCCACCGAGGTCTGTTCATCAAGGCCCAGGACCTGTTCGACGAGATGTATGCCAGCCTGGCCGACCGGTCCTCCCGCAAGCTGCTGGACCGCCTCTCCAACGTCGACCTGCTGGTCATCGACGAGATGGGCTACCTCAACCTGCGGCCCGAACAGTCCAACATCTTCTTCAAGCTGATGGAAGAGCGGTACGGCCGCAAGTCGACCATCATCAGCACCAACCTCGCCTACGACGACTGGTACGGCTTCCTGGGCCAGAAGGAGATGGTCGGCGCCCTCCTCGACCGCCTCCGCCACCGCTGCAACACCATTCGCATCGAAGGGCCCTCCCTGCGCGCCCCTCAAGCGTAGTCGCCACCAGGCCTTCCCGGACGCCAACGGCGAACGTGGATGCCCCCGGGCCCGGCTGGAGTAGCGATCCAGCCGGGCCCACCTGCGTTCACAACCACCCTTCGGCCGCGGGCTCACATGGATGCCCCCAGGACCAGCACCCCGCTACCCCCACGTCACCGGCCTGGGGCCCAGCGCCCAGGGGCGGAACTTGTGCAGGTGGAGGACCATCGGGGTCCGTTCTGGCGAGCACAGGGGGGTCGGTTCTGGCGAGCGCTGAAGCAGCAAATTCGCTACCGGGCCGCCGGCACCACAGGGTTGGCTGCCGCCTTGGTGGTGGTCGCCGTCCCGCCCGCGTCCTCGCAGCCGGGCAAGTGGGTGAGCAGAGCCCCCGTGGCGAGATCCACGCAGGCGCAGTGCACCGCGACCGGGTGCCAGCGCAGGGCGAGGGGCTCACCCGACTCCCGACAGGTATAGGACACCCCGCACTCGTCGCAGTTGAACAGGGCCTCCCACTCATGGCTGCACGGCGCACCTGTCCAGTCGAAGGCGCAGGCCACCGTGCCGCCACCGTCCGATGGCACCCCGCCATCGGTCGTGCCGCCGTCCGAGGCGGAGGTGCCGTCCGCGGAGTCGTCGGACTTGTCAGCGCAGGCGAGAAGGAAGATGAGCGGGAGGCAGTGGCGCATGGGGAACCTCTGGTATCGGAAGGTGCGGATCAGTCATCGTGACCCTTGCATCCTGGCTTCCATTTCATCACCGTGCCGCTCTCCGGGTCGATGCACTCGCAAGGCCACCCGCTCTCTCCCCAACGGTCCAGGCTGGGATCACCGCGGCGCCCACAGGAATACACCTGCTCACGACACGGCTCACAGACGAACTCGTGGTCGAAGTCGTCACCGCAGGGAGCAAGGTACCAATAGGGACACCCGTCCGGTGCGTCGGAGACCACCGCTGGAGCCGGCGTAGGGGCGTCTGCGGCACCAGCCTCTCGCGCCGGGCGCACACACCCCACAAGGCAGATCCACACGAGCCAGCTCATGTCAGCCCTCCAAGATCCGAACCCATCGCACCAGAGCAGTTGGTGCACCAGAACAGCCACCGGCTGCCCGGATCTCCAGGGGTCAGCACACCACAGTACACTCGCGGCTCGCTGGTGACTGTCGACCCCGAAGACTGGCAATAGGAGCGATTGACAGCGCGACCAGCGTTCGTCCAGGTGCTCGTGGCAGAGGACGTTCCCGGATCGATCGGAAGCCCAAGCTGAGCCACCAACGCGCACTCCCATCGGTACGCAGCCAGGTCGAAGCAGCACTCTCCGTTGCTGCAGTGTCCACCCCACCCGTTGTGCACATGGCCCAGCTCGTGGATCACGAGTCGCCCCTGGTCCACCAGCAACCTGAGGGCATAGCGGCCGAGCTCCCAAGCCTTGCGGCGGTAGTCCGCACGCTCGAACGGGGCAGCCCCATCCTCAAGGTCGGCGGCGTAGTCGAAGGCCATACGGGCCAGGTACAGGATGTAGTCGACCAAGAAGCCGTGCCAGGCCAGGTACTCCGGCCGCTGCGTAACGGCCCAGGTCGCGTCCTCGACAAATGCGGTGACGCTGCTGGACTTCGGCGGCGTGCTGGCCGACCCGCTGGGATGGGTGGTCGCGCCGTTCGCGATCCAGGCGTTCGCCACCGCGTCGAAGCTCGATGGCGGCAATCCAGAATCCCAGGACAGCCCCCTGTCCACATACCGCGTGAGGTCGACTCTGTGCAAGACCAGGAAGCCCTCGTCACAGGCGGTGCTCCGCCCGGCCATCGCGCCACAGGTCCAGCGCTCCGCGGCTTCTTCCGTGTCCGCGGTTCGGGCAACGGAGGTGTCATCGTTCATGTACCGGAACTTCACCCGGCAGGGTCCTTCGCCCTCCAGATCCGTCGCTGTCCGCTCGTCGCGAAGTACGGACTCCACCCAGGCGCCGAAGCCGTCGCAATGCCAGTCACCGGTGCAAGGCTCCTCGATCTGGCGGGAAAAGGCGGTGATGAGCGCCAGCGTCCACCGGTGGAACTCCAAAGGCGGACCCCAACCCCGGTGCCAGAAGGACGCGCCCATCTCGGCCGGCATCGTGTCGGTCGAGAGATTGTAGCAGCTCAGCAGGCCGTCGAAAGACCCAGGATCCACTCCGGCGGCCCGCACCAGGATCTTCACGTCCGCCCACAAGAAGGACAGAGCAGCGTCGATGCCCGAGACGGTCCCCACCGCGTCCCCGTCACCCGCGGCATGCTGGACCAGCAACGCAGACTGGTAGCTCGCCAACCAGGCAGCGGGAATGGTGAACTCTGTCGCGCGGTAGCCGAACCACACATCCCGTCGGAGGCTGCCGCCGTGGCCCACAGGCGGCCCAGCGGACCGCCGGTGGCCCCGTCGACCCGCAGCCGCAGGGCCTCCGTCCGTCTCGATCAGCCGTGCGGGACGCAGGATCTCCTCCCGTTGGGACCGGGATCGCGACGCCCCTGGCATCAGCAGATCCGCCAGTCTCTGCCTACGCAATGCCTCCGCGGCCGGCTGGGTCCTCCTCCGCACCATCGCACGCCGCTCCATTTCTGGACCGTCAACCATGATCCGGCCGTCGGGGAGTCGACGAAGCGGCGCTTCTCCCAGCCCGGGGATCAAGGCCGCCTCGCGCAGCGGCACGGGTGCTGTCGGCTGCCGCCGTTGGGGCGCCATGTGGACACCAATGGGCGCAGCGTCGCCAGAGCCGCACTCGGGGCCCGGATCCACCTGACCCCTCGCTGTCGGCGCCGGCCGGTGGCCATCCCTACCACCACCGCCACAGTTGCACGGTCGATCCGCCACAAGCAGCAGCTCCAGCCCACCCGGCAGGCGAGACAACCCGCCCAGGGGCGGCGGCAGGTTGCCGCGCGCCCGTAGCAGGCCCGGTTCCGGAGGGCGATCATTGCCGCAGGAAGACGGAGGCGCGGGGCCGAGGGAAACCCCCTGTGTTCGTGGCTGTGCGTGGACCCGAGGCAGTGGCCTGGACACCCGCGCCCCGCCAGGGTCGCCCCCGGTGCATTGCGGACCGCCCTGGCCCTGGCAACCACACCCACAGTCCTTGCCCGTCATGGCCACACCCCATCCGGTCGTGCTCTCCACCTACGGCTTGGCGATCAGGTCGATCATCACCACCGGGTTGCCCGCCACCGAGCCGTCGGCCGCCCACCGGATGAAGCGCAGGAAGTTGCTGATCGAGATGTGCCCACCGGCACCCGTCGCCACCCACGACGCGCTGCCCAGGTCGATGTAGGCGTCCTCCTCGTTCACGGCGGCGTGCTGCAGCTTGATGCTGCCCGCGCTGCCCGACTTCAGGATGCGGCACTGCAGCTCCAGCTTGGAGTACCCGCCCCCGTCGAAGGCGTCCTTGGAGTCCTGCGTGTCTCCAGCCCCCAGCACCCGCGGATCCAGCAGACGAATGTAGGTCGCCACCACGAAGCACCTCCCGATGATGTCCAGAGCCTTCCCGGCCCTTGGGGGTCAGGGTCCTCCCCCCGACGACTTCAGAATGCCACGACACCATCCCGCGTGCAAGCCCAGGTTGAAACTTTCTTTCGCATCTCACCATAGGGGGGGGGAACCTCCACAATCCCCACCTCCACCGCGCGCGCACGCCCCACCGCCACCTCCCGCGATAGGCCCGGGCCGTGCCTGCCCCTCCGCCCATCCCCCCCGTGACCTGGTCCGAGCGCGGCCTCGCGACGGGCACCCGCGCGCCCCCACCTCCCAGCCTGCTGGATCGCCTGCTGGGCGGCCTGCTCCTGCTCGCCTGGCGCGCCCTCGGCCTGCTGCTGCTGCCCTGGCTGATGCTGCACCCGAGGGCCCGCCGACACGTCATCGGCCTGCCCGCCCCCGAGCCGGGCTGGACCTGGCTGCACGGCGCCAGCGCCGGGGAGCACACGGCGGCCCGCGCCCTGGCGGCGGTGCTGGACGAGCCGGCCTGGCGCACGCGCAGCAGCCTGCGCACGCCCGTTCGAGGCGCCTTCCCCGCCCCCTTCGACCTGCCCTGGGTGGTGGGGCGCTGGCTGGACCGGGCGCGCCCGTCCCGCCTGGTGCTGGTCGAGGCCGAGCTGTGGCCGGGCTGGCTGTGGCACTGCCGTCGGCGGGGCATCCCGGTGGCGGTGGTCAATGCACGCCCGGGCCGCGGGACCAGCCGCTGGCGGCGCCTGGGGCCCGCCTGGCGCTGGCTGACCTGGGGGGTGACCTTCGTCAGCCAGGAGGAGACCGGGGATCTGAAGCTGGCGACCCAGCTCTCGTCGGCGGCCTTCGCCCTCTCCCGCGACACCTTCATCGCCGCCAGCACGCGCCCGGGGGACGAGGCGCGGGTGCTGGCCGCCTGGGCCCGGCTGCCCGAGCCACGCCCGCTCCTGGTCATCGCACCACGTCACATGGAGCGTTCGGGAGAGGTGGTGGAGCTGCTCCAGGCTGCCGGGGTGCGATGGCGGCGTCGCACGCAGGGCGTGGACGAGCTGCTCCAGGTCGAGGTGCTGCTGCTCGACACCGTGGGCGAGCTGGCCACCTTGTACGCCCAGGCACGCGCGGCCTTCGTCGGCGGCACCTTCGACCCGGCCATCGGCGGGCACTCGCCGGCCGAGGCATTCGCCGCCGGCATCCCGGTGGTGGGCGGGCCCCACCGGCAGAGCAATCCCGTGGCCTGGCAGAACGGCATCGCGCTGACCGTACAGGTGCACAGTACACAGAGCGCCACGGCCGTCGAGACCCAGCTCTCCGTGGCGATGGCCCAGGCGCTCAAGCTGGGGCCGCGGCCGGTGACCCGCAGCGAGGCGGCGGTGCGCGCGGCGGCGGCCCTGCCGGATGGACAGACCCCGGCGGAGACCTGGGCGCGGCCGTGGTTGTGGCCCCTGGTGCCGGCGGTGCAGGCGGTCGGCCGGGCGCGCAGAGCCTGGCGGGGGCGGCCGCAGCGGGTGGGAGTCCCGGTGGTGAGCGTGGGCGCCCTGGCGGCGGGGGGCGCCGGAAAGACCCCGGCGGTGGCCTGGCTGGCGGCGGCCCTGCAGGCCCGGCTGGGTCCGGAGGCGGTCTGGGTGGTCGCGCGGGGCTATCGGCGGCAGGCGAGCGGGCCGGCGGTGCGCAGCGCCCTTCCGCAGGCGGGCTGGGAGCGGAACTACCTGGGCGACGAGCTGGAGCTGCTGCGGCGCCGGGGCATCCCGGTGGTCTCCAGCCCCGACCGCGTGGCGGGGGCCCGCGAGGCCTTCCGCCTGGGCGCGCGGCTGATCCTGCTCGACGACGGCTTCCAGCACCGGCGGCTCCATCGCGACCTGGACGTGGTCTGCCTGGACGCCGCCTGGCCCGACGCGCGCGGCCCCATCCCCGTGGGAGAGCGCCGCGAGCCCTGGTCGGGCCTGGCCCGGGCCCACTGGCTGTGGGAGAGCCACGGCGTCGCCTCGCCGCCGCCCCCCGGCCGCCGGCTGCGGGCACCCGAGCCCGTAGAGCTGCCGGTCGCGACGTCGCTGCCCCGGGTGCAGGCGGTGGCCCTGCCGTCGCACTGGCTGCACCGCGGCGAGCGCCTGCCCCTGTCCGCGGTGACGGGCGAGGTGACGGTCGGCGCCGCGATCAGCAAGCCCGAGCGCTTCCTGTCCACCGTGGTGCGCCTGGGGCTGGACGTGGGCCCGGTCCGGCTGGCCCGGGACCACGGCGAGCTGCACGGCCTGCCCGCCGGCGCCGTCGTCACCGAGAAGGACGCCGCCCGCCTGCCGGCCGAGGCCGACCTGTACGCCCTGGTCCTGGAGCTGCAGGTGTGGGGCGGACAGGCGCTGGTGGAGGAGATCGTCGGCCGGGTGGGGTGAGGCGACGCCGGGGGTGCACGAGATCGGCGCCTCCGCCCCCCTCGCCCCGGGGGGAGCCCGTGGACCCTGCCCTCCCCAGGGCGCTACCCTCCCTCTCGTGCGCCTCCCCCTGCCCCTCGCCCTGCTCGCCCTGCTCCTCAACCCCGCCCACGCCTGGGAGCTGCGCGGCCCCGAGGGCACGCCGACCACCGTCCAGGTCGACGCCAGGTAAGCATGCAGCCCGCCACGTCCTACCCACCGGGGCCGGGGCTGGGCAGTCGCCCTCTGCCGTCCTTCCAGACCCA
>JAKLKF010000217.1 GCA_023150805.1 Myxococcota bacterium | reverse complement strand
CGCGGGTCGACGCCGCCCTGGCCGGCGCCCTGGCGACCCTGCGCCTGGAGCGCCCCCTCCTGCGCGCCCGCCAGGTCCTGCTGCCCCCCTCGCCCGAGGCCGCCGCCGCGGCCCTGTTGGCGGAGCTGGGCCCGCCCGACGGCCCCGCCGAGGTCGACGCCCGCGGGCCGCGCCGCGCCGCCACCCTGGCCCCCACCGCCTTGGGCCGCGAGGCCCCCTCCCCCTTCGCGCCGGGCGGCCGCTGGCTGATCACGGGGGGCCTGGGCGGCCTGGGCCGGCACCTCGCCCGCGCCCTGCTGCGCCAGCGCGGCGCCCACCTGCTGCTGGTCGGGCGGCGGCCCCTGGACGGCGCGCTGCAGGCCGCCCTGGAGGCGCTGCGGGAGGAGGCGGCCGGCCGCGGCGGCTCCGTGACCACCGCCGCGCTGGACCTGGCCGAAGGGCCGGCGCTGGAGGCGGCCGTGGCCCAGTCCGAGGCGGCCTGGGGCGCGCCCCTCTCCGGCGTCCTGCACCTGGCCGGCGTCTTCGAGCCGCGGGCCGCCGCGGAGGTCGACGCCGCCCACCTGGAGCGGGCCCTGCGCGCCCGCGACGCCGGCATGGCGGCGCTGGCGGCGCTGCTGCGGGGCCGGCCCCAGGCCTGGCTGGTCGCCTTCGGCTCGGCCGCCGGCGAGCTGGGGGCACGCGACGCCCTGGCCTACACCGCCGCCTGCCGGGTCCAGCGCGCCTGGGTCGAGGCCCTGCGCGACGGCGGCCATCCGCGCGCCCGGACGGTCGACTGGGGCGCCTTCGCCGGGGTCGGCATGCGGCAGGGCCGGCAGGACGGGCCCGCGCTGGACCCCACGCAGGTGCTGCCGCTCCTGGAGCGGGTCCTGGCCGACGGGCGCGACCTGGCGGTCGGCGCGGCAAGGGTTGCGGAGGAGGGCCCCTCGCCGGTCCCGCCGGAGGCCCCCTCGCCGGTCGCGGCCGGGCCCGGGCCCGAGCGGCCGGGCGAGGCGCAGATCCGCGCCGTCCTCCTCCGCACCTGGCAGGAGCTGCTCGGCCGGGCCGAGGTGGATCCCACGGCCTCCTTCTTCGCCCTGGGCGGCCACTCGGTCCTGCTGGTCCAGGCCCACGCCCGGCTGGAGGCGGCGCTGGCCCGCTCGATCCCCATCGCCGAGCTGTTCCGCCACCCCACCGTGCACGGTCTGGCGCGGGCCCTGGCCGGCGAGGAGGCGGCCGCACCGCCTGCCGCACCTGCCCCCCCCGCGGACCCCGACGGCGACGAGATCGCCATCGTGGGCATGGCCGGGCGCTTCCCGGGGGCGCCCGACCTGGAGGGGCTGTGGCGGGGGCTCTGCGAGGGGCGCAACTTCGCCACCCGACAGGATCCGGCGGACCTGGTCGCCGCCGGCCTGCCCGCCGCCCTGGTCCAGGACCCGCGCTACGTGCCCGTGCGCGCCCGGCTGGAGGAGGCCGACCACTTCGACGCCGCCTTCTTCGGCATGAGCCCCGCCGAGGCGGCGCGGACCGACCCGCAGCACCGCCTGCTGCTGGAGTGCGCCTGGCAGGCGCTGGAGGACGCCGGGATCGACCCGGCCCGCTTCGAGGGCGAGATCGGCGTCTTCGCCGGCGCCGGCCTGCAGGGCTGGCCGGGCCAGCAGGGGGACGAGGGCGCCGACCCCCTGCACGGGCTGGCCGCCGTCCTGGGCAACGACAAGGACCACCTCGCCCCGCGGGTCGCCCACAAGCTCGACCTGCGCGGGCCGGCGATCACGGTGCAGACGGCCTGCTCGACCTCGCTGGTCGCGGTGCACCAGGCCTGCCGGGCCCTGCGCGCGGGGGACTGCGCCCTGGCCCTGGCCGGCGGCGTCAACGTGGGCTTCCCCCTGGGCGCGGGCCACCTCTACCAGGAGGGCCACATCGCCTCGCCCGACGGGGCCTGCCGGGCCTTCGACCAGGCCGCGGCCGGCACCTTCGGCGGCGACGGCGTCGGGCTGGTCGTCCTCGCCCCCCTGGCGGTCGCCCGCCGGCTGGGCCTGCCGGTGCGGGCGATCGTCCGCGGCAGCGCGGTCAACAACGACGGCGCCGCCAAGGCCGCCTACACGGCGCCCGGCGTCGAGGGGCAGGCGCGGGTGATCCGGGCCGCCCTGGCCGACGCCCGCCTGCCCGCCGAGGAGATCGGCTACGTCGAGGCCCACGGCACCGGCACCCACCTGGGCGACCCGGTCGAGGTCGCGGCCCTGGGCCGGGCGCTCGGTCCGCGGGGCGAGGGCCGGGTCCGCCACCTGGGCGCCGTCAAGCCCAACCTGGGCCACGGCAACACCGCCGCGGGCATCGCCTCGCTGATCAAGGCCACCTTCGCCGTGCAGCGCGGCCTGCTGCCGCCGCTGCTGCACTACCGGGCGCCCAACCCGCGGCTGGAGCTGGCCGCCGCCTCCCTCGCCCCGGTCCGGGCGCTGACCCCCTGGACCGAGGAGCCCCGCCACGCCGGCGTCAGCGCCTTTGGCTTCGGCGGCACCAACGCCCACGTCGTCCTGCGGTCCCCTCCCCCGTCACCGGACCGGCCGCCGCCGGGGCCCGGCCCCTGGCTGCTGCCGCTGTCGGCCCGCGATCCCCAGGCCCTGCAGGCCCTGGCCCGGGCCCTGGCCGCGCGGCTGCCGGCCGACCCGCCGCTGCGCCTGGACGACGTCGCCACCACCTTGCAGCTCGGCCGGCGGCACCTGCCCGAGCGGGCCGTCTACCGGGTCGGCCAGGGACAGGACGCGGCCTCGACCCTGCGGGGCCCCCCGCTGGCGAGGGGCCGGGCCGGGGCCCCGCGCGCGGTCGCCTTCCTCTTCCCCGGCCAGGGCGCCCAGCACCCCGGGATGCTGCGGGGCCTGTACGAGCGGGAGCCGGCCCTGCGCGCGCGGGTCGACGCCGCGGCCGAGGCCCTGCGTCCCACGCTGGGCCTGGATCTGCGCGGGCCCCTGCTGGCCGCCCCCGACGATGCGCAGGCCGCCGCGCTGCTGGCCGACACGGCCATCGCCCAGCCGGCCCTGTTCCTGGTCGAGCTGGCCCTGGGCGAGCTGTGGCAGGCGCAGGGCGCGCAGCCGGCCTGGATGCTGGGCCACAGCCTGGGCGAGTGGGCCGCCGCCACGCTGGCCGGGGTCTTGTCCTGGCAGGACGCGCTGCGGCTGGTCGCCTTGCGGGGGGCGCTGTGCGCGCGGGCCCAGGCCGGCGCCCTGCTCTCGGTCGCCCGCCCGGCCGAGCAGGTCGCGCCCCTGCTGGGCCCCGACCTGTGCGTGGCCGCCGAGAACGCGCCCGACCAGGTCGTGGTCGGCGGCCCGCCCGCGGCGGTCGCGGCCCTGGCGGCGGCGCTGTCCGCGCGGGGGATCCCGGCCCGGCGCCTGCCCGGCGACCGCGCCTTCCACACCCCCGCCATGGCCGACGCCGCCCGGGCCCTGGAGGCCGCGCTGCACGCCACGCCCCTGTCCCCGCCGCGCCTGCCCCTGCTCTCCAGCGTGACGGGCCAGCCGATGACCGCGGCCGAGGCCACCGACCCTGCGCGCTGGGCGCGGCAGCTCACGGCCCCCGTGCGCTTCGCGGCCGCCCTGGCCCACCTGACGGAAGACCCCGACCGGCTGCTGATCGAGGTGGGGCCGCGCCGCGGGCTGTCCGCCCTGGCCCGCCGCGCCGGCCACGCCGCCAGCCTGTCCAGCCTGGAGGGGGCCGACCGGCCCGACACCCCCGCCGACCGGGCCTGGGACCAGGCGCTCGCCCAGGCCTTCGTGATGGGCCTGCCCTGGAGCCCCCCCGCCACCGGGCGCCGGATCGGGCTGCCGACCTACCCCTTCGTCCGCCTGCGGCACGCGCCGCCCCGCCACCCGCAGACACCCCCGGCCGCGCCGCCCCCTCTCCCCCGGCGCCTGGGCCTGGTGGGCGGCAGCAGCCCCGCGCTGCGGGCCTGGCTGGCGGCGCAGGGCGTGACGCCGACCGAAGCCCCCGGCCTCGACGCCCCGGCCCTGACCGCCTGGCTGGAGGCCGCGCGGGCGGCCGACGCCGCGCCCGAGGCCCTGGTCCTGTGGGAACCCGACGCCCAGGGGGTGCTCGACCTGCTCCAGGCCCTGACGCGCCGCCTGTTCCGCAGCCCGCTGCGCCTGGTGGTGGTGCCGCCGGCGCTCCTGGGAGGGGGAGAAGGAGGGGTTCCCCCCTGGCCAGCCAGCCTGCTCCCGGCCATCCCTGCCCAGCTCCCGGCCGTGCAGCTCCACCTGCTGGCGCGGGCGCCGGGCGAGGAGGTCGACCTGGAGGCCCTGGCTGCCGCCCTGCGCGGGGAGACGGCGCCCACCTCCCCCGCGCCGCTGGCCTCCACTCCCCCCGATGAGCCCGGCGCCGTGCTGATCCTCGACGGTCCGCGGGGCCTGGGCCTGGCCTGGGCCGAGCGCCTGGCCGCCCAGGGCCGCCCCGTCGCGCTGCGGCCCTGGGCACCGGCGCCCGAGGACCCGGCGCCCGAGGACCCGGCGGCCGAGGACCCGGCGGCCGAGGACCCGGCGCTGGAGGCGGCGCTGGACCGGGCCCTGAACCGGCGCGACCTCGACCCCGCCGACCGGGCCGCCCTCGACGCCCTGTGCGGGGCGCTGGTGCGGCGCTTCCTCACGGACGCGGGGGTGGACCTGTCCGCCGGCGCGCGCCTCTCCCGGCCGGCGCTGCGGGCGCGGCTCGGCGTGCGGCCGGCCTTCCACCGCCTGCTGGACGCGATGCTCGACATGGCCGTGCAGGACGGGATCCTGTCCCGGTCGCAGGCCGATCCGCTCGCCGCCGATCCCCTCGCCGCCGACCCCATCGCCGCAGAATGGGTCGCGACCGGGCGGGCCGGCCCCTCCCCCGAGGGCCTGGCCGCCGCGCTGCGCGCCCGCCGCCCGGGCCTGGCCGGCCTGCTCGACCTGCTGGCCCACTGCGCGCCCCAGCACCGCGCCGCCATGTCCGGCCAGGTCGACGCGATCGGCGTGCTCTACCCCGGGGGCCGCGCCGACCTGGTCGAGGGCTGCGAGCGCCGCACCGTCGAGCACCGCGCCGACCGCCGGCAGATCCTGCTCCTGATCCACCACCTGCGCCGGCTGGCCACCCGCCGCGCCCGGCCCGACCGCCCGCTGCGCATCCTGGAGCTGGGCGGCGGCCAGGGCCTGCTGACCTGGCCCCTGGTGGCGCGGCTTGCCGACCTGCCCGTCGAGCTGCACTTCACCGACATCGGCGCCACCTTCGTCGAGGACGCGCGCCGCCACGCCCGCGCCCGCGGCCTGGAGGCGCGGCTGCGCTTCGACCGGCTGGACCTGTCGCGCCCGCCCGACCCGGCCCGGTTCCCGCCCGGCGGCTACGACGCCGTCGTCGCCTACAACGTGCTGCACGCCGTGCCCGACCTGCCGGCCGCCCTGGACCACCTGCGGCCGCTGCTCGCGCCCGGCGGCCTGCTCGGCGTGGTCGAGATCCTGCGCACCGAGCGCTGGGACGTCCTGACCTGGGGCCTGGCCGAGGGCTGGTGGTCCTGGGCCGACGCCGTCCGCACCGACGGCCCCCTGCTGTCGGCGCCGGCCTGGGTCGCCCTGCTGGCCGACCGGGGCTACCGGCAGGCCCGGGCCCTGGCGACCCCCCTGCCCGGCGAGGGGCCCCTGGACCACGCCCTGCTGCTGGCGCAGGCGCCCGGCCAGGCGCCCGACCCGAAGCAGGAGCGCCTGCGCGCCCTGGCGACCCGGCCGGGGGTGCGGGTGCTGCCGGCGGACGCCGAGCCGATCCGCGCCCGGCAGGAGGCCGGCGAGGCGCTGGGCCCCGTGGGCAGCCTGTGGGTCGAGGCGCCGACCGACCCGGGCCCGCCCCTGCTGTGCCAGCAGGCCGAGGAGCTGGCCGCCCAGGTCCAGGCCGCCGGCGTGGAGCTGGCCCGCCTGGCCGCCGACAGCCCCGGCCTGGCCCAGGTCCTGCTGCTGTCGCCCGCGGACCCCGAGCAGGGCCCCGTGGACCGGCTGCTCGCCGCGCAGGCCGCCGGGTCGGGCTGGGTGCCCCTCTCCCCACCCGCGGCCGAGGCCGGGCCCCGCGCCGTCCCCGCGGTGCAGGCGCCTGCCCCTCCGCCGCCCGCCGCCGATGACCTCTCGCGGCGCATCGCCGCCGATGACCTCTCGCTGCGCATCGCCGCCCTGGCCGCCCAGGTGCTGGGCCTGCCCCACCTGGAGCCCGACCAGGACTTCGTCGAGCACGGCGCCGACTCGCTCGTCATGCTGCGCCTGACCGACCTGCTGGCCCGCGAGCTGGGCCAGCCCGTGCCCGCCGAGGCCGCCTTCGCCGGCACCACCGCCCGCCGCCTGGCCCAGGCGCTGGCGCCCGCCGCGCCGGGTGGCGCCGCCCCCGGGCCCACGGCTCCCGGCCCCGCCTCCGCGGCTCCCGGCCCCGCGCCCGCCCCCGCTACCGGGCCGCTGGTGCTGCTCCAGCCCCAGGGCGCGGGTCGTCCCTTCTTCATGGTCCACCCCGCCACCGGCGTCGTCTTCCCCTAATACCGGCTGGCCCGCGCCATGGGCACCACGCGCCCCTTCTACGCCCTGCAGGCCCGCGGCCTGGACGGCCAGGAGCCCGTCGACACGCGGGTCGAGGACATGGCCCGCCACTACCTGGCCGCCATCCGCCGGGTCCAGCCCCACGGCCCCTACCACCTGGGCGGCTTCTCCTTCGGCTGCCTGGTCGCCCACGAGCTGGCCGTGCAGCTCGCCGAGCAGGGCGAGCCCCTGGGCCTGGTCGCCCTCATCGACGAGCCCGCCCCCATCGACGGCTACCGCCCCTCGCCGGCGCTGATGGCCGGCCTCGTCGCCAGCGGCGCCCGCGACTCGCTCCTGCCGTTCCTGCCCGAGTACCTCGCGCTGCGCGAGCGCTCTCTTCCAGGGGGGAACCCCTCCAGGTTCCCCCCACGGTCCGCTCGTCGAGGTC
>JAKLKF010000216.1 GCA_023150805.1 Myxococcota bacterium | reverse complement strand
CTCCTGGGCCGAGGCCGAGGCCGCGGCCTGGCAGATCGGCCTCGATCCGACCGGGCTCGCGCGGGCCGTCCGCCTCGCCGCCGCCGCCCGCCGGGGCGCGCACGGGCCGCTGCGGGTCGCGCTGGCCGAGGCGGCCCGGGCGGGGCGCCCCTCGCCCTCGGCGGCGGTGGCCGACCTGCTCCACCGCGCTGGGGACGAGGCGACGGCCGCCCAGGTGCACGCGGTCGAGGTGGGACCGACCCCGGCCCCCGGCCTCCCGCCGGCTCCCGGCGCGAGCGCTCCGGCCGCGACCGCGACGGGCGAGGACTCGGGCGCGCCCTGATCAGGGCAGGGAGTGGGCGGGAGACACGCCGCGGCGCCACTGGCGCACCGCGACGAAGCTGAGGCCGAAGCCCACGGCCAGCACGAGGGCGGCGCCGAGGAAGGGGGCCTGCGGGGCGAGGTGGGCGAAGAGCAGGCCGCCGAGCACCGGCCCCACGACCCGGGCCAGGGCGGACATCGACTGGTTGGCGCCCAGGACGAAGCCCTGCTCGTCGGCGCTGGTGCCCTTGCTGACCAGCGCCTGGAGGCTGGGGGAGGAGACCCCCTGCCCGATGGCGATGAGCACGAAGATCGCGACCATCGCGCCCGGCGGCGGCGCGAAGGGCAGCGCCAGCAGGCCCAGGCTGAGCAGCGCCAGCCCGACGGGCACCAGCGGGCCCTCCCCGAAGCGCTTGACCAGGCGGCCGATCAGCCCGCCCTGCACCAGGATCATCACCAGCCCGGCGGCGCCGAAGTAGCGGCCCACCGTGGGCGCGTCCAGGCCGCGGACGTGCTCGGCGAAGAGGGTGAAGGTGCTCTCCATCATCGCGAAGGCCAGCGTGGTCACGAAGGTCAGCACCACGCTCAGGCCGACGACGGGGTGGCGCGCCACCGCCAGGAAGCGACGGGGGTCGAGCGTGCGCTGGGCGTGGGCCGGGGCGCCGGAGCCCTGCAGGCCGCGGGTCTCGGGCAGCAGGACCAGGGCCAGCACGAAGTTGAAGGCCGACAGGGCGGCCGCCACCCAGATGGGGGTGGTGTAGCCGAAGACCGCGAGCTCGCCTCCCATCCACGGGCCCAGGGTGAAGCCGACGCCGAAGGCGGCGCCGATCAGGCCCATCCCCATCGCCCGCTTCTCCGGCGGGGTCAGGTCGGCCACCGCGGCCTGGGCCGTCGAGATGTTGGCGGCGCAGGCGCCGTGCAGGGTGCGGAAGAGGAACAGCAGCCAGAGCTGTTGGGCCGCGGCGAAGCCGGCGAGGAAGAGGGCGGAGGCGCCGATGCTGACCAGCAGGACCGGGCGCCGCCCGACGCGGTCCGACAGGCTCCCCCACAGCGGCGCCATCAGCAGCTGCGCCAGCGAGTAGCAGGCCATCAGCAGCGTGACCTGCTGGGGGCCGGCGTCGTGCTGCTCGGCGTAGAAGGTGAGCAGCGGGATGACCAGCCCGAACCCGAGCAGGTCGAGGAAGACGGTCAGCAGGACGGGCAGGAGGGCGCGGGACACGCCGCGGGCCCTACCCGGCGGTCCCGGCCTCGTCCACGCGCCCGAGGGGATCAGCCCGGGTCGGCCCGGTGGACCAGGGCGATGTCCATCCACCCGTCCAGGTCGAAGTCGCCCACCGCCAGCCGCTGGCCCGTGCGCAGGTAGGGGCTGGCGCGGACCCAGCTCCGGTCGGCGTCGTCGGCGGTCATGGCCAGGCTCCACGTCGCCAGTCCGGGGCTGCCGTCGAGCTGGTACAGCGTGCCGGCGCCGTAGGCGCTCGCCGAGCCGGTGGGGTCGGGGTTGCGGTAGGGCGCGCCGACCAGCAGGTCGTCCAGGCCGTCGCCGTCCATGTCGGCCAGGTGCACCGTCTGCCCGAAGCCGTCGCCCGCCTGCAGCCCGCTGATGCGCGCGGTGGGCGCGTTCCCGCCGAGGACGCCTCGGCCGGTGCTCCAGACCCGCACCTCGCCGGCCTGGTCCGAGGTGCCCGGCGCCCCCGCTGCGAGGTCGGCCAGGCCGTCGCCGTCGAGATCTCCGGTCGCCAGGGAGCGGCCGAGCCACGCCTCGTCGGCGCCGCCCCACAGGCTGCGCGCCGCCGCGACCGAGAGCAGGCGCCCTGCCCCGCCCGTGGCCATGCTCGCGCCCCCCGCGATGACCCACACCACCCCCCGCGCCTCCCCCTCGCCGTCGGCGAAAGGCTCGCCGACGACCAGGTCGGCCAGCCCGTCGCCCGTCAGGTCGTGCCCGCAGGCCAGGGCGTCGCCCGCCCGCGCCCCGGTGACCTCGCCGCGCCAGGTGGTGGCGAGGGCCGAGAGGTCCGCCCGGCCGTCCAGCCCCCCCAGGTCGACGGAGCGGACCAGCGCGACCTGGCCGGCCATCGCCTGCGCCCCATCGGCCAGGGGGGCACCGGCGGCGAAGTCGGCGAGCCCGTCCCCGTCCACGTCCCCGCACCCCGCCAGGACCGAGCCCAGGCGACCGCCAGGGTCGGTGCCGTCCAGCCGCAGGTCCGCCTGGTCCGACGAGAGCTGGGCGCCCAGCCCCTCCCCCTGGGCGAGGAAGAGCAGGATGGCGCCCTCCGGTGCGCCGTCTGCGGTCCGGCGCGCGCCGGGAGCGCCGACCAGCAGCTCCCCCACGCCGTCGCCGTCCACGTCGCCGAGCCGCGCCACCGCCGCGCCGAGGCGGTCGTCCAGGGTCGCCGAGACGATGCGACCCTGGTCGGCGGTGAAGGTCAGCAGCCCCCCTTCCCGGAGCGAGAAGGAGCCCACCGCGCTGCTGTCGGGGATCCCCACCAGCAGCTCGTCGGGGCCCAGCGCGACGGCCCAGTCGGGGCCCTGCTCGGCGCCGCCCTGCACCTCGGCCCAGGTCTGGCGGGGGTCGAGCGTGCCCTCTGCCGCCTGCGCGCTGCCGTCCAGGACCCCGATCAGCGCCGCGTCGTAGGTCGACTCGCAGCCGGGGCCCTCGCAGGGCGCCGGGCAGCCCGCCGTACAGGTTGACGCGGCCAGCAGCGCGGCGAGCGCGCCCCTGGTAGCTTTGCCCTCGACCCGCAGCCCACCACGCCCACTCGAGGTCCAGCCGGTCATGTCCGAACGCGTCGTCACCGTCATCCTCGGAGGCGGGCGGGGTTCCCGCCTGTACCCCCTGACCGCCCACCGGGCCAAGCCCGCGGTCCCCCTGGCGGGCAAGTACCGCCTGATCGACATCCCCGTCAGCAACGCCATCAACTCCGGCTACCGGCACGTCTACGTCCTCACCCAGTTCAACAGCGCCTCGCTGAACCGACACGTCGCCCGGGCCTACCAGTTCGACATCTTCTCCAGCGGCTTCGTCGAGGTCCTCGCCGCGGAGCAGACCGACGCCAGCGGCGACTGGTACCAGGGCACGGCCGACGCCGTCCGCAAGCAGATCCACCACTTCGACCTCGATCACTACGACCACGTGCTGATCCTGTCGGGAGACCACCTGTACCGGATGGACTACCGGGAGATGGTCGCCCGGCACGAGGCGGCCGGCGCCGACGTCACCGTGGCGACCATCCCGGTCGAGCGCCAGGCCTGCGAGGGGCTGGGGATCATGGGCGTCGACGCGGAGGGCCGGGTCCGGAGCTTCCGCGAGAAGCCCAAGGCGACCGACGACATCCGCGCGATGCAGGTCCCCCCGGAGCTGGCCGGGCAGTGGGGCCTGGGAGACCGCCGCTACCTGGCGAGCATGGGCGTCTACGTGTTCTCCCGCCGCGCCCTCCGCCACGGCCTCTCCCTGCCCGACGCGCTCGACTTCGGCCGCGACATCCTGCCGGCGATGGTCGAGACCCACCGCGTGGTCGCGCACCGCTTCGACGCCTACTGGGAGGACATCGGGACCATCGACGCCTTCTTCCGGGCCAACCTGGCCCTCTGCCAGGAGAACCCCCCCTTCCGCTTCTGGGACGAGGACGCGCCCATCTACACCGGTCGCCGCTTCCTCCCGGCCAGCAAGCTGCTGCACGCCCAGGTCGAGAACAGCATCATCTCCGAGGGCTGCATCATCCACGGCGCCCGCCTGGACCGCTGCGTCGTGGGCCTGCGGACCCGCCTGCACCCCGGCGTGGTGGCGCGGGAGGCCGTGATCATGGGCGCGGACTTCTACGAGAACGACGCCCGGCGCGCCGCCAACGCCGCGGCCGGCCTGCCCAACGCGGGCATCGGCCCCAACACGATCGTCGAGCGGGTCATCATCGACAAGAACGCCCGCATCGGCGCGAACTGCGTGCTGCGGGGCGCCCCCGATCGGCCCGACCAGCGGGGGCCCGGCTGGGTCATCCAGGAGGGCATCATCGTGGTCGAGAAGAACGCCGTGATCCCGGACGGCACGGTCATCTGAGCGCGCGGCCGACAGCGGCCTCGGCGGGAACCGGGACCGCGGCCGCCTCGGGAGTGCGGCGGACGCCTACTCCTTGCGCTCCAGGCTGCGCCCCGCGTCCTCGGCCGGCGTCTCGGCGGGCTGCTCCAGGGTGCGCGGCGGCGTCGGGGCGGCGCCCGCGCCCGGCCGCATCTCGATCACCCGCTCCTCCTGCTCGAGGATGCGGAACTCGACGCGACGGTTCGTGCCGCGGCCGTCTTCGGTCGCGTTGTCGGCCAGGGGCTGCGTCTCGCCGTAGCCCTTGGCCACCAGGCGGGCCGCGTCGATGCCCTTGTCGGTGAAGTACTTCATCACCGCGTTGGCCCGGCCGTCCGACAGCTTCAGGTTGCTGGCGTCGTTGCCCTGGCTGTCGGTGTGCCCGGCGATCTCGACCTTCTTGACCTCGGGGTGCTTGACCAGGATGGCCACCAGCTCGTCCAGCAGCGCGAAGCTCTCGGGCTTGATGGTCGACTTGTTCGTCTGGAAGAAGATCTTGTCGGTGATGACGATCTCCTTCGCCGCGATGAACACGCGCGCCGGGCAGCCGTCGCTGCGCCGCGGGTCGGCCTTCTCGGGGCCCTTCTGCTGGGGGCAGGCGTCGCGCACGTCGGGAACGCGGTCGCCGTCGGCGTCCGGACAGCCGAAGGCGTCGGCGCTGCCGGGCTCGGCGGGGCACTCGTCCTCGCTGTCGGGCAGGCCGTCCTTGTCCTGGTCCGGCGGGCCGAAGCGCCACTCGGGCTCGGTGCGCTCGGGGCGGCCGGTCTCCAGCCAGGCCGCCGAGGCCGGGCCGCCCGGGAAGGCGGGGCGCACGCTGGCGACGGTGCAGGCCTGGGTCGTGTACTCGTAGTCGTCGTTCAGCGCCCAGCCGATCTCGTAGCAGCCCGACTTCACGTCGTGGATGATCGCGTGCGTCAGCGCGTGCACCTCGCCCACCTTGGTGCCGTTGACCGACAGCACCGCCTCGTCGAGGTGCTCGTTGAGCAGCAGCAGGTGGCCGGTGCCCGGGAAGCTCGGCGCCGTGGCGGTGGTACCCGCCGGGACCGGCGAGGGCAGGGGGGCCTTGGGCATCAGCCCCTGCACGAAGGAGGCGGCGTCGACGTAGAGCTTGGTGAGGTTCTCGACCGGCCCGGTGGACAGGCGGGTGTCGACCACGAAGGTGTCGGGTCGGACCGCGATGCCGTGCGTGATGGAGTTGGCCTGGTCGTTGCCGGCCTGGGCGGTGCCGATCAGCAGGAGCAGCAGGGAGGCGCTCACGGAGACTCCGTCGGGCGATGGGAGCGGGTGGGGGGCGAGGGGAGGGCCCCCGCGGCGGAGGGGCCGCTTAGCACGTCGCGTCGACACTGGCCCGTGGGCTGCGACGCCGGGCTGTAAACGGCGCTGGCCGTCGTCCGCGCCGCCCCCGCCCTACTCCATCACGCTCAGGCCGGTGTACCCGGTCAGGGTCTTGCTGGCGATCTCGCTGCCGGTGTCCATGTTGACGTGGGTCTCCTTCACGAGGCCCAGCCCGCGGACCCACCACTGCTCGATGTAGCCGTTGACCGCCTGCCCGGTCTGGTCGGTCTTGGTGTAGGTGTTCACCAGCTTGTAGGCGTTGACCGTCGTGCCGTCGAAGAGCGTGATGTCCTGGAAGCCGGCCTCGGCGTAGGCGCCGCTGATCGAGTAGGGGTTCGACTGCGGGCCGCCGGTGTCACCCGTCGCCAGCACGTTCAGGGTGTAGACGTAGGACCAGGACCCGACGGCGCCCAGCTCGTAGCCGGCGGGCAGGTACTTGCGGGCCGGCGACAGCTCGGCGTCCACCGCGTAGGGCATCGCCAGGAAGCCGCCGATCAGCATGTCGTAGCTGCCCTCCCAGCCCACCACGAACATGCCCTCGTCGCCGCCGACGTTGCAGCCCACGTAGGTCGTGACGTCGTAGCTCTCCCCCGAGGTGGTCGTGGCGTCCTGGTAGGCCCAGCCGCTGCTGCCGTCGGGCAGCGTGGTCGCGCCCAGGCCCATCTCCGTCGCGGTGCCCTTGGCCGCCTGCCCCGAGAAGGAGAAGGTGGCGTCGTAGGTCTTGGTCCAGCCGGGCGTGGCCAGGGGGTGGTAGTCGTGCGGGCAGTCCGAGCCGCCCGTCGCGCCGCCGCCGTCGCCGCCCCCGCCGTCGGTGCCGCCGCCGTCGGTGCCCCCGTCACCGCCGCCGCCGTCGCTGCCCCCACCGTCGCCGGCCGTGCCGCCGTCCGTGCTGCCCGTGCCGGTGTCGTCCAGCGTGGGGTCCAGGCCCTGGTTGTAGGGGTTCCCGCGGGTGCAGGCCAGCAGGGCGAGCAGGGCGGGGGCGAGGCGGAGGGAGGCACGCATGGAGGCTCCACGGGCCCGAGGTGGCGACGGGCCGGTGCGTCGCGCGGGGCGACGGGCGAGGAGGGGCCGCGCGGCGAGGGCCGCGACGGGACGACGCACACGGATACCACGGAGCAGAAGGCGGCCGCAACGCGGGCAAGCGGCTAGCAGCTTGTAGCCCATAGCGTCCACCCGTCGCGCCACGGGGCCAGGGCGCGCCTCGCGCGCGGGGTTGGCGG
>JAKLKF010000215.1 GCA_023150805.1 Myxococcota bacterium | reverse complement strand
GCCGGGCTCCCCCTCTTCCCGCTGCTGGCCTGCACCCAGGTCCGCTACACCGAGTCGTTTGCGCCCGAAGGCCAGGTGACCCGCGTCGTGGTCCAGGCGGACGCCGGCACGGTCGAGCTGGTGACCGCCGACGGGCTGCGCGTGGAGCGCGCGATCCGCGGGCCCGAGCTGGCGCTGTCCCTCTCGCACACGGTCCAGGACGGCACGCTGACCCTGGTGGCGCGCTGCCAGCACCTGCTGCCCTGCGCCGTGGACACCCGGGTCGAGGTGCCGGAAGGCGTGCCGGTCGAGGTGGAGCTGGGCCGCGGCGAGGTGTGGGCCACCGGCGTGGCCCGCCTGGACCTGAAGCTGGGCGAGGGGACGGCGGACCTGGACCTGGCCGGCGACCTGGTGGCCAGCGTGGGCAACGGCGACCTGCGCGCCCGGCTGCCCGGGGCGGCGAGCGGCCGGGTGGGCGTGGGCGACGGTGACATCGAGCTGGAGGTGCCCCAGGGCGCCTGGACCGTGGACGCGCAGACGACGCGGCTGCGGCTGGTGGACCTGGAGCCGGTCAGCGACGGGCTGGGCCACCTGGAGCTGACGGCCCCGGCCGGCTCGGTCACGGTGCGCGGCGTGGCGGGGGTCGCCCGGCGCTGAGCGAGGGGGGGGGTGGCGGCGGCGAGCCCCCGGGGGGCAGCGGTGGAGCGGACGGCCCGCGGGCACGATATGCGCCGCCGATGGACTTCGTACTCGAGTTCGAGAGACCCCTGATCGAGCTGGAGCGCCGCATCGACGGCCTGCGGCAGATCGAGCGGGAGAGCGGCTCCGACCTTTCGGGCGCCATCGAGCAGCTCCAGCAGCAGGCCCTGCGCCTGCTGCGGCAGATCTTCGCGGCGCTCTCGCCCTGGCAGCGGGCCCTGCTGTCGCGGCACCCCGGCCGGCCCTTCACCCTGGACTACGTGCAGGGGCTGTGCACCGACTGGACCGAGCTGCACGGCGACCGCGCCGGGCACGAGGACGCGGCCATCGTCTGCGGCCTGGCCCGCTTCGACGGGCGGCCGGTCGCCATCGTCGGGCACCAGAAGGGCCGCAACACCCGCGAGAACCTCAAGCGCAACTTCGGGATGCCCCGCCCCGAGGGCTACCGCAAGGCGCTGCGGATCATGCAGCTCGCCGACCGCTTCGGCCTGCCCATCCTGGCCTTCATCGACACCCCGGGCGCCTTCCCGGGCATCGACGCCGAGGCCCGCGGCCAGGCCGAGGCCATCGCCCGCAACATCATGGAGATGTCGGCGCTGGGCGTGCCCGTGATCTGCACGGTCATCGGCGAGGGCGGCTCGGGTGGCGCCCTGGCCATCGGGGTCGGCAACCGCGTGCTGATGCTGGAGAACGCGATCTACTCGGTCATCTCGCCCGAGGGCTGCGCCGCGATCCTGTGGCGCGACCGGGCCGAGGGGCCGCGCGCCGCCGCCGCCCTGCGCATCACGGCCCAGGACTGCCTGCAGCACGGGGTCGTCGACCAGGTGGTGACCGAGCCGCCGGGCGGGGCGCACCGCGACGTCGCGGCGACGGTGCAGGAGCTGGGCCAGGCGCTGCGGCGCCACCTGGCGGAGCTGGACGGCCTGGACCGGGCGGGCCTGCGGGCGGATCGCTACGACCGCTTCCGCCGGCTGGGCGCCTGGGAGGAGGCCGTGGCCGAGGGCGCGGAGGCGGCCGCCCCCGACAACGTCGTGACCCTGGAGGGGCGGCGCGCGGCTGGCGGGGACCCGGACCAGGGCGGGCGGTGACGGCGGGCTCCCGCGTCGTGGCGCCCGCCTCGGGGCCGCTGCGGGGACGCCTGCGGGTGCCCGGGGACAAGTCGATCGCGCACCGGGCGCTGATCTTCGCGGGGCTGGGCCAGGGCCGGGCGCGGGTGCGGGGGCTGCCCGACGGCGCCGATGTGCGCAGCAGCCTGGCGGTGATGCGGGGCCTGGGGCTGCAGGCGGAGGGCGAGGGGACCGACCTGGTGCTGCGCGGCGCGGCGGGGCGGCTGTCCGAGCCGGCCCAGGTACTCGACTGCGGGAACTCGGGCACGACGATGCGCCTGTGCTGCGGCCTGCTGGCCGGCCAGCCCTTCCTGTCGGTGCTGACCGGCGACGACTCGCTGCGCCGGCGGCCGATGGGGCGGGTGCTGGCGCCGCTGGCGCAGCTGGGCGCCCGGGTCGACGGGCGAGGGGAGGGCAGCCTGGCGCCGCTGGTGCTGCGGGGGCGGCGGCCCCTGGCGGGCGGGCGCTTCGTGGGCGCGGTGGCCTCGGCCCAGGTCAAGACGGCCCTGCTGCTGGCCGGGCTGCAGGCCGCCGAGCCGGTCGAGGTGGTGCAGCCGGGCCCCTCGCGGGACCACGGCGAGCGGCTGCTGCGCGCGATGGGCGCCGCGCTGGACGAGGCGGGTGGGCCCGAGGGGAGCCACCGGGTCGCCGTCCGGCCGGGCGCGCCGCTGGAGCTGGTCGACGTGGACGTGCCCGGCGACCTCTCCAGCGCCGTGTTCCTGCTGGTGGCCGCCGCCATCGTGCCGGGCTCGTCGATCGCGGTGGAGGGGGTGGGCGTGAACCCCACGCGCACGGCGGCCCTCGACGTCCTGCGCGCCATGGGCCTGTCGCTGTCCGTGCAGGACCCGGCCCTGGTCGGCGGCGAGCCGCGGGCCACCCTGCGGGTCGAGGGCGGGGCGCGGCGGGAGGTCGCGCTGCGCGGCGTCCCCGTGCAGGGGCCCGCCGTGGCCGGCCTGCTCGACGAGATCCCCGCGCTCGCCGTCGCGGCGGCCTTCGCCCACGGCGCCACGGTCTTCCGCGACGCGGCCGAGCTGCGGGTCAAGGAGAGCGACCGCATCGCGACGACGGTGGCCATGCTGCGGGCCCTGGGGGCCTCGGTGGAGGCGCTGCCCGACGGCCTGGTGGTGCACGGCAGCGGCGGCGCCCCCCTGCCCGGCGGCCGGGTCGACGCCGCCCACGATCACCGCATCGCCCTGGCCGCCATGGTGGCGGGCCTGGGCTGCGCCGCTGGCGCGCAGGTCGACGGCGCCGACGTCGTCGACGTCAGCTTCCCTGGCTTCCCCCTCCTGCTGGAGCAGCTCCGTGCCGGCCGTCCGACCTGAGGGCATCCGCATCGCGCTCGACGGCCCGGCCGCCTCGGGCAAGGGCACCGTGGCCCGCGCCGTCGCCCGGGCGCTGGGCTACCGCTACCTCGACACGGGCGCGATGTACCGGGCGGTGGCCCTGCAGGCCGAGCGGCGGGGCGTGGCCTGGTCCGACGCCCCCGGCCTGGCCGCGCTGGCCGAGCAGCTCCCGCTGGACTTCCGCTGGGACGGCGCCACGCTGGCCGTCCTGCTCGACGGCCAGGACGTGACCGAGCAGGTCCGCAGCCAGCGCGTGGGGCAGGGCGCCTCGGCGGTCGCGGTCCACCCGCCGGTGCGCGCGGCCCTGGTGCGGCGGCAGCAGGCGCTGGCGGCCCGCGGGGGCGTGGTGGTCGACGGGCGGGACATCGGCACCGTGGTGCTGCCCGACGCCGAGCTGAAGGTCTACCTGGACGCCAGCCCCGGCGAGCGGGCCCGCCGCCGCCACGCCGAGCTGGTCGCCCGCGATCCCCGGGGCGCGCCGCCCCTGGCCCAGGTCCTGGCCGAGGTCAACGCCCGGGACGCCCAGGACAGCGGGCGGGCCACCGGGCCGCTGTCGGTGGCCGCCGACGCGGTGGTGGTCGACACCACCGCGCTGGACATCCCCCAGGCCATCCAGGCGGTGCTGGCGCTCGCGCGGGCCCGGGGGGCCTGAGCGTCATCACTTGCCCCCCGGGCCCGATCGGGCTATCGACACGGGTCACTCGGGGGAGACCCGCTCCGCAGGTCTCCCTGGCTGCACGGGCGCGACAGGGACGCGCTCGCAGGCGCAGCATGATGGCACCCGGTGTGGATCCTCCCGCCGCGGCGTCGGCAACCATCCCGCCCCCCAATCCAAGCCGCACGGCGCCGCAGGGCGCGAGATGCGCAGAGGCAGCCTCCCCATATGTCCAACGACAACACCCTCGACATCAACATCGACGAGCTCGACCGCGACGCCTTCACCTCCCTCTTCGACAGCTACCTGGACGACTCCTCGGTCCGGGAAGGCTCGGTGGTCAAGGGCACCGTGCTCGAGATCGAGGGGGACTGGGTCACCGTCGACGTCGGCTACAAGGCCGAGGGTGTGATCCCGAAGGCGGAGTTCATCGACCCCGAGGGCAACCTCACCATCGCCGTGGGCGACGTGGTCGACGTGTTCCTGGACGCCATGGACGAGGCCGAGGGCCAGCTGTCGCTGTCCAAGCGCAAGGCCGACCAGATGAAGGCCTGGGAGGACATCTCGGACGCCTTCGAGGCGGGCGAGACCGTCAAGGGCGTCATCACCGCGCGGGTCAAGGGCGGCCTGTCCGTCGACATCGGCGTCAAGGCCTTCCTGCCGGGCAGCCAGGTCGACCTGCGGCCCGTCAAGAACCTGGAGAAGCTGCTGGGTGCGGAGATGGAGTTCCGCATCATCAAGTTCAACAAGCGCCGCGGCAACATCGTGCTGTCCCGCCGCGTCCTGCTGGAAGAGGAGCGCCAGGTCAAGCGCGCCGAGACGCTCAAGGACCTGCAGGTCGGCGCGATCATGACGGGCGTGGTCAAGAACATCACCGACTACGGCGCCTTCATCGACCTGGGCGGCATCGACGGCCTGCTGCACATCACCGACATGACCTGGGGCCGGATCAACCACCCCAGCGAGATGGTCGAGGTCGGCCAGGCGATGGAGGTCAAGATCCTCAAGTTCGACCCGGACAGCCAGCGGGTCAGCCTGGGCTACAAGCAGATCCGGCCCGATCCGTGGGACGAGGTCGACATCAAGTACCCCGTGGGCGCCATCGTGCGCGGCAAGGTGGTCTCGATGCCCGACTACGGCGTCTTCATCGAGCTGGAGGACGGCATCGAGGGCCTGGTCCACATCTCCGAGATGACCTGGAACAAGCGGGTCAAGCACCCCAGCAAGCTGGTCAAGATCGGCGACATCGTCGAGGCCAAGGTGCTGGGCGTCGACGTCGAGAACAAGCGGATCAGCCTGGGCATGCGCCAGCTCGAGCCGAACCCCTGGGACATCGTCGAGCAGAAGTACCCCATCGGCTCGATCGTCCGCGGCAAGGTCCGCAACATCACGGACTTCGGCGTCTTCGTCGGCATCGAGGAGGGCATCGACGGCCTGATCCACATCAGCGACCTGTCCTGGTCGCAGCGCGTCAAGCACCCCTCCGAGGTCTTCCAGAAGGGCGACGAGGTCGAGGCGCGCGTCAAGAACATCGACCGGGACAACGAGCGCTTCAGCCTCAGCCTGAAGGCGATGAGCGACGACCCGTGGCTGTCGGTCCAGAGCCGCTACTTCCTGGGCCAGGTGGTCAAGGGCAAGGTCGTCAGCCGCACCGACTTCGGCGTCTTCGTCGAGATCGAGGACGGCGTCGAGGGCCTGGTCCACATGTCCGAGCTGGTCAGCGGCGACGAGGACTGGAACGAGAAGTACGCCGACGGCACGGCGGTGATGGTGGAGATCCGCCGCATCGACCAGCACGACCGCAAGATCAGCCTGTCGGAGAAGGGCGCCGAGGAGCGCAGCGACCAGGACGGCAGCATCCAGGAGTACGTGGCTCGCCAGGGCGAGAGCACGGCCCGCCTGGGCGACGTGCTGGGCGACCTGTCGCGCAAGCTCGGCGGCTGATCCGCCCCCGGTGATCGGCAGACCCGGCGGGTCGGCCTCCTCCGCGACCTGGTCGCGGGCGGGGGTTGGCCAGCCGGGTCTCGCCGTGTCAGGAACAGGACGACCCGGAGGCCGCCGTGACCCCCCTGCGCTGGACCCTGCTCGTCGTGGTGCTGTTGGTGCTGGGCGTGCTCAGCCTGTTCGTGGTGCAGAACCTGGGCCGCACCACCGACCTGTCGCTGGACCTGTGGGTCTGGGCGGCCCACCTGCGCCAGCCGGTCCCGGTGCCCTGGCTGCTGCTGGGCACCTTCGCGGCCGGCTTCCTGCTGGGCGGCGGCTGGGGGCTGGTGGGCCGGATGCGCGCCAACAGCCGGGTCGAGCAGCTCGAGCAGGACCTTGCGCGCGCCAGCCTGCGCGGCGGGGGCGGGGGTGGTGCCAGCTACGGGGCGGGGGCCTCCGGCGCGGGCGGGAGCGCCCGGTCGGGCGCGGGTGGTCCGGAAGATGATCCCTGGGGTTGAGACGGCGCTGCTGCTGGCGCTGCTGGCCTGCGGGCGCTCGCCGCCGGCCGAGGATGCCCGGCCGCAGAGCCAGCCGGTGGCGCCACCACAGCCCTCCAGCGCCCCTGGGGCGGTGGTGGGCGTCGGGGGCGGGCCGGTGGACCAGCCGGTGCGCCTGGCGGAGCTGCGCGCAGCCTGGCCGGCGCTGGCGGACCTGGGCACGGTGCCGGGCCTGGTGGTCGAGGGCGTGCTCAACGTGGAGCCCGCGCCCTGCCTGCCCTGCCAGGAGCACGAGCGCAGCCTGGCCCGCTGCGCGCTGGCGCCGCCGACGGGCTGCGAGAACGTGGCCGAGCTGGTGGCGCGGGCCGCCCGCGTGGCGGGCGCGGGAGGCTCGCCCGCGGCGGTCAAGGCGGTGATCACGGCAGGGGAGCCCTGGACCCCGACGGCGGGGGCGGGCAGCCCGGCCTGGCCGGATCCGGCGGCCCCGGTGCAGGTCGAGCTGTGGGTGGACCCGAGCTGGGGCCCCTGGCGCGAGGCGGTGGGCCGCGCGCAGGCGCTGGTCGCGGCGGGGGCCACGGACCCGCGCGTGGGGCCGATGGGCGTGCAGGTGCGGCTGTTCGCGAGCTGGACCCGGGACGAGGAGGGGGTCCCGCCCGCCGGCGCCCTGGCGCTGCACCAGGCGGTGGCGGCCGCCGACAGCCTCGGCCAGGGCCTGCCCTTCGCCGCCGCCCTGGCCG
>JAKLKF010000214.1 GCA_023150805.1 Myxococcota bacterium | reverse complement strand
CGACGGGGGCACCGGCGACGGGGGCACCGGCGACGGGGGCACCGGCGACGGGGGCACGACCGAAGGCGTGCCGATGTTCGACTGGCTCGTGGCCGAGGGGAACCTCAGCTACGTCTTCGGGACCTACGGCAAGGCCACCTACTGCGGCGCCTTCGAGATGGGGGCCAAGAAGGGCTACGAAGAGGTCCGCTGCACCGACACGGCCAGCTACGTCTTCTCCTGGAACGATGACGGCAGCCTGCGGATGCAGGAGGCCATCTACGTCCACGCGATCACGACGCCGAACCCGGACGGGAACTGGCCCTGGTTCGTCGACAACGGCTATGCCGGCTCGATCGTCTGGAAGCTCACGCCGATCGACCCGGCCCTCAGCGGCGTCGACCCGGAGGAGGCCGTCCTGGCGCTGGGCGAGATCGTCGACGGCGAGGGCCCCGACGGCTACTTCCCGTGGCTGGCCTCCCTCGGCCTGAAGTCGCACATGATCCTGGCGCGTGGCCAGGCCGACGACGCGCTGCTGGACTGGAAGACGGCCGACTGGGACCCCAAGAAGAAGGTCTGGACCGAGTACGGCCAGGACTTCCCGGCCTGGGCGATCGAGGTCTACCCCGACAACGGCGCCTTCTACGAGCGGACCTGCGACGAGGCCGATCGCATCGAGGGGGCCTCGGTCCCCGATGGCAAGGGGGGCGAGTACCCCAAGGGGCCCGGCTACTGCGCGCCGGCCTGCCGCATGTGGACCGAGACCAGCCCCACCGGCGCCAACGGCCTGCCGGTCTGCGAGGGGAGCGTGATGGACGAGTCGCCGCGGGCCGAGGCGCTGATCGGAGGCTGAAGGTCTGGCCGCGCCCGAGGCGTCGGACGGGGTGAGCGCCGCGCAGACGACGGCGCCCGGGTGATGGCAGGGAGGGGTCTCTCCCCACCTGCCTCGCCCGGCCTCGTCCTGCCGCGGAGACGCCGACGATGGACCGGTCGAAGGAGCGGGCCCCGCGCAAGGGCTAGAGGCTGCTCGCCAGCCAGGCGGCCAGGCGCGCGAAGGTCTGCCTGCCGAGCTCGACCGCGCCGAAGGCCTTCACCCGCTCGACCTCGGCCGCCGACGCGAGGACCGTGCGTTGCCGGACGAAGGTGCCCCCCTCGACGGCCTGGAAGGTCACCTCGACCCGCATCACCCGCTCCGGGGGCGAGCCCTCGCCGGCGTCGTGCAGGTACTGCAGGCGGACACCCGGCTCGATCTCCAGGTAGCGGACCCGGTTGGGGAAGGCGCCGTAGGTGGCGTGCGCCATCGTGAACCGCCACTCGCCCCCGACGCGCAGGTCGAACCGCGTGGTGGTGGTCGAGAACCCGTCCGGGCCCCACCAGGCGTCCAGCGCCGACTGCGTGGTCCACGCGGACCAGACGGCCGCGACGGGGTGCGGGTAGGTGCGCTCGTTGCACAGCTCGTGGTCACCGTTCATTCTCGCCTCGCTGGACAGGGGGGTGCTGGGCTTGGAGGTAGGCGTCGAGCCGGTCCAGGCGGGCCTCGTTCTCGGCGAAGACCGCCTCGGCCCAGGCCGCGACGCGGTGCAGGGGCGCTGGGGACAGCGTGTAGCGCACCTCCCGGCCCACCCGCGTGGCGCGGACGAGCTCCGCCGCGGCGAGCACCGAGAGGTGCTTGGCGGTGGCCTGCCGGGTGATGCCCGTCCCGTCGGTCAGGCGGGTGATGGGCAGCGCCCCGTCCCGACGCAGCCGCTCGATCAGGGCGAGCCGGGTGGGGTCACCGAGGGCGGCGAACACGCGGGGATCGGGCAGGCTCTGGGTGATAGGCAACCTCTTGGTTGCTCATACCCCGTCGCGCCAGGGACGCCAGGTGGGAGACCTGACCTTCTGCTGCGACGTGACCCTCGATGGCTGTGTCGATCACCAGGAGGGCATCGCCCACGACGAGACGCACGGCTTCATCATCCGCCTCGTGGACGAGCACGGGGCGAGCAGCCCGAGACGCCGGTCGGCGTGCGCCTCGGGAGCGGGCGGCTGGCGACCGCGCTGGACCACCTGGACCTGGTCGACGCGAACCAGATCCTCGTCCCCCCCCGGCTCGCCGGCCACGGCCCCACCCCGTCCCAGGGTGGGCTGCCCCACGCGCGGCGGCTCGAGCCGCCCACGGCGAAGCCGGCGACGTCAGCGGTTCCCGAGGAAGGTGTCCACCGAGTACACCCAGGCGTCGAAGGCACGGTTCTGGATGGCGGTCTGCGACTCGGCCCAGCCCGCTCCCCAGCCGCCGTCGTAGGGGCTCATGCGGAAGGAGTGGTCGATGATGGGGGGCGGCGGGGCGGAGTAGGGCTCGGGCCAGCTCCAGTCGGGGACGGCGTGGCGCGCCGCCTCCCGCTCCGCCGCCTCGCGCGCCTCGATTCCCTCCTGCAGCTCGCGCATGCGCGCGGAGGTGGGGCCCGGGCGGCCGTCGTAGTGCTTCTCGAGCACGGCGGCGCCCTTGCCCAGGTTCGCGTACCGCTGGGCGGAGAAGTTGGTGCTGTGCGAGACGCCGATCTTGGCGATGGCCTTGCGGATCGTGCCGTCCTCGTCGTAGCCCGGGTCGAAGTGCTCTCCGAGCAGGACAGAGAGCCGATCGGCGGCCATGTACGAGGTGCGGACGTCGGCCTGGAGCACCCTCCCCGCGCACTCGAGGGCCTCCAGGTGGCGCCGGTGCAGCGCCTGCGCGTCGGTGTGCGAGGACCAGAGTTGGTACCGGGCGCGCAGCTCGGCCTCGACGGCGGCGAGCGCGGCCTCGGGGGTGGGGTGCGGGAGCGCGTCGGCGTCCGGCTGGCCGTCGACGCCGATGCGGATCCACATCCCGCTCTGGTCGTCCTGCACGAGGTAGACGTTCCGGTTCGCGTAGGTGGCGCCTCCCCCGAAGACGAAGCTCACGCGCTCCACCCGCACGTCCCGCCAGGCCGGGCCCACGATGGGCACCCCGCCGCGGCCCACCAGCCCCCACCGGACGCCCGCGGCGGTCTGGTGGCGGACGAACACCGCGGTGGCCGCACCCCCCGGGCGCGAGGTGGCCGGACGCTCGGTGAAGCGCCAACCGCGCAGGGGCGGGGCGACGTCGGTCTTCCCGTCGAGATGTTCGAACAGGGGTCGCCCGATGACCGTCGGGTCGTAGCGGAGGGTGACCGGGTCGAGCAGCGCGGCGTCGGGGGGCTGGCCCTCCGCGGCCGGAAGGTGGACCACCCACAGCCACGGGCCGACGTGCACCGGGTTTCCAGGGAGCTCCTCGCCCGGCCCCGCATAGTCCCCCGGCATCACGAGGAAGCGGCCGTCGGGACCCTCGAACAGGTGCCTGGCCGGGTTCACCCCGACCAGGAACCGCCCGTACGAGTACCCCTCCCGGTGGAAGACGGTGGACCCGTCCCACGCCAGGACCCGCGTGCCGTCCGGGCAGTGGACGTGAAAGCGGGCGGAGGTCACGTCGAGGGAGTTCGCAAGGCAGCGGTCGTCGGTGGTGAGGAGCGGCTCCGGCGCGTCCGTGTAGAGGCGCGCGCCGTCGGCGGTGGTGAGGAGGACGTACAGCCGATCCCCCTTCCGGGCCTCGACGGGGGTGTCGGGCGCCAGTCCACGGGCATGCCACACCACCGCGGTCTCGCTCACCAGCAACGCCTCGCCCCCTTCGTGGTCCCCTCCGGGCGACAGCAGCATCCGCCCCTCCACGGGCTTGGAGACGTGGGATGCGCGCGTGGGCGTGCTCTCGCCCGTCGCCAGGTCGACGAGCACGTACCCGGCGGCGTCGTCACCAGCCGGCTTGATGGCCACCAGGGTGGACCTGCCGCTGACGTACTCGATCTTGTCGCGCGTCACCGGGCCGAGCTGCGGGCCGGCCGGGCGCCGATACACCGCCGAGGTGCTCCCGTCCGCGTGCGTCAGGTTCACCTTGACCAGGGCCCATCCGCCGATCGCCAGCGGCTGCTCCCACCGCTTCGTCACCGGCGGGAGCCCCTGGGCCAGCGCCCAGGCCGCCTCCGGGATCGGCTTGGCATGGGCGCCAGGCGCCAGCGCGAGGGCGATGAGCAGGACGAGCATCGGACGAAGCTCCAGCGTGTCGGCGCATCGTACCTACCGGTCGCGGACACGCCAGGCGGGAAGAGGGGACGAGCGCCCGGGGGTGGCGGCCTCGCTCGCCCGGTGGCCGAGCGGCGCGCTCTCGCCGACCCTCCGCGGGAGCGCCCCCCCACGCCCCCTCGGGGGACCCCGCTGCGGGCGCCAAGGAGGCAGCAGGAGCGGCCCGGCGGCGAGAGCGGGGACGGCTGGCCCGGAGGGCGGGGCGCGTCTCAGCAGCAAGCCTCTCCGCGGAGCGCTGCGACGACGGTGTACCCGGAGCTTGGGCGCGCCCGTCGAGGGAGGGGCTGCGTGGCCGAAGCCCAAGACGGAGAATGGCGGCGATCCTGGGTCACAGAATCGCCGCCATTCGGTGTGGTCGGGGTCACCGAATGCGTATCGAACTTTCTGGCTGAACCCGGAGGGGTGGTCGGGGGAGAGGATGCTGGCGTTGGAGGCCAGCTTCGGGCTCAGGTCGATGTACTGACCCCCCAACGGTCTGACCAACTCGTGCATACGAGGTTGCGTAGGCCCCTGCCTACAGTCAACCATCCCAACTCGGTGTGGGCGTCTTGCACCAGCGATGGCCCTGGCCGTAGAGCTGGTCGGAGTAGCACCCCCAACACAACAGGCGGTGGTCGTTGGTTACTCCGCAGGTGAAGCGACGGCGGGAATCGATGTCCATGAAAGTCTCACCAACGGGGACATTGAGCTGACCAGCCTCATTGCTCCCCCAGCAGACTGCCTCGCCATCCGGTCTGAGGGCGCAAGAGTGATCGGCGGCCAGTGTTAGGTCGAGGAACTGCAGGCCGGTGGGGAAGTTCAACTCGCCGTCCTCGTTGTTTCCCCACATGGCGAAGGTTCCGTCAGACTTCCGTGCCGCAAAGAAGTCGCCACCACCCCAAACCTGAGCCCACTGGCCATCTGGAGGATCTATGGCGCCTTGTTGGTGCCAGTCTCGCCCCCAGCAGGTGACAGCGCCAGTGACTTCAGGAATCGCGCAGATGGCTGCGTCGCCCACAGCCACGCTCGTCCATGCCACGTCCTCATCGATTACTGTGGAACCATTGACATCGGTGCCCCAGCAAGACGCAGTCCGGTCCACGCGAACTGCACAGGCGCTCCATTCACCAAGGGTGACCGTCGTGAACGGGCCTTGGGGAACGGGATCAGTCTTGTGGTACGAGGTGTTGCCCCAGCACTCGATCTCGCCAACTTCCGTGAGGCCGCAGATGTGATAGGCTCCGGCGTCCAGGGTGGAGTAGCCGGCGCTGGGCATTCCGATCGTCGGGGTTACCTCAGTTCCTTCGTAGCGGAAACACTCCACGTGGTCACGATTGGATCGCACGCAGACATCGTTGGCCGAGACCTCGACGGCTTCGGTGTGCTCACCCCAGCCGCAGCCCCACGTGGTCAGCAGCGTGCCGACGGCAACCGCGAACGCGACCATGCGCTACTCCGCTTGGAAGGTGTAGCTGTCCGCGTCACAGACATTGGTGCCATCCCACTTCATCTGGTCAATCCGGATGTCGGCGCTGCTGCTGTCCCAGTCCTCCAACGTCGCGTCGAGGTGGAAGTAGTTCCAGTCGTAGACGAACCGGCGGCCGGAGGGCGTGTTGGAGGTGGGGATGACGACCTTGTGCTGGGGGTAGCCGTACTGCTCGATGTGCACACGGTTGGGGCTGTTGTAGACCCGCAGGACCAGATCCTGGACGGTACCGCAGCCGATGGTCTCGGTGGGGATGATGTAACCCGTGCTCAAGCCCGAGACCGTTCCGGGCGAGGCTTCACAGGACCATTCGAGGTCCACCTCCATCTCGTAGAGATCATCGAGATCGGTCTCGCTGGTCACGAAGAGCGGGTAGCCCGGGATGACGCCGGTAGAGAACGTGTGGGTGCCGGTGATGGCCGTCGACTCCGTCGAGGCGTTGATGAGCTGGTCGGACCCATTGAAGGCCGCAGTCTTGCCATCGCGAAGAACCCGGAGACTCCGGCCCTGGCCTTCGACCAACACGATGTCGGTGACCCAGTCGGCTCGCCGCATCGTGCCGCTGCCGCTGCTCTGCACCACGTCGAAGACGGCCTGATAGTCGCCGTCGTTGTCGACATCAGCCAGGTAGCGAGGCAGCAGCGTGAAGCGGCCGCTGCCGGCCGTGCAGCCCGCGGCGGGGGCCGTGGCACCATCGTAGGTGGCGGCATACTCGAACTCGATCCGGGCCGGGTTGAAGTCGCTGCAGGAGTGCGTGTCGGGCTGGATCTCGGCGAGGTAGAGGCCGTCACAGGACTCCTCGTCGCCTGCGCCGCAGGGATCCTCGCCGCTGGCATAGCCAGTGCCCCAGCAGTTGGTCAGAGACATGAACCCCTCGGCAGAGGTTTCACTCGTACAAGCGGGATCGGTCGTCCAAGTCTCGTCCGCCTCGGGTGTCCCATCGGCCTCGCACCAACTCGACGCCGCAGGAGAGCAAGGCCCCGACTCGCGCCGAGCGCGTACATTATAGCCCGAGGGGGGCGAACCCGAGACGTCGCCTTCGTCCAGTCCATCTACTTCGAAGTCCAGGATGTTCACCCCGAGGGCCACGTGGCCACCGGAGTGGGCCTCGCAGTTGTCGTCGTCGTTGAGCGTGAAGTCCTGCAACGGGTCGAGGTCGCCCTCGGGGCATTCGTCACCGGTGCAGACGCCGCTGTCCTCTCCGGGGTCCTTGTCGCCGCATGCGAGCGTTCCGGTCAGGCTCAGGAGGAACGCAGAGAGGAGGATTGAGAGAGTCGGGCTGCGCATGCTGAATTTCCAGAGCTACGGAAACGACCGAGGCGGGCTCGTGCAAGACGGGCGTGAGCCGGCCCCGGATTGCACTATAGCAGATCGATCACTGTTGGGGGGAGGCGGGCTGCGTTCCGTTGCGGGTGTGTGCCGAGAGGAGCCGTATGCGGCCGCTTTGCCTATGGATATTAAGAACTTGCTTAGTAAGCTCCGCCGAGCATGGCGTCGGCTTCTACCCCGCCTCCACCCCGATCTCCCCCCACTTCCCCAGCGGCACCGCCTTCCGCATCCCCGGCCGCAGCCGCACCGCGAACTCCGCGACGAACCCGCCCCCGCCCAGCGCCTCGACGAAGCGCGGCCC
>JAKLKF010000213.1 GCA_023150805.1 Myxococcota bacterium | reverse complement strand
TGCCGCCGCGACCAGGGCCGCGCGCCGGCCGTCCAGCGCGGCGGCATCCACCGCCGCCCGCGCCGCGCCGTGACGCGCCCGGCCCTCTCCCGACAGGGACACCGGCTGCTGCACGGAGGCGCCCCACCGGGGCTCCAGGACGGAGACCTCGGCGGCGACGGTGGGATTGGCGACCAGGAAGGAGGCCGCGCGGAGCTGGCCGTGGGCCTCCTCCACCGCGGCCATGGCGGCCAGGTAGAGGGGGTCGTGGGAGAGGGCGGACCGCGCCGCGTCGTCGGCCGTGAGCCCCTGGGCGGAGGCGAGGCCGACGAGCGCGGCCAGCCCCGCCCACAGCGGGCTGGAGAGCATGGCGAGACTCGGGGGGAAGGGGGAAGGGGTCGCCGGGAACGCCGGCGGACACGCGTCTTCGGACCTTCACGCCCGGGGAGGCTGCCAGGGTGGGGGAGGGGCGCGGTCGGGGGGGCCGCGCAGCGCCACCGGACCGTGACGGTCCCGCGTGCCGGGCAGGCCGGACGGGCTCCACGCCGCCGGGGGGGCCACCCCGGTGGTCGTGGCGCAGCAGCCGCAGTGGTGCAGGTCGCCGTGGCAGCCTGCGTCCTGGCAGCCCTCGCCGCAGTCGTCGTCGCAGCCGTCCTGGCAGGCCACCGCCGCGACCTCGACGGCGCGCGCCTGCCCCAGGAGCAGGTCGACCGCCTCGGCGACAGGCGGCAGGCCGGCGACGATCACCGAGACGAGGAGCACGCGGAGCCAGCGCCACAGCCGAGCCCGCCGCCCGCGCGAGAGGCGAGGGACGAGGACGAACCCCGCGGGACGGGCTGCACGACGCACCATGCGCCGGGACCTATGTTGGAGCCTGGGGATGTCAACCGGCCCGGTCTTGCCGGGGCTCCGGGGGGACGTAGGGGGGCTCCCGGGCAGGACGGGACCGACGTGGTCGAGGCCACCGCGGCCCTGGTGGTCGCTGGGGTCCATCGGCTGGCCCGCCGCGCCTCCCCAGTCGAGCAGGTGGCCGAACGACGCTCCCACCGTCCGGTGATGCGCACCGGGGAGGAGGTGGCCTGGGCGCGGCGGTCCCGGAGAGCGCCGGGCCAGGGGCCAGACCTAGGTCCTCGCGGCGACGGCTCGATCCATCCGCGGGGGCACCCCGAACTTCCGCGAGTACTCCCGGCTGAACTGGTTCGGGCTCTCGTACCCGACCGCGTAGGCGGCGGTGGAGACCGTGTGCTCCCCCTCGGACAGCAGGCGTCGGGCCTCCAACAGGCGCAGCTCCTTCAGGTACTGCAGGGGTGTGGTCGACGTCACCGCCTTGAAGTGCTTGTGCAACGAGGACGGGCTCATGCCCACGCGACTCGCGAGCTCGGGGATGGAGACCGGCCCGCGGAAGTTCTCCCGAAGGTGCCGAATGGCGCGCGCGATCTGGCTGGCGTGGCTGCCCTGTCGCAGGAGCTGGCGGAGCATGCCGCCGTTGGGCGCCATGAGCAGGCGAAGGTGCACCTCCTGGCGAACCAGGGGAAGCAGGACCCTGGCCTCGACCGGGTTGGCGGCCAGCGCGAGGTATCGCGAGAGGGCCTCGACCAGGCCCGGGTCGGCACGGTGGGCGGCGAGCGCGTGCAGCTCGGTGTCCTCGAAGGGCACGTCGCCTACCTGGTCGGAGAGCCGCCTCAGCAGGGTGGTGTCGAGGGCCACGATCACCGCGAGATAGGGCCGTCCTGGCTCGGCCTGGGTGATGCGCGCGACGACCGGCAGGTCGTGGCTGACCACCAGGGCGTCACCGGCGGACAGGCCGATGCTCCGATCTCCCACCGCGGTCTCCTTCTGTCCCTGGAGGATCAGGCAGATCACGGGGTCGTAGACGGTGGCGGTCCAGGTGGTGGGCTCGGGGTGGCGGGTCAGCACCATGCCCTCCACGGGCTCGGCGAGCGCAGGATCGGCCGCTGTGCCTGGGAGACAGGTCAGGGCGCGGGCTACGAGCGCGTCCGTGCTCACCTGCGGGTCCTCCGGATGGGTGGGGCTCCAGCTTGCACCATGGTACCCGCGTCCTCCTCGACGGGAGAGGATCGGGCACGTCTCGTGGAGGATGTGGCAGGACGCGGCCGGGAGCGGTCCGTACGCTGCGGGCGTCGAGAACCACCCAGGAGACCCGATGACCAGCAGCTCCCCGCCCGCGCACAAGCGCATCCTCGTCACCGGCGCCAGCGGCGCCGTCGGCCACGCCACCTGCCTGGCGCTCGCGGCGCGCGGGCACCACGTCGCCGGGACGATGCGCACCCCAGGAGGCAGGAACACCGATGTCGCCCGATCTCTCGAGACCCACGGCGTGACCGTCGTGACCATGGATGTCACCGACCAGGCCAGCGTGGACGCAGGCGTCGTGGCGACCCTCGAAGCCCTCGGTGGACTCGACGTCGTGTTCAACAACGCCGGCGTCGGCGCCTACGGCGTGCAGGAGCTCTTCACCCCGGAGGAGATGCACCACGTGTTCGACGTCAACGTGTTCGGCGTCCAGCGCGTGATGCGCGCCGTCCTCCCCCACCTGCGAGCCCGGGGTGCGGGCACCGTCGTGTACACCTCGAGCCTGATTGGCCGCGTCGCCATCCCCTTCTATGGGACCTACTGCGCGTCCAAGTGGGCGCTCGAGGCCATCGCCCAGTCCTACCGTGCCGAGCTCGCCCGCTTCGGTGTCGACTCGTTCATCGTGGAGCCGGGTGCCCTGCCGACGGCCTTCCTCGACGGCATGACCGAGCCCGCCACCTCTGACGCGGCCTACGCCCCTGAGGCCGAGCTTCTCGGGCCCTCGCTCGAAGGCATGGTGCAGGCGCTCCAGGCGAACAGTGAGCAACGACCGGAGCTGGTGGCCAGGCTCGTCGCCGACCTCCTCGACGCGCCGATCGGGGCCAGGCCGTTCCGCGTCGTCGCCGACCGGACGGGCATGGGCGAGCCCATCGACCGGTACAATGCGCACCTTGCCCAGGTGACCCACGCTCTGTACGCGGCGTTCGGCAACGGCGAGATGCTCCACCTCAACGCCGAGGGGACCTGACCCATGCGCCGGACCCTCTTCATCACGGGCGCGTCGAGCGGCATCGGTCGCGCCACCGCTCTGTACTTCCATGCCCGAGGCTGGAACGTCGTCGCGACCATGCGCAACCCCGACGCGGCGGGCGACCTGGCAGCGCTCGACCACGTCCTCGTCGCCCAGCTCGACGTGCTCGACGGCAGCAGCATCGAGGCTGCGCGTGACGCAGCCCTGGCGCGCTTCGGTGGCGTCGATGTCCTGCTGAACAACGCCGGGTATGGCGCGTACGGCCCGCTCGAGGCCTTCTCCATGGACCGCATCCGGCGGCAGTTCGACACCAATGTCATCGGTCTGCTCGGGGTGACCAAGGCCTTCCTGCCCCACCTCCGCGAACGTCGGCGCGGGACCGTCGTCAACATCTCGTCCATCGGCGGCCAGATGACCTTTCCGCTGGGGACGCTCTACCACGGCGCCAAGTTCGCGGTGGAGGGCCTGTCCGAGGCGCTGCACTACGAGCTGGAGGCGTTCGGGGTGCGCGTCCGCATCGTGGAGCCCGGCATGATCGCCACCGACTTCGGAGGTCGGTCCTTCGAGTTCTGCAACGACGCGTCGCTGGTGGAGTACCAGGGCACCGTCGGCAAGCTGTTTGCCCACTGGAGCCGGGTGGCGTCCAGCCCCTCGCCGCCAGGCCTCGTCGCGGAGGTGATCTGGACCGCCGTCCACGACGAGACGGACCGGCTGCGGTTCCGCGCGGGCGGCGACGCCGAGGCGTTGCTGCGCGCGCGGGCGGAGCAAGGCGATGCCGCGTTCATCGGTGGGCTCAAGCGCGAGCTCGGGCTGGGCGAGGAGCGCTGAGGCCCACCCCTGGCAGCCCGGAGGATCTTCCCGGAGCCCCTCACCGCCCGCCTCGCATCCGGATGGCCCCCACCGAAGGTGGTTCGCGTTCACAGGACGCAGAGTGCCCCTCGGCAACCAGCGGTTTCCGAGGGGCCGTCCGAAGTGGTCGGGGTCACCGAGTGCTTATCGAACTTGGTGGGTGAACCCGGAGGGGTGGGGAAGCGAGCGGGTGTTGGCCTTGCAGGCGACTTTCTTCTTGAGTCGGGCATGACTCGCCCGACATCGGTCGAGGGCGCGCGACGGCACCACAGGCGCCGCTCCGAGCCGCGCCGTCACTCGTCCAGGAGCGCGGTGACTGACGATGTTTCGACGACATGCGCGAGCCACCGCTGGATTTCCGCGAGGTCTTGGGATGCCCAGATGCGGGCTCGTTGGGCTTCCGTGGCCTCCAGGCCGCGGGCGCCGAGGACGGTGAGGAGAGCCTGCTTGAGGTGTGCGTGGGGAAGCCGGGCGTCCGGGCTGCCAGAGCATGCGGCAACGATGGTGGCCGCCGCGATCGCCACCGAGGCATCGTCAACGTCGACGTACTCGTCGGGATCGGCGTCGGCGACGATCTCCAGGACCCGACAGACCTCGGCTGCCCCTCTCGTGGTGACCTCGGCGAACCAGTCCAGGGCGGAGTCGTTGTCGAATGGCTTCGGGCCCCAAGAGCTCATGAGTTCCGCTAACGCGAGGCTGGAGGGGGGCGCCTTGGGTGGGTGCAACGGCTACGGTGTGCCCGGGGGTACGAGCGCCGCCGTGTTCACGCTGCGCACCGTGCGGGAGCGGCCCGCAGCTCCGAACGCGGATCCTGCATCGTCGTTCCAGCGGCGCGAAGGGGGTTCGCCCACGTCGCGTCAACGCGCTCGCCGTCGTGCCTCGATGGGGCTACCATGAGGTCATGGACCCGTCCTTCGACCAGATGACCACCGCGGAGCGCATCCTGTACGTGCAGGAGCTCTGGGACCGCATCGCCAGGGATGCCGAAGCGCAGCCCCTGCGCCCCGCCCAGGCAGCAGAGCTCGACAGGCGACTGGCCGACTACCGCGAGCACCCGGAGGCATCCATTCCCTGGGAGCTCGCTCGGGACCAGATGCGACACCGCGGCTGATGCTCCCCGTTCGGATCCGACCCAAGGCGCTCGACGAACTTGCCGCGGCCTGGTCCTGGTACGAAGCGCAGCGGGATGGCCTTGGGGACGAGTTCCGAGCCTGTGTCGACGTCGCGATGGCGGAGGTCGCGCGCGACCCGCTCATGTGGCCGAAGGTGCGCGGCGATGTCCGGCGCCGCATGACCCGCCGCTTCCCCTACGCGGTGCTCTACCTTGCGGAGGACGACCACATCGAGGTACTCGCGGTCTTCCACTCCTCCCGGGATCCGAAGGAGTGGAAGTCGCGAGCTTGAGAATTCGAGAAGTGGTCGGGGAGACTGGATTCGCCCTCCGGCCTCGCTTGCCGCTCGGCCTGCGGGCCGGGGCTCCGGGCTGCGGGCCTCGCCGGCCCGCGCGCTCGCAGCGCTCGCGCCGCCCTGCGCCCTTCGAAGCCAGTCCCTCGCGAGTCGGCTGCGCCGCCTCGCTGCGGGCTGCGTCGCCGCCTGCGGCGGCTCCTTGCTCCCCGCACATGCAAGAACCCCCGCCGCTGACGCGACGGGGGTCCTTGCGTGGTCGGCCTGATTGGACGACTTTCTAACTGGCTGGCCTGTCTGACCGAGGAGGAGGTGGCGTGGGCGAGGCGGGGGTTGACGCCGGCCGTGCATCAGTCTAGATTTTTGTAGAGGTGCACCATGGCTGCCCACCAGGTCCAGATCTCCGCCGTCGTCTCCGAAGAGACACGCGCCCTTCTCGACGAGGCCGCAGAGGCCCGCGGGCTGAAGAAGGGGCACGTGATCGAGGAGGCGCTTCTCCACTATCTGCACGCTCTTCGCGAGCTGCCCAGCGACGTGATCATCCCGAGTCGGCTCGTGCTGACCGAGACATCGGGGCGCGTGGTGGTTCAGCAGGTGCTCCATCCCCGCGAGCCCACCGACGCCATGAAGGCCCTCATGTCCGGCGAGGACGGGGACGATGTCCCCACCTGATGAGGTCGTCGTCAGGCCGCTCGAACCCGCGGACGACCGCGCCGCCTTCCGCTCCGGCAACATCGACCTCGACCGCTTTTTTCAGCGCTACGCGGGTCAAAACCAGTTCCGGCACCACATCGGGACCACCTGGGTTGCGGTCGTCGAGGGAAGGATCCTCGGCTTCGCGACGGTGAGCGCCGCCCACCTCGAGGTGGGCGAACTCCCCACGGCGATCCGTCGGAAGCTGCCGGCCTACCCATTGCCCGTGTTGCGCCTCGCACGCCTGGCCGTGGCGGAGGAAGCCAAGGGCCAGGGGGTTGGTCGCGCGCTCCTTCGCGTCGTCTTCATCCTCGCCTGGCGTATGGCCGACGAGTTCGGTTGCGTCGGCGTGGTCGTGGACGCGAAGGCGGAGGCGGTGGGCTTCTACGAGCGGCTGGGGTTCGCTGCGCTCGCCCACGGCAAGGGCGGGCTGGGGGATCGGCCGGAGCCTACGGCGATGTTCCTCGAGTTGGGCGCGATTCCAAGGCCCGATGGGCCCGCGGGCGCTCGTCGGCGATGACCGCGCCCTACGTGGAGCCACGCAACCTCGACGAGGCCGCCGCCCTGCTACGGGCGCGCGGCTTCGACGCTCGGCGTCGCGACTGGGCCATGGGCAGGACGGTCGCGGTTCCATGGGGGGCGTCCGACGGAGGGACAGGTATCGTGGTCTGGGAGCGCGTGGTCTGGCTCGCGGAAGAGGAGTCGGTGGTGCGGCTGTGGGACAGGCTCGGCGTGGCCGGGCGTGTCGTCGAGGTCGAGGCTGTGGTCCCGGCCGGCACACGCAACTACGTCCTGGTCCGACCTTCCGTCTCCGACGCCGCGCTCGTCGTCGAGCCAGGATCGGCGCTGGACGGATACCCCGTCGAGCCGTGGCTGGACGTGCCCAGGCGAGTCTCCCAGGCGGGTGTTCCCCAGACCGACGTGTTCGCGCTCGCCCTGGTCGAACCAGTCGGCGCCGAGGCGCTGGTCGTCGGAAAGCACTACCCCTTCATGCGGGGCTCGGCGCGGTCGACCTTGATCACCTGACCGTCCTGGGGCGCTTCGAACTCCCAGAACGCAGAAAGCCCCTGGGCAACCAGCGGTTCCCGAGGGGCCGTCCAACATGGTCGGGGAGACTGGATTCGCCCTCCGGCCTCGCTTGCCGCTCGGCCTGCGGGCCGGGGCTCCGGGCTGCGGCGCTTGCCGCGCCGCACGGCTCGGCAGCGGTGCCGCCGAGCCGCCGCCCTGCGCCCTTCGAATCCAGTCC
>JAKLKF010000212.1 GCA_023150805.1 Myxococcota bacterium | reverse complement strand
GCGCCGGCGGGATCGGCCGGCCGTGGGCCGCGCGCTGGCCGAAGGGGGCGCGCTGGCGCTGCTGGGCGGGCTGGCGCCGCTGCTGGCCGCGACCGGGTCGCCGGAGCGCTACGCGCAGAACCTGGCCCCGGTGGGCGCGCTGCTGCTCGCGCGGGGCGTGGGGGGCCTGGCCCAGGCGCTGGGGGGCCTGTGGGGGCCGCGAGGGGCGCTCGGGATCGAGCTGGCCGCCGGGCTGGCCCTCTCGGCGGCGCTGGTCCCGCGCCTGGCCCTGCCCTCGCCCGCGCCTTCCGACCAGGCGGTCGGCATGTTGTTGCTGACCCGCCAGGTGCAGGCCACCTCGCCCGCCGACGCGCCCCTGGCCTGCCCCGCGCGCGAGGTCGCCGTCGCCAGCGGGCGGCGCTGGTGCACCTGGGACCTGTGCAGCCGCGAGGACCCCGGCGGCGACCCGCAGGCCTGCATGGCCCGCATCCGGGCGAGCTGCGGCCAGGGCCAGGCGCTGGTGTGGGTCAGCCTGCCGGGCTGGCGCCTGTGGGGCCCGCAGAACGAGGAGCTGCAGGCCCTGGACGCCTGGGTGGCGAGCCAGGTACCGCCGTCGGCGCAGGTGCGGCAGGGCAGCTTCGAGGCCCAGGTCCGCGTGCTGCCGGCGGCCGGGCGGTAGGGCTCAGGAGGCGGGAGCGGCGAAGGCGGCGCAGCGGCCCTCGGCCATCGTGCGGGCGCGGGGGCCCTCGACCACGACCACCGCGGGCTGGTCGGGCATCTGCGAGGCGCTTGCCGTCGCGTCGGGCATCGTGTTGCGGGGGCCGCCCATGGTGGTCAGCGGGGAGGGGCTGGCGTCGGGTCCTCGCTGCCAGAGCTGGTACTCCGGGCGGCCGAGGCGGTCGTCGCGGACGGTGACCTCGTAGGACCGGCCGCGCCAGGTCGCCTGCAGGGTGGGCTGCTCGTGGGGGTAGATGACCGCCTCGGCCAGCGTGCGGCCGGTGGGCGCGCACAGGCGCAGCAGGGCCTGCTCGTCGGCGAGGATCGGCAGCAGGTTCGTGGGCTTGCCCTCGACGGCCGGGGTCACCTGGACGTCGACGGCGGCCAGGATGCCGGCCTGCAGCATCAGGTAGTGCCGGCAGGAAAACGGCGCGTCCACCATCTTGTCGACCATGAACATGACGGTGGGCACGTCCTTCCGCGGACCTCTGTCGGGGCCGGGGTTGAGGACGAAGGCCGCCTGGACACCGTCGGGCGCCTCGCAGCGCGAGAACAGGAAGCCAGTCGCGGCCATCGCGGGCACGGGCTCCAGCACGGCGGAACGGATGGCTCCGTCCACGGGGAGCTCCACCTTGTAGTGGGCGATGACGGTGGCAGGGGGCCCGTCCACGACCGGTGCCGGAGTGGGCACGCCCGCCAGCGGCGGGATCGCCAGGGCGGGCAAGGCAGAGAGAAGCGCGAAGAGCATGGGACCTCCCGCGAAGAAGCGTAGCAGGAACCGGGCCTGCGGCGATGGGCAGCCTGAGGGACCGATGGAACGGGCGATGGTGACAACCTGTCATCCACGCGCCAGCGCCGGCACCTGCACTGCACTCCTCCCTGCGCTCCTCTGCGGGCTCCATGGTGACCCCTCCGGCGTGTGCCGGGCTGGATCCCTCGTCAACCTTGGGAATCCACCACGGAGGGCACAGAGGACGCAGAGGGGGGCGGGAGCGACGGGACAAGCGCGGGCCGGCGGGGCGGACGCTGAGGATCAGCCTGCCACCGACATCGGAAAGATCAATCGATAACAGCCGGCACCTGATCAGGACCCCCCGCCGCCGCCCATGCCCCCGCCGCCGCCCATCCCGCCGCCGCCCATCCCGCCGCCGGGTCCCCGCCCGCCGCCCATGCCCTGCCCGCCGGCGGGCGGCATCGGGGAGCCGGGGCCGTGGCGCAGCTCGTGCACGAACTGCTGGACGGCGAGCAGCTCCTCGTCGGTGAGCACGCCCTTGAAGCCGACCATGGCGGTGCCGGGGCTGCCCTGCTCGATGACGACGCGGCGGCCGCCGGGCTGGCCGCGCTTCTCGGGCGGGCGGGGGCCAGTGAGGTCGGTGGGCGGCGGGGTCAGCGCGCTGGCGGCGGGGCCGTCGCCCCTGCCCTCGGGGCCGTGGCAGGTGGCACACCGGGCCTGGTAGACTTGGCGGCCGAGCTCGGCCGGCGGCGCGGCGACCTCGACCGGCGCGGCGGTCACCTCGCCCGGCCCCGGCGCCGCGTCGGGGGCGGTCGAGGTGGGCTCGGCGGCGCCGCATGCCAGGGCGAACAGCAGGGTCAGCATCTGGACCTCCAGGCTGGACAACCTGCCCTCGCGAACGCCGGCGGCGATGCGTCCCATGGTCGCGTTCAGCGGGCCAGCAGCTCCAGCACCTGGGTCACCTGCCGGTGGCCCTCCTGGAGCAGGAAGTCGGAGCGGCGCCCGAAGCTCTTGCTGCCGAGCACGAACAGGCGCGGCTCGGGGCTGCGCAGCACCTCGGCCCCGCCGCCCTGGGGGCTGGCCAGGCAGTCCCCTCCCCCGCCGCCGCGGGTGGCCAGCAGGTCGGCGGCCAGCTTCATGGGCCCCTCGCTGCCCCAGCAGGCGTGGAACTGCAGCTCGCGCAGCGGCCCGTTGTCTGGGCGGAAGCCGGTGGCGACGACGGCGTGGTCGACCTCGAGCGTGGTCCCATCCTCGAAGCGGACCGTCAGCCCCCCTCCCGCCAGCTCCAGGGCGGCGAGGAAGGCGCCCGGCCGGTGATCGACCTCGGCCGCGGCCTGCCGGCCGACGGTCCACAGAGCGCGCCGGCCGGGCAGCACGTCGTCCTCGGGCGAGTAGAAGCCGGGCACGGCCGAGGAGGGGGTCAGCCAGGTGATCCGCGCGGGCGGCGAGAGGGCGAGCAGCTCCTGCAGCACGGTGACGGCCGAGGCGCCGTCTCCCAGCAGCAGCACGCGCCGGCCCGCCAGGTCACCGACGGGGACGGGGCCGTAGCGCAGCCGCCCCGAGGCGCGCGCCGCCGCCTCGCCGGGCACGGGCAGGCCGCCCGGGCCGGCGGGCGCGGGGTCCCCCCAGGTGCCGGTGCAGTCCAGCACCGCGTCGGCCCGGTCGAAGCGCTCGCCCTGGGGGCCCTGCACCAGCAGGCGGAAGGGCTCGGCGGCGCGGGCGGCCTGGCCGAGCAGGTCCCCCTTGCGCAGGTGCTGGCGCCCCACCTGCAGGACGCGGTGCCCGCAGCGCAGGTCCAGGGTCGCGGCCAGCGGCAGCAGGTAGGCAGCCCTCCACTCCGCCGCGGTGGGGAAGCCGGGTCCGTCCAGCCCCTCCCCGCCGACCCGCGCCCGGCCCGCGGCGGTGGTGTTCATCGACCAGGGCGTGAACAGGGTCACGTGGCCCCAGGCCGCGACGGCCCAGGCGGCCTGGGGCCCCTGCTCGTAGACGGTGACGCTGTGGCCGGCGTCGGTGGCGGCGACGGCGGCCTCGAGCCCGATGGGGCCGGCGCCCAGGACGGCGATGTGCATGGGGACTCCCGCGCGGTGGCCCCTGCTACCCCGCTGCCGCGGCGACCTGGGCGGGCGCGCCGGCCAGCATGTGCGACAGGGCGCCCTGGAGCGCCTCCTTGCCGCCGGTCTCGACCACGTCCCCGTGCGCCATGACCAGCCGGTCGAAGTCCAGCGCCAGGATCCGCCGCGCGCTGGCCCCGGCCGCCGCGCGGTCCTTCGTCATGATGCGCAGGCTGCGGCTCTGGGCCAGCTTCTTGTGGCAGCCGACCATCCACAGCACCAGGCTGGTCTGCCAGCCCTTCCACTGGTGCAGGTGGAAGACCAGGTCGGTGACGACCAGGGTGCGGCTGGCCACGTGCAGCAACACCACCTCGCTCATCGCGGGCGCGCCGTCGACCGGCACGGCCTGGAGCTGGCCCTTCCAGGCCGCGGGCACCTGATCCCCCAGCACCTGGCTGGGCCCCAGGTCCGGCTTCTTCTCGGCCAGGCCGGGGACCACCAGGACCTGGGCGTCGGGGTAGCGCTGGGCGGCGGCGACCAGGAAGAGGTGGTGGAAGCGGTTGGGCGCCACCACGAAGCGCACCGGCCCCAGCGCGGCCAGCTCCGCAGCGAGCCCGTCGTCGATGGGCACGGGGCTGACCAGGACCAGGCCGCCGTCCGCGTCGCCGCCGCGCAGGCGGATCACCACCATCCGGCCGGGGAAGTGCACCCCACCGGGCATGAAGACGTCGTTGGGCACGGCCCACAGGTCAGGGGCGAGGGGCTGCAGCACGGGGACCTCCGAGAGATGCCCGAAGATAGGTCGCCGCCGCGAACTCGTCAAGTTACTTTACCATCTCACCCGAGGCGCCCGTGCCGACCGATCCGACCTTTCCCCAGACACTCGCCCAGCAGAAGCGCCAGAGCACGCTGCAGCTGTTGTTCAAGGCCGCGCGGCTGTGCAACGAGCGCGCGCTGGAGCGGGTGCGCGCGGGGGCCCCCGACCTGGAGGTCCGGCCCGCCCACACCGCCCTCTTCCCGCACATCGACCTGGACGGCACCCGCATCACGACCCTGGCCGCCCGCACCGGCATCACCAAGCAGGCCGTCGGCCAGCTCGTCGACGACCTGGAGCGCATGGGCATGGTCCACCGGGTGGCGGACCCCGCCGACGGCCGCGCGCGCCTGGTCTGCTTCACCGACGCCGGGCGGCAGGCCCTGCTGCACGGCCTGGGCGTGCTGATGGCGCTGCAGGCCGACCTGGCCCGAGCCATCGGCCCGGACCGGATGGACGCCCTGCACGAGGCGCTGACCGCGCTGCTGGCCGAGCTGGAGGCGCCTCGGTGACGGCCGCCGACTTTCCGTCGACATCCGTCATCGACGCGTGTACAACGGCGGGCCCGATCTGGAGCCCGCCATCCCTCCCACCGTCTCCCTGCCCGTCCTTACCGACCCCCAGGGCCCGGTCGCGCCCCCGTCCGGTCCCGTGGAGGGCTTCTTCGCCGCCCGCCTGCGCGAGCCGCGCGACATCAAGTTCGTGCGCGTCGCCGGGGTGATGAGCCTGACCCTGTTGCCGGCCGCCGCCAGCTTCTTCCTGTGGGACTTCCCGTGGTGGCTGGGGCTCATCTACGTGCCGCTGGCCTTCGGGCTGGGCGCCGGCCGCTACACCCTGATGCTGCACGCCACCAGCCACCGGGCGCTGTTCAAGGCCGAGCACAAGCTGCTCAACGCCTGGATCCCCTGGCTCATCGGGCCCCTGTACGGCCACACGCCGACCAGCTTCTACGTGCACCACATGGGCATGCACCACCCCGAGAACAACCTGGAGGACGACCTGTCGGGCACCATGGCCTACCGCCGCGACAGCTTCCTGCACTTCCTGCACTACTGGGCGCGCTTCTTCTTCTTCGGGACCGGGCACCTGCTGCGCTACCTGGTGCTGCGCAAGCGCGACAAGCTGGTCCGCAAGTTCATCGTCGGCGAGCTGGCCTGGTACGCGGCGGTCGGCGTCCTGCTGTGGTGGAACCCCGCGGCCACCCTGGTCACGCTGATCATCCCCTGGCTGCTGATCCGCTGGTTCATGATGTGCGGGAACTTCGCCCAGCACGCCTTCGTCGACGTCGACGACCCGGGCAACTGCTACCGGAACAGCACCTGCCTGATCAACATCCCCTACAACCACAAGTGCTACAACGACGGCTACCACATCGTGCACCACTGGCAGCCGGCCCTGCACTGGACGGCGATGCCCGGCTGGTACCTGTCCCACCTCGAGGACTTCGGCCGCAACGACGCCATCGTCTTCGACGGCCTGGGGAACAACCAGACCGTGTGGTGGTGCCTGATGACCGGCAACTACGGCAAGCTGGCCGACCACCTGGTGGACCTGCCGGGCGCGCCGGTCCGCAGTCGCGAGGAGAAGATCGCCTTCCTCCAGGACCGCGTCCGCCGGCGCCAGGGCGACATCCGGGGCATGGTCCAGCTCGAGGCCGCGCCGGTCGCGGCGGCCGCCAAGTAGCACCCCGGGCCCGACGCGACGAGGTAGACGGGCGCCATGGCCCCGACCGTCACCGGACCCGTCCCCGAAGCCGTGGAGCGCGGCGCCGCCCTGCTCCGGCCGCTCATGTCCTGGCACCGCTTCGAGGTGCGCGGCATGGAGCACGTGCCCCGCTCCGGCCCCTGCCTGTGGGTCGCCCACCACACGCTGGCGACCTACGACGGCTTCCTGCTGGGCCTGCGCGTCTGGGAGGACACCGGGCGCATCACCCGCGCCCTGGGCGACAAGCGCATCTTCCAGGTGCCATGGCTGCGGACCCGCGCCCGCCGCATCGGCATCGTCCCGGCCTCGCCCGACGCCGGCGAGGAGCTGCTGCGGCAGGGCGAGCTGGTCGGCGTCGCGCCCGGCGGCATGTGGGAGGCGCTGCGGCCCTCGACCGAGCGCTACCGCACGCGGTGGGAGGAGCGGAAGGGCTTCTGCCGGCTGGCGCTGCGCACCGGCGCGCCCATGATGTTCTCGGCCTCGCCGCGGGGGGACGAGCTGTACACCGTGTACCCCTCGCGCCTGACCGACCTGGCCTATGAGCGGCTGCACGTGCCGCTGCCGCTGGTCCGCGGGCTGGGCCCGACCCTGGTGCCGCGCCCGGTGCACCTGGTCGCGTGGATCTCGCCGCTGCTGCGGCCTCCGCCCCATGACCCGGCCTGCGAGGAGGAGCAGGTCGAGGAGCTGCACGCCCGCGCGACCGCCGTGATGGCCGAGCTGCTGAACCGCCGCTGACGGCGGCCCTCAGCGCGACCGGCGCCCCAGCGCGCGTCAGCGCGACCGGCGCCGGAGCAGCCCGAGCAGGCCGACCAGGCCCAGCCAGGCGCCGCTGGCCCCGGTGCCTGCGCTGGCGCAGCCGTCGCAGCCGCCCATCACCCTGCCGGACTGCGGGTCGAAGTCGTCGGAGGGATCGAGCGGGTCGCGGCCCTCCTCCACCTCGTCGCCGTCGGACTTACCGCCGTCGTCGGTGTCCGGATCGGTCGGGTCGGTCTCCTCGGCGACCTCGTCACCGTCGTCCAGGCCGTCGCCGTCGGTGTCGGGCAGCAGCGGATCGGCGCCGTGCTCCTCCTCCCCGCCGTCGAGCAGGCCGTCATCGTCGCTGTCGGGGTCCCGCGGGTCGGTGCCGACCACGATCTCCTCGCCGTCGAGCAGCGCGTCGTCGTCGGAGTCCGGATCCCGCGGATCCGTGCCGACCTCGTCCAGCTCGACGCCGTCGTCCAGGCCGTCGTCGTCGCTGTCCTCGTCCCGCGGGTCGGTCTCGTGCAGCAACACCTCGTCGCCGTCGGTCAGCCCGTCGCCGTCGGTGTCGGCGTCGCGCGGGTCGGTCTCGTGCAGCAGCACCTCGTCGCCGTCGGTCAGCCCGTCGTCGTCGCTGTCGCTGTCGCGTGGGTCGGTGCCCTCCTCCAGCACCTCGTCGCCGTCGAGCAGGCCGTCGCCGTCGCTGTCGTCATCCAGCGG
>JAKLKF010000211.1:272-7495 GCA_023150805.1 Myxococcota bacterium | reverse complement strand
CACCGTCGCCGTCGTCGCAGTCCTCTCCGCCGTACAGATCGCTGTCGTAGCCGTCGCCGTCGGCGTCGTAGTCGCTCTCGCCGTCGCAGTCGGCGTCGGTGCCGTCGTACCAGGTCTCGCTCTCGCCGGGGTTGACGTCCCCGTCCTGCGGGTCGCAGTCCCCCTCGCTCCAGGTGTAGCCGTCCCCGTCGAAGTCGTAGGTGCCGCTGGCGCTGATGCCGATGCTCCCGTCCTCGGCGTAGCAGCCGCTGTCCCCGGGGCTCACGTCGACGGCGCAGGTGGTGCCCGCCGTGTCGTAGAGCTGGCGGACGAAGCCGCCGCCGCCGCCGCCGCCGCCGTCGTCGGTGTTCGCGCCCTCCCCGCCGGTCGCCGACAGGGTGCCGGTGCAGACCAGGGTGTCGGCGACGAGCAGGATGCCGCCGCCCGCGCCGCCGCCGGAGGCGTCGTTGTTGGTCACGCTGCCGGGGCGCCCGTCGGCCTGCAGCGTGCCCTCGATGGTGAGCAGGGCCGCCTGGAGCCAGATGCTCCCGCCGCCGTCGCCGCCGTAGCCGCCGCTGTCGCCGTCGGCGGTGCCGGCGGAGCCGCCGGCCGAGCCCATGCTGTGGCCGATGACGCTCTCGTCGGCGTAGGCGTCGCCTCCGGTGCCGTCGGTGTCGGAGCAGCCGTCCACCGTGCCCATGCCGCCGTCGCCGCCGTGGGCGCCGCCGCCGCCCGAGTCCCGGCAGCAGGAGCCGCCGTCGCCGCCGCCCGGGCCCTCGCCCGGTGCGTCCAGGACCCCGCGGTAGCCGGCGCCCGAGGCGACGATGGAGGAGGTGGCGTCGACGTAGATGCTGTCCGCCAGGATGGCCAGCGTGCCCGTCTCGCCCGTGCCGTCGTAGTCCTCGACCGTCAGGATGCTGCCGTTGACCAGCGTGACCGAGTCGTAGGTCAACGTCCCGCTGGCCGACATCGACTCGCCGTCCAGGACGAGGTCGGCGGCGCCCGCGAGCGGCGAGAGGGCCAGCAGGGTCAGGACGGAAGAGATCATGGAGCCTCCGGCGGGGGTGTCGGGCCATGGTAGCCCGCGCACCACGCGCCGCAGCCCGAAGGTGGCTGCCGCCGGCGCGTAGCCCCGCGACCGCGGCCCACATAAGCGGGCGCCCCCGTCCTGCGCTTCGGCCTCCCCCCCTGCGAGGTGCCCGTGTTCCGCCGCATCCTGGTCGCAAACCGAGGCGAGGTGGCCGCCCGCGTCATCCGGACCTGCAAGCGGATGGGCGTGCAGGTGGTCGCGGTGGCCACCGACGCCGACGCCGACCTGTCCTACCTGCGCCAGGCCGACGCCGTGGTCGGGCTGGGGGACCGCCGCGCCTACCTGGACCCGGCGGCCCTGGTCGCCGCCGCCGAGGCGGAGCGGTGCAGCGCCGTGCACCCCGGCTGGGGCTTCCTCTCCGAGAACCCGACCTTCGCCGCGATGTGCGAGGCGGCCCGGATCACCTTCATCGGTCCCTCCTCCGCCGCGATGCGGCGCATGGCCGACAAGGCCGAGGCCCGGCGGACCATGGCCGCCCTGGGGGTCGCGCCGGTCCCCGGCACCGAGGGGGCGCTGGCGGACGCGGCGGCGGCGCGGCGCGAGGCCGAGCGCATCGGCCTGCCGGTCCTGCTCAAGGCGGTGGCCGGCGGCGGCGGGCGCGGGATGCGCCGGGTGTACGCCCTGGACGAGGTGGGGGCCGCCTTCGCCGAGGCCTCCGCCGAGGCGGTCGGCGCCTTCGGCGACGGCCGCATGTACATGGAGCGGCTGGTCGAGCGCGGCCGGCACATCGAGCTGCAGGTGCTGGCGGACGGGCGACGCGCCCTGGTCCTGGGCGAGCGCGAGTGCTCGGTGCAGCGGCGGCACCAGAAGCTCATCGAGGAGACGCCCTCGCCGGGGGTCACCGATGCCCAGCGCGCCGCCATCTTCGAGACGGTGCAGCGCGCGGTGGCCGGCCTGGGCTACCGCGGCGCCGGCACCATCGAGATGCTGATGGACGAGGCGGGGCGGCTGTGGTTCATGGAGATGAACACCCGCCTGCAGGTCGAGCACACCATCACCGAGGCCGTGACCGGCCTGGACCTGGTCGAGTGGCAGCTGCGCATCGCCGCCAACCAGGACCTGCCCGAGGTGCTGGTGGCCCGGCCGGTGGGCGGGCACGCCGTCGAGTGCCGCATCAACGCCGAGCAGGTCAGCCAGGGCTTCCGCCCGACCCCCGGCCCGCTCTCGACGCTGGTCCTGCCCCAGGGCGAGGGGATCCGCGTGGACACCCACCTGGCCGAGGGCGACCGCGTCTCGCCGCACTACGACTCGATGATCGCCAAGGTCATCGCGCACGGCGCCGACCGGCCCCAGGCGCTGGCCCGCATGGACGCCGCCCTGGCCGGCATGGTGGTGCGAGGTGTGCCCACCACCATCGACCTGCACCGGGCCGTGCTGGCCCACCCGCGCTTCGTCGCGGGCGACTACGACACCGCCTTCCTGGAGGAGGCGATGGCCCAGGGCCAGGTGACCCTCCCCTCGTCGGCCGACGCCGGACCCTCCACGCACTGAGGAGTACCCCATGAAGCTCCGCCTCTTCCCCATCGGCGGCGAGCTGGAGGCCTCCGCCGAGGAGCGGGAGCACAGCCAGCAGCACATCGCCGAGCTGGATCGCGCCCTGGAGGAGCGACGGGCGGTCGTGCGCCACGGCTGGGGGCCCGAGAAGGTCCACCGCAAGGGCAAGCTGACGACGTGGGAGCGCCTGGAGCGCCTGGTCGACCCGGGCAGCCCGATCCTGCCGGTGAACACCCTGGTGAACTGGGGCCGCGACTTCGCCGGCAGCGAGAAGCAGGCCCCGGGCGCCGGCGTGGTGACGGCCTTCGGCCGGGTCCACGGGCGCTGGGTGATGGTGATCGCCAACGACAACACCGTCGCCAGCGGGGCCTGGTGGCCCTTGTCCCCCGAGAAGATCGAGCGGGGCCAGCAGATGGCGCTGCGGCTGCGGCTGCCGGTGGTCTACCTGGTGGACTGCTCGGGGCTGTTCCTGCCCGAGCAGAGCCACAGCTTCCCCGGCCGCACCGGCGCCGGGCACATCTTCAAGAAGAACTCGGAGCTGTCGGCGGCCGGGGTGCCGCAGATCGCCGGCGTCTTCGGGGACTCGATCGCCGGCGGCGGCTACATGCCGATCATCAGCGACCGGGTCTACATGACCGAGGGCGCCTACATGGTCATCGCCGGCGCCGCCCTGATCAAGGGCGCCAAGAGCCTGCACCTGACCAGCCTGGACATCGGCGGGCCCGAGGTCCACGTCCACCAGAGCGCCTGCGCCGACGTGCGCGTGCCCGACGACGAGACCTGCCTGCGCCACCTGCGGGAGGAGGTGGCGCGCCTGCCGGGCAGCGGGGCGGACTTCTACCGCCACGGCGTGCAGCCCGAGGCCCCGCTCTACGACCCCGGCGAGCTCGAGCAGATCCTGCCTCGCGACCACCGCCACATCTACGACATCCGCCAGGTGGTGGCCCGGCTGGTGGACGGCAGCCTGTTCCACGAGTTCATGCCCGAGGTCGGCCGGGAGGTGCTGACGGGCGTGGGGCGGGTCGGCGGCCTGTGGGTGGGCTTCGCGGCCAACGTGCTCGAGCCCCAGCCCCACCCCGAGGGCAAGGGCCACCGGCCCGGCGGCATCCTGTACCGCGAGGGCATCGCCAAGCTGGCGGCCTTCAGCCGGGCCTGCAACGACGACGGCCTGCCGCTGGTCTGGCTGCAGGACATCGCGGGCTTCGACATCGGGGTCGAGGCCGAGGCCCTGGGCCTGCTGGGCTACGGAAGCTCCCTCATCTACAGCAACAGCACCAACAGCAACCCGGTCTTCACCGTGCTGCTGCGCAAGGCCAGCGGCGCGGGCTACTACGCCATGGCGGGCCTGCCCTACGAGCCGGTGATCCAGCTCGCCACGCCCCTGTCCCGCCTGTCGGTGATGGAGGGGCGGACGCTGGCCATCGCCACCTACAACAGCAAGCTCGACGACGACTTCGAGATCGCCACGACCGACCCCGAGGAGCGGCGCCGCATCGAGGAGGGCATGGCCCGGACGGCCGCGCGCATCGAGGCCGACATGGACCCGGTCGGCGCCGCCGCGCGCATGGACACCGACGAGCTGATCCGCCTGCGGGAGCTGCGGCCGTGGCTGCAGGCCCTGGCCGAGATGGCCTACCAGGCGACGGGCTACCGGCGCGTGAAGAACCCCCGGATCTGGAGCCTGCACGACCTGGAGGTGCTGGCCAGCGGGCGGCGGGCCGAGGCGCCGGCCGAGGCGGGCGCGGGCCACGCGGCGCACGTCGACCAGGAGCCGCCCGAGGCGGGCGCGGTCCCGGTGCGCGCGCCCATGGAGGGCAGCGTCTTCCTGCGGCCGGCGCCCGACCAGCCCCCCTTCGTCCAGGTGGGGCAGCAGGTCGAGGCCGGGGCCAAGGTGGGCCTGGTGGAGGTGATGAAGACCTTCACCGCCGTGCGGGCGCCCGCCGCGGGGGTGGTGCTCCGCGTGGACCTGCCCGAAGGCGCCGCGGTGCGCGCCGGGCAGCCGGTGCTGTGGCTGCGCCCCGGCGGCGGTCTGGCCACCTGAGCCCCGGGCGGCGTCGGCGGGCGTGGTAGGGTGGTGTCCTCTCCGGGTGCTGCCGCCCGGTCGCCCCCGCCTCCCAGGTGCCCGATGCCCCGCACCTTCCTCGCCGGCTCCCGGTCCGCACGGATCCTGCTCGTCGCGCTCCCGCTGGCGCTCTGCGCGCCCACGCCGGCCCTCGCGCAAGCCGAAGGCTGCGACACGCCCTACACCTCCTTGATGATCGCCGAGGACCTGGGCGTGATGACCATGGCCCTGCGGGAGCTGAACGAGGCCGACTTCAACCTGGCCGGCGCCCGGATGGACGCGGGCCTGCCGTGCATGACGGAGGCGATGCCTGTCGCGGCCTACGCCAGCGCCTTCCGCTTCCTGGGGGCATGGCGCTACCTGACCGGGGACATCGACATCGGCACCCGCTGGTTCCGGACCTCGCTGGAGGTGGACCCGGCCTTCGCGTGGGACGTCAACGACCTGCCTCCGGGCCACCCGATGCGCGAGGCCTTCGAGAGCGAGCGGGCCATGGCCGGGCAGGCCGCGGTGGCGGTGGACGGCATGGTGCTGGACCCGCCGGGGGGGACGGAGATCCTGGTCGACGGCCGGCCGCTCGAAGCGGCCCGCCTGACGACCGGGCGGCCCCACCTGGTGCAGGTCGTCGAGACCGCGACCCGGGTGGTGCGGCAGGCGTGGATCATCGAGGGCAACGCCCTGCCCGAGGACCTGATGATCACCCAGGCCGAGGCGGACGCCCGGGCGGCGGCCCTGGCCGAGGCGCAGGGGGAGGGGGGCAAGCGGAGCCGGAAGGACCGGGATCGCAGCGTGGCCACCACGACGGCCAGCAGCGCGACGGACGACCCCTTCGCGGTGCAGGCGGTGCGCCGCGTGCGCCCCGCCGCCAAGACCCCCCTGCTGGTGGCCGGCGCGGCCGGCATCGTGGCCAGCGGCGTGGTCTACGGCCTCTCCTTCCCCGCCCACGATCGGTTCGAGGCGGCGACCACCACCGACGAGCTGCTCGCCGCACAGTCGGCCACGAACACCCTGGTGATCGCCTCGGGCGCCACGCTGGCGGTCGGGCTCGGCCTGGGCGTCGTGGGCGTGCAGCTCGACGGACACCCGGGGCTGGTGCTTGGGCGTCGCTTCTGAGCCGCAGGGCCCCTGGCGGGGCCGGACCGGGCGCAGCTACGAGCGAGCGCCGGTGGACGCCCCGCGGACGGGCCCGTCCTTCCGCGTGCTGGCGGTCGTTCCCGTCGGGGACGGGCAGCGGGCGACGGACCCGCCGGCCGGACGGCGCCTCGACCTGTGGCTGCCGGCCGGGCCCGGCGCCGCCGCGCGAGAGTCCCTGTCCCGGGAGCTGGATGCCCTCGGGCTCCTGAGCCAGGGCCGCGCCAGCCCACCGGCGCCGCGCCTCTTCGATCGCCTGGAGGGAGAGGAGCCCGGCGGCGTGGTGGACGCCTGCACGACCGACCTGGAGCGGTGGTGGGTCGAAGTCGCGGCGGAGGCCGAGGGCTTCCGCACCCTCTGCCTGGCGCTGGCGGACGTGTGCCGGCGCGCTGGCGACTGGGCGGCTGCCGCGCGCAGGGAGCCCGCCCTGGCGCGCCTGGTCCCGCGCATCCGGCCGCGCTCGGTGCTGCGGACCGTCGGCGGCCGCTGGGTGCTCTCCGGCTTCGGCGCCGAGGCGCTGCCGGTGCTCGACGGGGACGAGGACGGCCAGGGCACCGAGGTGCTGGCCGCGGTCAGCCACTTCCAGCCGCCCGAGGAGCTGTTCCAGGCCACCGGAGGCGCGCCCATGGCCGGCCTGGCCTGGGCGATCGGCTCGACCTTCTTCAGCCTGCTCAAGCTGCGCGCCTTCCTGTGCGCGCCGTCCCAGGGCGCGCCTTCCCAGGGCGCTTCCTCCAGCGGGCGCCGTCCCGAGCTTCCCCAGGGCGGCACCGACAGCCCCCACCTGGGCAGCCACCGGGCCGCCCTGGTCGAGGAGCACCTGCGGCGCCGCCCGGCGGCCTTCGTCGACCAGCCCCTGGATCCCCGGCAGTTCCTGTACCCCGACCGCCTGCCGGAGCGGGACCGCCGGGTGGTGGCCGAGGCGATCGCAGGGCTGCTGGGGCCCGAGCAGCAGGTCCTGGAGGAGCAGCTCGCCCGCGACTGCCTGCAGCTCCTGGACAGCGCCCTGGCCATCGATCCCGCCCGCCGGTACCTCGATCCCCTGGTGATGGCGGGGGACTTCGAGGGGCTGGCGCGCAGGGTCCAGGCCCTGCGCTCGGGGCTGGCCGCCTCGCGGCTGGCCGCGCAGGAGGTCCCGCGGCCCGCCGAGGCGCCGGCCGCCGAGGTGGGGCTGCCCGAGGAGCCGACGGCCGAGGCGCCGATTCCCCCCGAGGGGGCGCTGGCAGCCGAAGAAGAGGATGTGCCGGGGCGGGGGGGCCCGACCGAAGCCGCCCACGGCCCCGAGGACACCAGCGACCAGCCGACGGCGCACCGCGCAGCGGCGGTGCAGGGGCGCGCCTCGGCCCCCGAGGACCCGCCGATGCCCCCGCGCGGCGTCCCGTCCTCCGCAGGCGCGGGCGCTCCTCCGGCGCCACCGGCCGCCCCGTCGACCCCCACCTGGGTGAGAGGCGCCATCCTGGGCCTGGTCCT
>JAKLKF010000211.1:0-262 GCA_023150805.1 Myxococcota bacterium | reverse complement strand
CCTCTCGCAAGCCGCCACCCTGGCGCTGGTCGGCGCGCTGTGGAGCCGCCTGCCGGCCGCTGGCCCGCCGGCGCGCGCAGGCTCTCCGCCCGCCGCGCCCCTCGCCGAGCTGTGGGCGCCCGCGGCCCCGTCCCCGGAGCGCGACCTCCCCACCGCGCCCACCCCCACCCCGCCCGAAGCTCCCGCGCCCGAAGCTCCCGCGCCCGAAGCTCCCGCGCCCGCCCCGGCCGCGCCCGAAGCTCCCGCGCCCGCCTCCACCGCG
>JAKLKF010000210.1 GCA_023150805.1 Myxococcota bacterium | reverse complement strand
CGGCGCAGGAGCTGGGCACGCCGGTGACCCTGCCCACCGACGCCGAGGTGGCCGCCTGCGTGGCCGCCGTCGACCTGCGGGCCACGGCGTGCAGCGCTCCCCTGGCCCTGCTGGAGGCGGGCTACGTGCAGGTGGGCATGCCCTTCCCCTCGCTGCCGGCGCCGCCGCCGGGGGGCGGGGAGCCGCCGCCGCCGGGGCCCGGAGTGGGCGCCGCGCAGGCGGCCCAGGGACAGGTGCTGGCGGTCTACCTGGACAGCGTGCAGGAGCGGCTGCGCCAGGCCGCCGTCCAGGCCGGCGACGACCCGGCCACCGTCCTGCCCGCGGCCGCGGCGGTCCAGGCCGCCGTCGCCTCCGGCGACCCGTGGAGCGCCGCCAGCGCGCCGGCGCTCGACGCGCTGCGCCAGGGCTACGCGCGGTACGGCCTGCGCTTCCCCGAGCCCGGCCCCGCCGGCGCGGGCTCCGCCGTCGGCGCGGCCTCCGCCCAGGCCCCGGCGGCCGCCGTCACCCCCACCGCCGCGGGCAGCGGCGCCGCCGACGCTCAGCTCCTCGAGAGCTACCTGGACCTGGTCCTGCGCAAGCTGGAGCGCGCGGCGGTGGACCAGGGCCGGGACCCGGCCGACCTCAAGCCGGCCCCCGAGGACGTCGCCGCGGCCGTGCGCAGCGGGCGCGTGGACAGCGCCGAGACCACGCGGGTGCTCATGCGCCTGCGCGCGGCCTACGCCGAGCTGGGCCTGGCCTTCATCGAGCCGGGGGGCTGAGCGTTCCCGGGTCGGGCAGCGCCGCCCGCACCGCCGGGGCCAGCGCCTGGGCCACCGCCAGGGCGCCCCCTTCGCTGACGTGGACCTTGTCCAGGAAGTAGTCCGAGGGGCGGGCCAGCCAGCCCTCCGACAGGCGGTCGAGGCGCACCAGCGGCAGGTCGTGGGCGGCCGCCACCTGGGCCGTGATCCGGTTGATGCTCGGCGTGGCGTCGGGGACCATGTCCCACTCGGCGGCGTCCCACAGCGCCTGCGCGGCGCCGTCCAGGTCTCCGCGGGCGCGGCGCCCCATGCCCTCGAAGTAGGGGAAGGCCGCCACGCGGGGGTCGAGCGCCATCCCCCGGGCCACGGTGGCGGCGTCGGGCTCGGGCTGCCCCCCCAGCTCGGCGAGCATCGCGACGACCTGGGCCTCGTCGCCGTCGTGTATGCCGGACAAGACGGGGCGCGCGGTGAGGTCCAGCGGCAGGGTCGCCAGCACGACGGCCACGCCGGCCTGGTCCAGCGCCTGGACCATGCCCTCCAGGTGCCCCCGGAAGATCCGCTCCTTCAGGCGCTGCTCCTGCTCCAGGATCCGGGTGACCGTGGGGCCGGCCAGGGCCAGCCCCTCGGGCAGGTCGGGCCGGTGGAAGGCCGACAGGTCCGGCGGGCGCCGGCGGGCGGCGTAGACCTGCCGGTCCAGCTCGGCGCCGAAGGTGGCCGGCACCTGGTCGAAGCGCTCCTCGACCCGCGGCGGGATGCCGACGGCGCCGGCCAGCAGCCCGTACAGGCGCAGCCGCCCCAGGATCTCGCCGGCCCGGTAGACCGCCAGCGGGTGGCGCCCGGCCCAGCCGCTGTAGAAGCTGGTCATGGTGTGCTCGTTGTTGCCGACGGCCAGCACCACGACGTCGGCGTCCAGGCGGATCGCGGCGTCGACCAGGGGGACCAGCCGGCTGGCGTAGGTGCCGCAGCGGCCCAGGTTGAGGACCTCGACCCCCAGGCCCAGCTCCTCCTGCAGGCGCGCGGGCCAGGCGTTCCCGGCCGGCAGGCCCAGGCCGTAGACGAAGCTCTCGCCGATGGCGACCACCCGCGGGCGGTCCTTCTGCGCGCTCATGACCAGCGGGCGGACACGCTCGTAGTCGGGGCCCTGGTCCGGGCACAGCCGCAGCAGGTCGCCGTAGGGGCAGAGCACCTCGTAGTCCTCGTGGGCCGGCAGCGGGTCGACGCGCCAGTCCTGCCCGGTGGCGGCGGACAGCCCGGCGAGCAGGCCCTCGACCAGGGCGAAGGCCAGGACCGTGGACAGGGCCGCCCACAGCAGGCGGCGGCGCAGCGGCAGGCGGCGCCTCACGGTGCCCCTCGCAGCGCCCGGGCCTCGTCCGGCGAGGCGCAGCACCGCACGCCGAACTCGGCGGCGCCGCGCTGGGCCTCGGCCCGGGCGATGGCCCGGCACTGGCCCAGGCCCGCCGACAGCTCCCAGCCGCCGCCGCGCAGGCTGGCCGCGCCGTCGGCGCCCTCGGTCCACTCCCACAGGTTCCCGCTCAGGTCGTGCACCCCCTCGGGGCTGGCGCAGCCGGCCTTGCTGCCCGCGGGGAGGGGCTCGCCGCCGATGCGGTCGGGGCTGGCGGCGTGGTCGGAGGCGTCCGAGCAGCGGCCGGCCTCGAGCAGGTCGCCATAGGGCCAGCGGCGCCCGCCCGGACCGGCGCAGGCCGTCATCCACTCGGCCTCGGTGCAGACGTGCTTGCCGACGCCCTGGCAGCGGGCGCGGGCGGTCGAGAGGTCCAGGCCGCCCGCCGGGGTGGCGCCGGCCAGGCCGGGGAACTCGAAGCGGTCGATGCAGTAGGGGCCCGCGGGGCCGGCCAGGGCGACCATGCCCTCGGGGCAGGGCAGGTCGGCGGCGGGGGAGGGCGCGGGCGCCACCTGGGCCTGGCCGCGGCAGCAGCGGAAGCCCAGGTCGGGGAAGGGCTGGTCGGCGGGCGCGAAGGGGTAGCCGTCGGTCGGCTGGCACACGCCCTTGGCCCGGTCGGCCAGCCAGGAGCCGCCGCGGATCTCGTGCAGGCGCTCGGCGGCGGTCGAGCCCAGCGAGGGCGCGTCCAGCGGGGTCGCGGTCCACTCCCAGACGCTGCCGGCCAGGTCGAGCACGCCCGCTGGCGACAGGCAGCCCCAGGCGTCGCCCGCGCGGGGTGGGGTCGCCTGCCCCACGTTGCAGGCGCCGTCGACGAAGGTGGGCCCGTAGGGCCAGGTCCGCCCGTCGGTGCCGGCGCAGGCGCGCTCCCACTCGCCGGCGGTGCACAGGCGGCGGCCCGCGGCGGCGCACAGCGCCTGGGCCTCCAGCGCGCTGACCGCCGTGCGGGGCACCTCGCCCCGGCGGTTGGGGTACTCGTAGACGTCCATCCACAGCCCCGGCGCCACCTCGACCTCGGCGGTGGGGTCGTAGGGCGCCTGCGAGCTGGCGGCCCGGGCCTGGTCCAGCCGGCGCTCGCGGTCGGCGCCGATCGCCGCCGGGGTGAGGGCCGCCTCGGTGGGCGCCTGCTCCGACCAGCAGCAGCGCGCGGTGGCCGAGCCGATGGGCTGCCAGTCGACGACGCGGAAGTCGGGCTCGCGCGAGTAGATCCCCCGGCAGGCCGGGTAGCCCGTCCAGGTGTACCAGGCGCCGCCCTCCAGCATGCCGTCGACGCCCCGCCAGTCGTCGAGCACCCACTCCTCGGCGTTGCCCACCAGGTCGTGCACGCCCTCGGGGGTGGCACAGCCGGGCATGGCGCCGGCGGGCAGCGCGCCGTCGTCCCCGCCGACGATGCTGGTGTGGCCGGAGCTGAGCGCGTGGCTGTCGACGCAGCGCCCGGCCTGCCAGGTGGGGCCGTAGCCGAAGTCGTTGTCGCCCGTGGGCCCCAGGCAGGCCCGCCGCCACTCGGCCGCGGTGCACAGGCGCTTGCCCTGGCTGGCGCAGCGCTCGCGGGCGGCCTGCAGGCTCAGCCGCAGCTCGGGCCGCTCGCCCTGCCGGCCGGGGAACTCGTAGCGGTCGATCCAGAAGCCCGGCGCCCCGCCCAGGGCCGGCTCGGCGATGTGGACCATGCCCTCGGGCGCCGCGGGCCCGCAGGCGGCCAGGGCGAGCCCCGCCAGGGACGAGAGCGCGGGGCGACTCACGGCGCGCCTGCGCAGCCCGGCGGACGGGCGACCCACCAGCGCGGCGCGGGGGCCTCCACCTGCAGGCCCAGGGCCTCCAGGCGAGGGACCAGGTCGCGGTCGACCTCCAGCCGCGAGCCGCCGTCCTGGTGCACGACCAGCAGGCCACAGGCCGGCTGCAGGGCCGCCAGCAGCTCCTCGGCGGTGGCCGTGGGCATCGGGGCGACGCCGGTGTTCACCTGGGGGGGGGCCATGGCCGGGTCACCCTCCTGCAGGTCCAGGGCGGCTGTCCACTCCATCGGCGGCGAGAGCGGCTCGCAGCGGGTCCAGGTGTGCAGGTAGAAGGCCAGCGCGGTCCGGTGGCGGGCCTGCGACGGCACGAAGTGGACCGCGCAGGGGGCGGGCGCGGGCAGGCGGTCGTCGACGGCGCGCAGGACCTCGGCGGGGATGTGCAGCCGGTCGTCGGGACCGGCGTAGGACCGGGTCTCGCGGGCCGTGCGGTGGACGGTGAAGGCGACCAGGGCCAGGCCGACGGCCACGGGCAGCAGGCGCAGGCGGGTCGAGAGGGCGGCGGGCGCCGAGAGTGCCGCGCCGGCGCTGGCGCTGACCAGCATCCAGGGCAGCAGCGGCAGGACCTCGATCCGGCGCAGCCGGTACAGCAGGGGCAGCCGCTCCAGCAGCGCCACGGTCGCGTCGCGGAAGGTGAAGGCCGCCGCGACCGCGAGCACGCCGAGCAGGCTGCTCAGCAGCACCACGCGCCGCAGCGCACGGGTGGGGCCGTCGGCGGGCTGCCAGAGCGAGGCCAGGGCCAGCGCGCCGACCACCGCGGTCCAGGTCGGCAGCAGCTCGAGCCGCCGCAGGACCTCTGCGGCGCCGTCCAGGCGGGGGATCCACTCCACGGTGATCACGTCGGGGCTGCCGGCCCGCAGGCTGGCCAGCGCGATGGCCTCGGGGATGACCTGGGGGGCGCAGGCGACGAAGGCGACCGCCGCCACGCCCAGCAGGCGCAGCACCGGGCGGAGGGCCTGCGGGTCGCGGCGGGCCGCCGGCGCCGCGGCCAGCAGGGTGAGCCCCAGGACGGCGGCCCCGAAGCCCGCGGCGGCGACCAGGTGGTAGTAGCAGGTCACGGCCATGCCCAGCACCGACACGAAGACCAGGGCCAGGTCCCCCACGCGGCCGCGCTGGCGGGCGCCCAGCAGGCCGGCCGCGTAGAGCGGGAGCCAGAACATGAAGCCGTAGTCCAGGCTGCGGCTGCGGAAGATCACCAGGGCCGCCGGCGACAGCGCGAAGAGCAGCGCGCCGACGAAGGCCCCGCCGGCCGAGGCCCCCAGGCGGCGGCCCACCAGCCAGGTCCCGGTGGCGGTCAGCACCCAGGCGCCGAAGGTCAGCAGGTTGTAGGCGGGCACCACGGGCAGGTGCCGCGCCGCCAGGCCGATGCTGGCCTGGGGCAGGAAGATCAGGCCGGCCACGCGCCCGTGCAGGGCGTCGTCCAGGCGCATCCGCCAGCGGCGGGGCAGGTCCTGGGCCACCCGGTCCGCGCTGAGGATCTCGCCGATCTTGTCGTCGTTGGCGCCCTCCAGCACGCGCATGTCGTAGAGGACCCGGTCGACGTCGGGCAGGAAGTCGCGCTCGGCGACGGCGATGGCCAGGCCCAGGCCGACCGTCACCACGGCGAGCGCGGCCGCGGCGCGCAGGGCCTGCCCCAGGGCCGACCGCAGCGCCTGCCCCAGCCGGGCCCGGCGCAGCCGGTGTGCGCGCCTCACGGCGGTCCCGGGGACGGGGCGTCCGCAGGGGGGGAGGGCGGGCGCCAGTCGGCCAGGATGGCCGCACCCACCTGGGCCGCCTTCCACTGCTCGCCGGCGAAGTCCAGGTGGATGTTGTCCTCGAAGCGGACCTGGGGCGCCTGGGGCAGGGCGGCGACCAGGTCGACCAGCAGCACCTCGCCCGGACGGGCGGCCGCCTCCTCGGCCAGCGCCTGGTTGCAGCGCTGGATGAAGCGGTCCCGGGCCTCGGTGCCCATCGGGCCGCCGCCGACCCGGTGGGGCTGGGTGAGCAGGACGACGCGCTGCCGGTGCGCCTGCGCCACGGCCAGCAGGGACTGCACGTTGCGCCGGTACGGCCAGGGCCCGTCCTGGACCATCTCGCGGGTGGCGCCGCCTCCGGCGAGCGGCAGGCCGGCGGGGGGTGCGCCGTGCAGGCGGTCGGGCATCACGGCCTGGTGGCGGGCCAGCCGGTAGAGCAGGCTGGGCGCCAGGCGCGCCTCCAGGCTGGTGACGAAGGAGCCGGTGGACCCCGCGTAGCGGCCGGCCAGGTGGGCGTAGTCGCCGCGCAGGGCCGACAGCTGCTCGGGGCGGGCGTGGACGGCGTCGATGAAGTCGTTGTGGGCGTGGTGGAAGACCACGTAGTCGGGCTGGAAGTCGACGACGTTGAGCACGTAGTTGGCCAGCGAGTGGGCGCTGGTCCAGCCGCCCATGCCGAAGTTGAGCACCTCGACCGGCGTGCCCGCCGGCACGTGGGCCTGCAGCCACTCCTCGAGCAGCCCGGGGTAGGCCCCCGCGGTGGTCGACCCGCCCAGGCAGGCGACCCGCAGCGACCCGGGGCTGCGGGCGTAGTGGAACTCGTCGTCGGGGAAGCCGAAGCGGTTGTAGGGCCGGGCCGCCGGCTGGTCCCGGTCGGGCGAGAGGTTGGCGTCGAAGCGGGGGTTGCCGACGTACTGCAGGAAGGGGTGGGCCAGGTACTCCACGGCCTCGCCGGCCAGGATGCGCCGCATCCGCTCCAGCTCCCCCCGCCGCTCGGTCGACCAGGTCGCGACCACCCAGGCCCGGGCGCCCAGCTCCAGCGACAGCAGCACGAGCAGGCCCAGCAGCAGGCCGGCGCCGCGGCGGCTCCCGGCCAGGAAGGTGCCCGCCGTGGCCAGCGCCACGCCCGCCGCGGCGCCCGACAGCAGGTGCGCGGCGTCGGGCTCCAGCGGACCCAGCGCGAAGAGCCGGGCGAAGACGCCGGGGACCAGGGCCAGGGCGAGCAGGCCGCCCAGCGGCAGGACCGGCAGGATGCCCCGTCGCCGCGCCAGGAGACCGCGCCACCAGCGGGGGAGGAGGGGCATGGCCGGGCATGGTATTGCCGGCCGGAAGGCAGCGTCAAGGCGGCAGGGGGAGGCCCCGCGCTATCGTCCCGGCGCCTCCGGATCCGGGGGCGTCTCCTCCTGCGGGGTCCTCCCCTGTCGCCGCCGCGCCCGCGCACCCTGGACACCCGCGCCGCCGCCCTCGCCGGGCTGCGCCGCTGGCTGCCGCCGCTGGTGCTGGGGCTGGCCTTCGCGGTGGCCAACGCCCGCTACGTCTCGCTCGACCAGACGCCCAAGTTCACCGACCACCAGTTCATGGCCCTGTGGTCCTGGCGCGAGGCCCTGTGGCCGTCGGCGGACCCGGACCTGCTGGGGCGCGCCGGCCTGCTGCGGCAGCCGCGCGACCTGCCCTACCCGCCGCTGGTCTACGCGACCGGCCTGCCGGGGGCGGGCCAGGGGCCGCCGGACATGGCGGCGGCGCGGCGGTCGCTGGCCCCGTTCTGGGTGGTCTGGGCCGTGGCCATGCACGGCATCGGCCGCCGCCTGGGCGGGCCCCGCGCGGGCCTGGCGGTCGGGGCCCTGGCCGTCGCCTCGCCCTTCGTCGCGCAGTACGCCCGCGAGTACTTCCTCGACATGCCGCAGGCGGCGATGCAGGCGCTGGCGCTGTGGCTGCTGCTGCGCGCCGACGGCCTGGGCCCCAGCCA
>JAKLKF010000020.1 GCA_023150805.1 Myxococcota bacterium | reverse complement strand
CGGGTGCCTGGGCGTACGTGCTGGAACTGCCCAGGGAGAGAGAGCTGCCTGTCCAGCGCCAAGCCCGACCAGACCAAGGTCGTCACCCTGGCCGTCCCGTCCGCGCTCGCTGAGCGGATCGCAGCGCAGCTGCCCGCCGTCGTCTTCACACGCCGCCAGCAACACTCCGTGGAGGCGATGGCCAGGCCTCCTCGACCCGGACGGCCTCCGCGACAGATCATCGGTGCACCGCTGGCGATCCAGGCTGCCCCGGACAGCCCGCCCGGCCCACACCAGGTCTCACACGCGCACTTCCTGCCCGCCGCCGCCAGGCACACGCTCCGGCGCGCCTTCGACACCGTCGACTTCCAAGTCGACCTCCGCCGCGCGGTCGTGCCCCCCGAGCACCCCTTCCTCGCGACCACGCCCGACAAGCGCCAGCACCGCAGGGCGACCTGGACCCAGCGACTGCGCTGGTACGCCCTGCCCGAAGGTTCCGCCGTCCGCGTCACGGTCCATGGCGGCGCCAGCCTCGCGGCGGCGTTCCCCTGGGCGGCGGGGGTGGGGGAAAGCACAATGGGAGGGAGGGTGCGGTGATAGTGATGGTGTCAAGGCTGGAAATTGGACCCAGATCGCGCGGTCCGGGCTCTCGGGCTGTCGCCGGGCAGGCCGCCCCCTGGTCGAGCCCGGTGGCACGCGGCCTGCGGGACCTGCTGCTGCGGGCCACACCCGCCTGGGCGAACCGGGGCCCGCAGCAGCACCTGCTGCACGGTGGGCCCGTCCCGCTGGGAGGCGCGGCCCCGGCGAGCTAGGCCGCCCCATGACCTCCGCCTCGCTCCCCGACATCGTGGTCTTCGACCTGGACGGCACCCTGGTCGACTCGATCCCCGGCCTGGCCCTGGCCGTCAACCAGGTGCTGGCCCACCTCGGCCGGCGCGCGCTCCGCGCCGACGAGGTGCGCGGCATGGTGGGGGAGGGCCTGGACATGCTGCTGGGCCGCGCGCTGGCCGCCACCGGCGAGGCGCTGGACCCGGTCCCGCTGCGTCCCCTGTGGTTCGAGGTCTACGGCGCCGCGGTCGAGGAGGGCACCCGGCCCTACCCGGGCGCGCAGGCGCTGCTGGACCGCCTGCGGGACCAGGGCTGCCGGATCGGCCTGTGCACCAACAAGCCCCAGGCCCCGACCGAGCAGATTCTAGCTACGCTAGGCTGGCGCGGACGCTTCGGCAGCGTGCTGGGGGCCGACAGCGTGCCGCGGCGCAAGCCGGATCCGGACCACCTGCTGCGGGTGGTGCAGGCCCTGGGTACCGGGCGCGCCGCCTATGTCGGTGACAGCATCACGGACGTGCAGACCGCGCGGGCGGCTGGCATCCCCATCGTGCTGGTGGGCCACGGCTACAGCAGCCAGGACCCCGCCAGCCTGGGCGCCGACGCCCTGGTCGCGGACCTGTCGGGGGTGGAGGCGGCGCTGCGCGAGCTGCCGATGGCGTGATCCGGATGTCGTGATCGGCCCGGAGGCGCCGCTGAGGATCCGCTGGCCATCGACATGGCACGGCTCTTGAATTCCCGGTCGCCATCCCCTGGAGGCCCCGTGACCCGCTCGCTGCTCGCCCCGCTGGTGCTGCTCCCTCTCCTGGCATGTGGAGGCGACACCGTCCGCATCGCGTCCGGAACCTGGCTGCTCGCCGAGGCCCTGCAGGACGGCGCCCAGCTCGACCCGGCCAGCGCCCCCACCGGCAGCATGGTGGTCGACGCCGAGGACGGCACGGTCGAGCTCCGCAACGGCGACGACACCCTGCTGGCCGTGGTCGACCTGGTGCCGCGCGACGAGGACGAGTGGCCCACCGACTGCCCGACCAACTTCGGCTCGACCCGGATGGAGGTGGCCGACCTGGACCTGGACGAGGTGGACCTGGGCGGCCTGGTGATCGCGGCCCCCGCGATCCAGGCCGACTGCCCGACCGGCGACCGGCTGCACCTGTTCGCCGCGGACACGGACCGGCTGGGGCTCGCCGTCTGCGCCGAGAGCAGCGCCTGCGCGGTGTACGAGTAGCGGGCTCAGTACCGCAGGTCGCTCTCCAGGACCCAGGCGTCCCCCAGGCCGCCGCCCCAGGTGGCGCCGGGGCCGCCGATGAGCAGGTCGGTGCGGCCGTCCCCGTCCAGGTCGCCGGCGCTGCTGACGTCCATGCCGAAGGTCTCGCCCGAGGTGGCGTTGGTGAAGACCAGGTCGGCGTCGGACTCCAGGATGGTGCCGGTGCGGGCGCCGATGGCGCCGAAGACGAAGGCCTGGCCGCTGCCGCCCAGGGCCGAGGCGGTGCCGGCGCGGATGGTGGAGCTGCCGGTGCCGACCAGCAGGTCCTGCTCGCCGTCGCCGTCGGTGTCCGGGAGCAGCGCCACCTCGCCGCCCAGGTAGCCCTGCTCGGTCTCGCCCAGGATCGCCAGGTCCGCCTCGGTCAGCTCGACATCCTCGGTCCAGGGGCCCAGGTGGACGAAGGCGGCGCCGGCGCGCTCGGCGTGGGTGGCGTCCACGGTGGTGGAGAGCACCAGGTCCGCGGTGCCGTCCCCGTCCAGGTCGTCTCCGACGATGCAGGTGGCGGTCAGCTCGTCGGCGTCGAGGATCCGCAGGTCGGCGTCGGACTGCAACGCCAGGTCGCCCGAGAAGGGCCCGAAGACGATCCAGGCCGCGGCCTCGCCGACGGCGTCGACCACCAGGTCGGGGATGCCGTCGCTGTCCAGGTCCCCGGGGCCGGCGACCCGGGCGGCGGCGTAGCCGTAGCTGGAGGTGGAGTACAGGCGCGCGGTCGCGTCGGCCAGGCTGTGGGCGCCAGAGGCGGCGCCGCTGACGACGTAGGCCTGCCCGGCGTAGGTGGCGCCCAGGCTGCCGTAGCGGGCCCCGACCGCGAAGTCGGGCCGCTCGTCGCCGTCGACGTCGCCCAGCGCAGCCAGCGACTCGGCTCCGGCGATCTCGTCGTCGCCGTCGCCGTCCCAGGAGGCCAGGGCTTCGCCCAGGTCGTCGGGGAGGGCCCCGCCGGGCAGCAGGTAGACCCGCCCCTGGCCGCGATCGCCGACCATGGTCGCCGCGATCAGCAGCTCGCTGGCGCCGTCGCCGTCCCGGTCGCCCAGGGCCGCCACCTCGCTGCCCAGTTCCATGCCCTCCTGGTCGCCGTACAGCATCGCCAGGCGGGTGTCGGCGCCGCCGGGGCCGGTGGGGGACAGCAGCGCGATGGCGCCGGCCGCCGCGGTGCCGTCGGGGGTGGCCTGCTGGAAGGCGCCCGCCGCGACGTCGTCCCGGCCGTCGCCGTCCACGTCGAAGCCGCCAGCCAGCGTGGCGCCCAGCCAGGCGTCCTGGTCGGCGGCCAGGCTGTCGCGCGCGACGGCGGAGGCGTCGATGGCGTGGCCCCAGCCGCCGCAGGTGGCGGCCGCGGCGTCGACGTCGCTGTCGCAGTCGTTGACCTGGCTGTCGCCGCACAGCTCGGGCGCGCCGGGGAACTGGGTGTCGTCGTCGTCGTCGCAGTCCCCGCCGACGTCGGTCGTGCCCTTGACCACTTCGCAGTCCAGGATGGGCGAGGATGCGTCGCCGAAGCCGTCGTCGTCGCCGTCGACGTACCAGGTGTAGCCGTCGGTCGGATCCTCGTCGATGTCGTCATCGCAGTCGTCGTCGGCGTCGTTGCACAGCTCGGGCGCCCCCGGGTACACGTCGCTGTCCAGGTCGTCGCAGTCGTCGCCCGCCTCGACGTGGCCCGAGGGCTGCTCGCAGGCCGCCTGGGGCTGCAGCAGGTCGCCATGACCGTCACCGTCCTGGTCCCGGTACCAGGTCGGCGCGTCGGTGGGGTCCTCGTCGACGTCGTCGTCGCAGTCGTTGTCCAGGTCGTCGCACAGCTCGGGCGCGCCGGGGTTGACCGTCGCGTCGTCGTCCTCGCAGTCCGTCGTGTCGTCGACCCAGCCGTCGGGCTGCTCGCAGGCGACGATGGTGACCAGCGGGTCGCCATAGCCGTCGCCGTCCAGGTCCTCGTGCCACAGCAGGCCGTCGTTGGGGCTGTCGTCGACCACGCCGTTGCAGTCGTCGTCCTTGCCGTTGCAGGACTCGTCCCCCTCGGGGTTGACGTCGGGGTCCGCGTCGTCGCAGTCCTCGGGGACGTCGTAGCCGTCGCCATCGGCGTCGGGCACGACCTGGGGGTCCTTGTCTCCGCAGGCGAGCAGGGCGATGAGCAGCAGCATGGCGGCCTCCGTGGGTGGCACCCTAGCACGGCCAGCGGGGATGCCGCGTTAGCTCCCGTCCTCGGCGAGGAGCGCGCATGGACCTGCCCGACGTGTCCCACCTGCGCAACTACGGCGTGGCCTTCAGCGAGGCCGAAGGCGCCTGGTCGCCCGAGGTGAAGGCGACCATGCGGCGCGTGGGCAAGGCCGTCGTGATGCGGCACCTGTCCTTCCCCCAGAAGCTGCGCTTCGGATGGTGCTTCCTGCGCTCGCGGCGGCGGGCGGCGGCGCTGGACCTGTCCGACCTGCGGGCGCGCGGCATGACCAACGGCGCCTTCCTGGCCCAGCAGCTCGAGTACCTGGCGATGTTCGCCGCCCTGGCCGAGGTGCTGGGCACCGGAAAGGCCGTCTGCGTGATGCAGGCGGTGATGGACGAGAGCGCGCGGGAGCCGATGCGGCTGGCCCTGCCCGAGGCCGAGGGGCTGGCCGCCTTCGACGATCCCCTGCGGGCCTGGCGGGCCTACGTGGCACCGGCGCCGGGTGCGGCGCAGGCCGCCGGCTGCCAGGAGCTGGTCATCGTCGAGGACGGTCCCGACGCCGTGCAGTTCGACGTCCGGTGGTGCGTCTGGCTGGAGCTGGCCCGCAGGATGGGCGTGCCCGAGGCCTGCCTGCCCAACTGCTACAGCGACGACCTGGTCTTCCCCGAGTTCTTCGCCGCCCTGGGCATCCGCTACCGGCGGACCGGCACCCTGGCCCAGGGGGCGGCCTGCTGCGACTTCCGCTTCGAGCGGCTGCCGCGGGAGGCCGATCGGTCGCGTTAGGCCCGGCCCCTCGGCTCCGGAGGCCCACATGACCGTGCCCAACGTGCTCGCCACCCGCTACGCCAGCCCGCAGATGCTGGAGATCTGGTCCCCGCGGGCCAAGGTGGTGCAGGAGCGGCGGCTGTGGCTGGCGGTGCTGCGGGCGCAGCGCGACCTGGGCCTGCCGGTGCCCGAGGGCGTGGTCGAGGCCTACGAGGAGGTGATCGAGCGCGTCGACCTGGACGCCATCGCCGCCCGGGAGCGGGTGACGCGCCACGACGTGAAGGCCCGCATCGACGAGTTCTGCGCCCTGGCGGGCCACCAGCACGTGCACAAGGGCATGACCAGCCGCGACCTGACCGAGAACGTCGAGCAGCTCCAGGTGCGGCAGGGCCTGCTGCTGGTGCGCGACCGCTGCGTCGCCGCCCTGGCCCGGCTGGCCCGGCTGGCGCTGGAGCACGAGAGCACCGTGATGACCGGCCGCAGCCACAACGTGCCGGCCCAGGCCACGACCCTGGGCAAGCGCTTCGCCAGCTTCGGCGAGGAGCTGCTGCAGGCCACGCGGCGGCTGGAGGAGCTGATCGCCCGCTACCCCCTGCGGGGGATCAAGGGCCCGGTGGGCACCCAGCAGGACATGCTCGACCTGCTGGGCGACGCGGTGGCGGTCGACGCCCTGGAGGAGGCGGTGATGCGCCACCTGGGCTTCGGCCAGCGCCTGCACAGCGTGGGACAGGTCTACCCCCGCAGCCTGGACTTCGAGGTGGTGAGCGCCCTGGTGCAGGTGGCCTCGGGCCCGGCGAACCTGGCGCGCACGATGCGGTTGATGGCGGGGCAGGAGCTGGTCACCGAGGGCTTCCAGGCCGGACAGGTCGGCAGCTCGGCCATGCCCCACAAGATGAACGCCCGCTCCTGCGAGCGCATCAACGGCTTCACGGCGATCCTGCGCGGTCACCTGGCCATGGTGGACGCCCTGGTGGGCGACCAGTGGAACGAGGGCGACGTGTCCTGCTCGGTCGTGCGGCGCGTGGCGCTGCCCGACGCCTTCTACGCCATCGACGGGCTGTTCCAGACCCTGCTCACGGTGCTCGACGAGCTGGGCGCCTACCCGGCCGTGATCCAGCGGGAGCTGGACCGCAACCTGCCCTTCCTGGCGACGACGCGGGTGCTGATGGCCTGTGTGAAGGCCGGCGCCGGGCGGGAGGCCGCCCACGAGGCGATCAAGGAGCACGCCGTCGCGGTCGCGCTGGCGATGCGGGAGCGGGGCCAGGTGGACAACGACCTGCTGGACCGGCTGGCGGCCGACCCGCGGATCCCGCTGGACCGAGCGGGCCTGCAGGCGCTGCTGGCCGAGCCGCTGGCCTTCGTCGGCGCCGCGCCCGCCCAGGTCCGGACCTTCGCCCGCCAGGTGCAGGCCCTGGTGGACAGCCACCCCGCCGCGGCGGCCTATGCACCGGGGTCGATCCTGTAGCGGCGGGTCGGCGGGATCACCGCGCCGCTACCGGGCGCTCCCACCCTCCGCCTCGATCCGCTGGAAGTGCCAGGCGTCCGCCAGGCGGGCGCGCAGGAGCATCGGCGTGGCCGGGACCCGGTCGGTGATGGCCTCCAGGGTGACGACGCCGGGGCCGGACAGGGGGCTGGACAGGTCGGATCCATCGGGGCCCAGGCCCCGCACGCCGACGGCGATGACCTGGCCTTCGGCGTCGAGGAGCTGGACCTGCTGCAGCTCGGCCAGCCCGAAGCTGCCCTGCTCGACGCTGCCCTGGAGCGGCTGTACCGGCAGGCGGACGAAGACGGTGTTGTCGGAGAGCTGGAGGGTGGCGGGGGCCCACTGGATGGTGCCGAGCGGGCGCATTCCGGCGGGCAGGCGCGCCCGCTCCGCCTCGATGGCGGCCCGCAGGCTGTCCAGGTGCGCGGCCCGCTTCTCGCCGAAGCGGCGCACGCGGTCGGCGACCCGGGGGTCCGCCCAGCCCACCAGGCCGGCGGCGTCCAGGATGGCCCGCCAGGCGTCGGCGCCCCGGCCGTCGGGGCCGGGCTGGTCGGCCTGCAGGTCGGCGGACGGCTCCCAGGCCTGCAGGTGGCGGCCCGCGCTCTGGATCCGGTCGAGCAGCAGCGGCTCGAGCGCCTCCCGGGGGACCCAGCCGCAGTCCAGGGTCAGGGTCTGGGCGGAGGCCTGCAGCGGCAGGGACTGGTAGGTGGCGCTGACCAGCCCCATCTTGCGACGGAAGACCAGGCCGCGGTCCCAGGCCTGGACGGAGAGCGACTCGCCGGGGGTCAGCTCGACCAGGGGGGCGCTGACCCTGACGCTGCCTGCGTTGTCGGCGCCCACGGCGTACAGGCTGCGACCGTCCAGGTCCAGCCGGGCGGACAGGTCGGGCACGTTGTTGCGCTTGCGGATGTGGTTCTCGCGGAAGGAGGTGACCACCTCGCAGGTGAGCAGCCCCTCGGCGAGGGATCCCGCGGCCGGCTGCGCCAGGGCGAAGGCCTCGTCGGGCGCCTGGGGGGCGTAGTCGGTGTCGGCGTGCCATGCCGGGCGAGCCGCCTCGCTCTGGGCGGGGCCGGGCAGGACGGCGGGCGGGTCGGGAACGGGCAGGGCGGCGGGGGCGCGCCAGGGGCGGGGGCCTTCCTCGGTCGAGGATGTGGCGTCCTGCGGACCCCCGGGGGCGGAGGGCGTCGGCGCGGTCCCGTCACCTCCCAGGGGGATGCAGCAGGCGGCCAGGAGGAGGAGGGACAGCATGGCGCCACTGTAGCGCGCCCGCCGGGGCCGCTACCCTGGGGCCTGTCGGCGGGCGGCGGCCAGGTGGAGCAGGCGCGGGCAGGGCGCGCTGGTGCACGCGGGGCGCAGGCCGCGCGGCAGGGGGGCGTGCCAGGTGCGGGCCCCCAGGGACAGGACCAGGCGGGCGGTGGACAGGTCCCGATCGCCGACCGGGATCCGCAGGTAGTGGACCGGATCCGCGGGATCGGGCGTCGGCGCGGCCGGCTCGGCGGCGATGCTGTGGCTGTCGAGGTGCAGGGACAGCGTGCCGGGCACCTGGGCCAGGGCCCGGGCCAGGGTGCGTCCCTGGGCGGGCGGGCCGCCGTCGACGAAGGCGGTCAGCGTCAGCTCGCCCGGGCGCGGGACCAGGCAGGCGTAGCCGGCCAGCTCCTCGCCGATGCGGTGCGGGCGGTGGGCGTACTCCAGGGCCAGGATCTCGTGGACCTGGCAGAGCACCGTCTCGCGGCACTCGAAGGTCAGGCTCAGGCAGCCGCCGAGGCTGATCCGCCGGTCGTCCTTGTAGCGCAGCATCTCCTGCAGGTAGGTCGACCGCAGGGCCAGGTAGCGGTCCAGGGGCAGGATGTCGTCGAGGCCGAGGGGGGCGAGGGGGGGGACCATCGGGGCTCCGGTTGTGGATGATAACGAGTATCATTATCATGAAACGGCGGCCCGCCGAGACCCGCGCCGGTCGGTCCCGCCGAGCTGCGGCCGATTGCCGCGCGCGCGCCGTCGGGTTCCAGGGAGGGGAAGCGGTGCCGGTCCACACCTGCGAACCGCGCAGGAGGTCCTCGACATGTGTGAGCTCTTCGGCATGGTGGCCCGCCACCCGGCCACCGTGTCCCTGTCCTTCGGCGAGCTGGCCCGCCACGGCGGGTTGACCGACCACCACCGCGACGGGTGGGGCATCGCCTGGTACGACGGGACGCGCGCCTTCCTGATCCGCGAGCCGGTGGCCGCCGCGGCGAGCGACAAGGTGCGCGCGCTGCTGGCCTCGGGCCTGGAGAGCCGCGTCTTCATCGCCCACGTGCGCTACGCGACGCAGGGCGAGATCGCGACGCGGAACACCCAGCCCTTCGTGCGCCAGCTCGCGGGGCGGGACCACGTCTTCGCCCACAACGGAGATCTGCACGGCTTCGGTGGCGGCCCCGGCCGCTACCAGCCCGACGGAGACACCGACTCGGAGCGGGCCTTCTGCGTGCTGCTGGATCGGCTGGCCGGGCTGTACGACCGGGACCCGGCGCCGTCGATCGCGGCCCGACGGCAGGTGTTCGCCACCTTCGCCGCCGAGGCGGCCGCGCACGGGCCGGCCAACTTCCTGTACTCCGACGGCCAGGTGCTCTTCGCCCACAGCCACCGGCGGCGCCAGCCCGACGGGCGCATGGCCTCGCCGGGCCTGCACCACCTGACCCGGAGCTGCCCCCACCCGGCCACCCACCCCTTCGCGGGCATGGAGATCCGCAGCCCGCACCCCGACCAGCACGTCAGCCTGCTGGCCAGCGTGCCCCTGTCGGACGAGGGGTGGCAGCCGCTGGCCGAGGGCACCGTGCTGGCCCTGGAGGAGCCGCGCGCGGGCTGACCGACCGGGCGCGGGGCTAGCGGGCGGACTGGTCCTGTCGGGCGTCGCGGACGGCGAGGAGGAAGTCGTCCCAGCGGGTCTCCTGCGACCAGGTGGCGCCCGCTCCCTCGCTGTACAGGCGCAGGCCCCGGGCGTCCCGGACGTCGGCCATGACCGACAGGCCGGAGGTCCAGGACCAGGTCTCGTCGCCGGCGTTGCCGACGACGGCGAGGTCCAGGGCCTCGCGCAGCGCGCCGGCCGCCACCCCGGGGATCGGGTCGGCCTGGTCCCCCAGGCTGCCGAGGTCGAGGTACCAGCGCGGGTACTGGCGGTCGGCCCCCTCGGCGGCCAGGCGGGCCTGGTTGAGCGCGTCGCGCCCCTCCGGCTGGGCGAGGCCGACCTGGGCGAGCGCGTCGAGGGCCTGGGCGACGGCGTCCACGCGCGAGAGGTCGACGGCCGAAAACGTCAGCTCGTTGCCGTCCTCGACCGAGCGGCGGGCGGCGTCGGCGGCCAGCGCGTGCAGGTCGGCGGCGGGGTCGTCGCGCAGGGCCGAGAGCAGCGGGCCGTACATCACGCCGTTGTGGCCGACCCACGCCTCGCTGGCGAGCATGACGCGGGCGTGCTGCCGCACGGCGTGGGCCACCTCGAAGCTGCCCATGTAGCAGGCGTCGAAGCCCAGCAGGTCGATGGGGCCGCGGGCGGCGACGTGGGCGTCGAGGCCGGCGGTCAGCTCGCCCTCGGCGATGGACAGGCTGCTGCCGGCCTGGTCGTCGCTGGCGATGGTGGGCGGCGGCGGGGGCACGGCCATCCAGCCGTCGCCGTGGTTCCACAGGAAGAGGGCGACGTGGTCGGCGGGGGCGCGCGCCATGCCCCAGGCCAGGAAGTCGGAGAGCGTGGCCGGGTCGCCCATGTCCAGCTCGCCCAGGTCCTCGACCATGGTCGAGGAGATGACCTGCAGGTCGTCGTCGCCACGGATCTCGTAGCGGCGGGTGCCCGTCCAGTCGCCGTCGCCGTCGTCGTAGCCGTGGGCGCGGTCCACCTGGACCAGCACGCGCACGTCGTCGCCGTCGCCGCCGCTCTCGAGCTCCTGCAGGTCGTGCAGGACGTAGCCCTCGAGGTCGTTGTCGGCGGCCATGTAGACCAGGACGGTCCAGGTGGGGCGCGGGGTCTCCGCGCCGCCGTCGCTACCTGCCGTGCCGGTGTCGTCACCCTCTCCGTCGTCGGCGTCGGGGCCCGGCGCCGGTCCGTCGGGCGCCGGCGCGCAGGCCAGGAGCAGCGAGAGGAGGGCGGCGAGGGGCATGGCGGTCAGCCGGCCAGCACCAGCTTGTGGTTCTCGGAGACGGCGCGCAGGATGTCGAAGCGGGTGATCGCCCCGACCAGGCGGCCGTCCTTGACGACGATCAGGCGGCGGAAGCTGTGGGCCAGGAACAGGCCGGCAGCGTGGTAGATGTTGACCTCGGGCGTCACGGTCACGACCTTGCGGGTCATGTAGTCGCCGACGGTCCCGCCGGGGTTGTCGGCCGCGATGTCGCCCTGGGTGAGCAGGCGCAGGCAGTCCTTCTCGGTCAGGATGCCGACCAGGCGGCCCACCTCGTCGACGACGGGGGCGCCGGTGACGTGGTGCTCGATCAGCGAGTCGACCGCCGAGAGGATGTCCATGCCGGCGGAGAGCACGTGGACGTCGGTGTCCATGTAGCGGGAGACGGGGGGCAGCACGGGCAGGGTGGGCTGGGGCATCAGGTCCTCGTGCGGGACAGCCTAACTCCCGGAGGGCAGGCGCAGGCCCAGGTGGCGGACCACGGCCGTGGCGATGCCGTCGACGTCGTCCCGCGGGAGCGCGGGCACGCCGGGCGCGGCGGCCGGCGGGTCGGCGGCGAGCAGGAAGACCAGGGGGTCGCTGCCGGCCAGCAGCGGGCGGGCGCTGCCGGGCGAGACCACCTCGACCTTGGGCAGGGCGGCGCCGCGCAGGCCCTCGACGACCACGACGTCCACGCCGCTCATGCGGGCCAGGGCGGCCGCGCAGTCCTGGGGCTCCTCGCGGGTGAGCACCCAGCGCCGGGGGCCGACGAGCAGGGTCTCCACGGCGCCGGCGCGGCGGTGGCGCCAGGAGTCCTTGCCCGGCGCGTCGGGCTCGACGTCGTGGTGCGTGGCCTTGACCGTGCCCACCCGCAGCCCGCGGGCCGTCAGGGCGCGGACCAGGCCCTCGACCAGGGTGGTCTTGCCCGCGTCCTTCCAGCCGACGACGGCGACGGTGGGGACGGACGGGGGGTGGGCGGCGTCGGGCGTGCCCACCAGGGGCAGGCCACGCTCGCGTGCCAGCGCCAGCAGGCGGGCGTGGACCTGGTCGCGGGCGGCGCGAAAGGCCAGCAGGCGCTCCTGCTCCGTGGCCCCCTCGTCGGCGCCGGCGGGGTCCGGCAGGGCCCAGCTGCGGCGCTCGGCGCGCCCCAGGAACAGGGGGCACTCCTCCTCCGCGCAGAGCGTGAGCACCAGGTCGACGCCGGTGGGATCGAGCTCGTCGACGTGCTTGCTGCGCAGGCCGGTCGTGTCGACGCCGACCTCGGCCAGCACGCGCAGCGCCAGGGGATGCACGCGGCCGGGCCGGCTGCCGGCGGAGCGGGCGACGACTGCGGGCCCGAGCAGGTGGCGGGCCAGGGCCTCGGCCAGCTGGCTGCGGGCGGAGTTGGCCACGCACAGGAAGAGCAGGTTGAGCGGGGGCATCGGAGCTCCATGGCGGCGATGCCACCTGCCCTGCCGGGCCGCGCCATGCTACCTCGGCCGCACCGCCGAGCTGGCGGACCATCAGGAGCAGGCCCCATGGGACGCATCTTCGAGACTCGCAAGGCCACCATGTTCAAGCGGTGGGACCGCATGGCCAAGGCCTTCACCCGCGTCGGCAAGGAGATCGCCATCGCGGTGAAGCAGGGCGGCGAGAACCCCGACAACAACCCGGCCCTGCGGCGGGCGATCCAGAACGCGCGCGCCGTGAACATGCCCAAGGACAAGGTCGAGAACGCCATCAAGCGCGCCGCGGGCGGCGACGCGACCGACTACCAGGAGATCGTCTACGAGGGCTACGCGCCCCACGGCGTGGCGGTCCTGGTGACGACGGCGACGGACAACCCGGTGCGCACCGTGGCCAACGTCCGCATGCACTTCAAGAAGGGCGGCGGCAACATGGGCAACAGCGGCAGCGTCGCCTTCACCTTCAAGCGCATGGGCGTGTTCCGGCTGGATCCGGAGGGGGTGGACGCCGACGAGCTGGAGCTGGAGATGATCGACTACGGCCTGCAGGAGATGGGCGAGAGCGAGGACGACGAGGGCAACCCGGTGCTGGTGCTGCGGTGCGAGTTCTCGGACTTCGGCGAGCTGCAGCGTGGGCTGGAGCAGAAGGGCCTGGAGCCCAAGTCGACGGGCAGCGAGTACATCGCGCTCAACACGGTGGAGCTGGGCGAGGAGCAGGCGACCGAGGTGCTGGCCCTGGTCGACCGCCTGGAGCAGGACGACGACGTCCAGCACGTCTTCCACAACCTGGCCTGAGGGGGGGGCGCCGTGCACCGCTCGCTCAACGTCCTGGGGCAGCCGCTCCAGCCCTGCAGCCACGATCCCAGGACCGGCTGGCTCCGCGACGGCTGCTGCAACACCGACGACAACGACCGGGGCAGCCACACCGTCTGCGCGCGCGTGACGGCGGAGTTCCTGGAGCACCTGCGGCAGCGGGGCAACGACCTGGTCACGCCCTTGCCGTCGCACCGCTTCCCCGGGCTCAAGCCCGGCGACCAGTGGTGCGTGGTGGCGCGGAGCTGGCTGGACGCGTGGAAGGCGGGCAAGGCCTGCCCGGTCGTCCTGGAGAGCACCCACCAGGCAGCGCTGGAGGTCATCCCGCTCGATGCGCTCCTGCAGCACGCGCTGGTGGCGGCCGAGGCGTGATCCGGGCGCTCCTCGCGCTCCTGCTGCTGGCCGGCGCGCGCGCTCAGGGGCTGGAGATCCACGAGCGCCCGCTGCCATGGGACGAGCAGCGGCGAGCGCTGACCGTCGACTACCTGTCGAGGCACCGCACCGCCGCGCTGACCGGCGACGCCGAGGTCGACACCCGCATGACCCCGCGGGTCGTGGTGCTGCACTGGACCGCGGGCTCCACCGCCGCGAGCGCCTGGAACACCTTCGCCCCCGCGCGGCTGGGCGGTCGGCCGGAGCTGCAGGCGGCCGGCGCGCTCAACGTCGGCGCCCACTACCTGGTGGACCGGGACGGCACGATCTGGCGGCTGTTCCCGGACGAGGTGGTGCTGCGCCACGTCATCGGGCTGAACCACCTGGCGATCGGCATCGAGAACGTGGGCGGCGGGGAGCGCTGGCCCCTGACGGAGGCGCAGGTGCAGGCCAACGCCACCTTGGTGCGCGACCTGGCGGCGCGGCACCCGCTGACCCACCTGGTCGGCCACTTCGAGGCGGAGCGGCTGCGCGGCCACCCCTACTTCGAGGAGCGCGACCCGGGCTACCGCAGCGCCAAGGCCGACCCGGGCGATGCCTTCATGGCGGCGGTGCGGGCGGCGCTGTCCGACCTGGGGCTGCAGGGGCCGCCCGAACCGGCGGCGCCGGGGGGTTGAGGGGCGGGGTCAGCGCAGGTCGGCGGCCTCGAGCACGGCCCCGGCGGCCGCGGGATCCAGGGCGGCGCGCAGCAGGCCGCGGGCCAGGGTGTCGGCGTCCATGGCGCCGTAGCGGTCGCGCAGGCTGCGGGCGCCGAGGGCCGCCAGGGCGCCCAGGGCCAGGTCGCTGACCTGGGCGCCGATGCGCTCGCCGGGGCGATCCTCGGGCCGGTCGGCGCCGGTGATGAAGCTGGGGCGGGCGATGGTCCACGGCAGGTCGGCGCCCCGCAGGGCCGCCTCGACCTCGAAGCGGGCCCGCAGGTAGGCGTTGCCGCGCGGCGCCTGCGCGCCCAGGCTCGACAGGTAGACGAAGCGGGGCGGCCTCGGCAATCCCAGGGCGGCGCGCAGCAGGAGCAGGGTGAGGTCGCGATCGACCGTCTCGTAGGTCTCGGGTGGTCCGCCGCGTCCGGCGGCCGCCTTGCCCCGGGCGCGGGTGGTCCCCAGCAGGGCGAAGACCACGTCCGGCGCGCAGGCGGCGAGCGCCTGGGACATGGCCTCGGGCTGCCAGGGGCTGTGGTCGACCCGGGCGCCCAGGGCCTCGAAGCGCGCGGCGTGCGCCTGCTCGTCCCGGGAGCCCGGGCGCACGTGCGCGACGACGGTGTGGCCCTGCGCGCGGGCGAGCCGGACCAGGGCCTGGCCGGTGTAGCCGGTGGCGCCGGCGACGAAGAGGGTGGGCACGGGGCCTCCGGGGGTGGCCGCAAGCTGCTCGCCGGGGCCGGGTGGACAAGGGGGGGGCGCATTTCCGACGCGGGCCTTCGCTGACACGTGTAGGGTGGCCCCGTGCATCCCCCCTCCCGCCGCCAGGTCCTCCTCTTCGGCGCCGCGACGACCGCGGCGCTGGTCGCGGCCTGGCACGGCGTCGGCCACCTGGGCGCCTACCCGCCGCTGGCCTTCGCGCCGCGCGCCCTGGGCGACAAGACCGGCGCCATCCTGCGCGTGCTGGGCGACTGGCTGCTGCCGCCGGGCGGCCCCCTGCCCGGGTCGGGCGGCGACCTGGTGACCCTGCAGGCGATCGACGCCTTCCTGGCCGACCTGCCCGAGCACCACCGGATGCTGATGCTGGCGGTGCCCCTGCTCTTCGAGCACGGCACGGCGCTGGATCGGCTGGGCCAGGACCGGCTGACCGCGCTGCCGGCCGCCGAGCAGCAGCGGGTGCTCGACGAGTGGTTCGAGGCGTCCGACGTCGTGCGCTGCCAGCTCATGACCGCGCTGCGGATGTTCTGGAACACCAGCTACCTGGAGCGCACCGACGTGCAGCTCGCGATGGGCATCCCGCTGCTGTGTGGGAGGACGGCGTGAGCTGGTGGTCGGAGCCCCAGGGCGAGGTCGAGGAGCGGGCCCGCGTGGTGGTGGTCGGTGCCGGCGCGGCGGGGGCCTTCGTGGCGCTCACCCTGGCCGAGGCCGGGCTGGACGTGCTGGTCCTCGAGGAGGGCTTCCACCCGACCCCCAAGCCCACCTCCCTGCAGGAGGCGATGCTCCGGCTGTATGCCGAGGGCAGCTTCCGCACCTCGATGGGCAGCGCGCCGCCCATGCCGGTGGTCGGCGGCCGGGGCCTGGGCGGCTCGACCCTGGTCAACTCGGCCCTGTGCTTCCAGACCCCGCGAGACACGCTGCGGGAGTGGAACGAGGCCAGCGGCGCCGTCTCGCCCGGCGGGGTCTTCGCCGACGAGGAGGCCTACTACCAGGCCCAGGCCCAGGTCGAGGCGCTGCTGCACGTGGCGCCCACGCCCGACCACCTGCTGTCCGGCAACGACCGCGCCCAGCAGGCCGCGGCCCGGCGGCTGGGCTGGTCGGGCTTCAACGCCCGCCGCAACGCGCCGGACTGCAGCGGCTGCGGGCGCTGCCACCTGGTCTGCCCGCACGGCGGCAAGGCCAGCGTGGACCGGGAGATCCTGCCCCGGGCGGCGGCGGCGGGGGCCCGGATCCTGGCCGGCTGCCGCACCGAGGGCCTGGCGGTCGGCCGGGCCTGGGGCTCGCTGGTGGACGATCGCGGCCAGCCGCGGGGCCGCTTCTCGGTGCAGGCCGACCACGTCGTGCTCAGCGCGGGGGCCATCGGCACGCCGCGGCTGCTGCACGACGCGGGGCTGGTCGACCCCGACGGCGAGGTCGGTCGTGGCCTGTGCCTGCAGCCGGTGCACAGCGTGCTGGGCCTGTTGCCCGAGGGCCGCGTCTTCGCCCCGGGCGCCACCCAGGGCCACGTGGTGGACGAGTTCGTCGACGACCGCATGATCTTCGAGACCAACCCGACCCTGGCGGCCATGCTGGGCAACCTGCCCTTCCGCGGCATGGAGATGAAGGAGATGCTGGCGCGCGGCGCCCACATCGCCAACACCGGCGGCCTGATCCGGGACGAGAGCCGCGGGCGGGTGCGCGGCTCCCTCAACGGCGTGGCCCGCATCCGCTACGAACTCGGCCAGGCCGACCTGCGGCGGATCTGCCGGGTGCTGCAGCGCGGCGCCCGCCTGTGGTTCGAGGGGGCCGACGCCGAGTGGGTGGGCCTGGTGCTGCACGGCGGCACGGTCGCGCGCAGCATGGCCGAGGTCGAGGCGATGACGCCCCAGGACCTGGATCCGCAGCGGCTGATCTCCTACGCCAGCCACCCGCAGGCGACCTGCTCGGTCGGGCGCGCCACCGACGAGGCCGGCGAGCTGCTGGAGCAGCCGGGGATCTCCTGCATCGACGCGTCGGCACTGCCCAGCAACGTCGGTCGGAACCCGCAGATCAGCGTGATGACGGTGGCGCGCGTCCTCTCGGCGAGGCTGGCCGAGCGGCTGGGCGGCCGGGTCCAGCCGCTCCAGCCGCCCGGGGCGGGCGCCGCGCCTACTGCGGCCGGTTGAGCTTGCGGGGACCGCCGGGCCGCGCCTCGCCGGCGCCGGGCTTGGGCTCGGGCCGCTCGGCCGGCTCCTCGGCCTTGGGCTTGGGCTTGGCGCCGCCGCCGGCGGCCGCGACCGCCAGGCTGGTGTCGTAGGACCCCCAGGAGCTGGACTTCACGCCGTTCGCCTCGCTGCCCTCGTAGGCGGACTGCCCGGCGGCGATGCTGGCCTTGAAGACGCCGCCGCCCACCGGGATGGCGCCGCCGTGGATGGCGGCGGTGCACAGGCGGGAGTCGCGGGTGTAGGGCCCCGTGCCCCAGACCGAGCCGGTGGTGCAGTCGGCCGGGCACTTGACGAAGAAGGAGGCGCCGACGTCTCCCACCAGCTCCTTGCCGTTGTGGTTGCAGGTGGCCTGGTAGGGGTCGGCCTGGGTGCCGGCGCCGGGCAGGGAGGTGGCGGCGGGGGTGGTGGTGGTCGTGGTGCCGCCGCCGTCCGACGCGGGCTCGTCGCTGGAGCCACAGGCGAGCGCGAGCGCGGAGAGGACGGAGAGGGTCAGGAGGAGCTTGGGTGCGGACATGTGGACTCCGGCGGGAGGTCGACCGGGCCGCGACGGCGCGGCGGGCCGCGGGCACGGTAGCACCCGCGCGGCGCCGCCCTCGCTCAGCCCTTCGGGGTCGGGCTGGGGGGGAGCTGCTGGAGGTAGGTCCACAGGGCCTGCAGCTCCGTGTCGGTCATGCGCTGCGCGTAGGGCGCGATCATCGTCATCGGCAGCTGCAGCGGCGTGCCGTCGGGGCGGCGGGACTCCCGCATGGCGGCGACGAAGTCCTCGTAGGACCAGCCCTGCAGGCCCTCGGCGTGCGGCGTCAGGTTGCGCGGCACCGCCCAGTCCGGCGGCGCGCCGGCCTGCGGCCCGCCGGTCAGCGCGGGGTTGTGGCAGCCCGTGCACACCTTGGACAGGTGCTCGCCGAACTCCACGGTGACCCCCGCCTCGGGCGGCTCGACCCGGTGGGCGGCCTGGTGGTCCGGCACCCGCTCGGCCGACGTGACCCACTGGCCCGTGGCCGACAGGACCTTGCCCAGCGGCCCGTAGGTGGGCGGCGGCACGTCGCCGTCGACCGGGGGCTGGGTGCGGATGTAGGCCACGATGTCGGACAGCTCCCGGTCGGACATGGCCAGGTAGTCTTCCGACGGCATGACGGCGCCCGTGCCGTCGGGCTTGACCCCGTGCCGGACGATGCGGTCCCAGTCGGCCGTGGTGTAGCCGGCCACGACGCTGCCCTTGCCGCCCGTGAGGTTGCGTCCGAGGAAGCGACCGATGGCCGGGTCGTCGATCATCGTGCCGCCGGAGTAGTCCTTGCCGTGGCACTCGACGCAGGCGTAGCGGGCGTTGACCAGGTGCTCTCCGCGGGCCACGGCGCGCTCCAGCGCGATCGCGTCCAGGTCCAGCCCGGCGAGCGGGTCGGTCGGCGCGGCTGCGTCGGTCGCCGGGTCGGTCGCCGCGCCGGTCGCGGGGGCGCCGCCCGCCGACCCGACCAGGGCGGGCTCGGTCGGCGGCGCCTGGGCGGCCAGGGTCGCCTCGCGCTCGGCGCGCAGGGCCGCGACCTCGGCCTCGGTGAGCGGGAAGGGCACGGGAAAGTCGCCGCGGTGCGTCTCGTAGGTCCGGGCGGAGCGCTGGGACGAGGTCACCTCGACCCAGGCGGCGCCGCCGCCCACGAGGAGGACGAGGCCGCCGGCACCGAGGCCGAGGCCCTTGAGGAGCTTGGACATGGGGACTCCAGGCCGCGCACGGGGGGGGCACTGGCGCGGTGGGTGGGACCCTACAGCATGTGCTGGGTTCGATGGGCGTTTTGTTGGTCGGATCCGCTCGCGCGCGCATCGGGACGGGGCTTTCGGCCGGGCCGCTCCGTCGGCTACTCTGGTCGGGCCGATCGGAGCGTCCCATGCCACGCGGTCTCCTCGCCCTCGCCTTCGCCCTGGCCCTCCTCCCCGGCTGCCTGATCGTGGACTCGGGCCCGCGGTGGCGGCACGAGCACGCCCCGCACGGCGGCGCGCCCTCCGACGACGGGGTCCCGCCGGATGCCGGGCCCGCGGACGGCGGCGCGGACCCGGGCCCGACCGTGGAGGAGTGCGAAGCGCTGGAGGCCGAGCTCGCGGCCGGGCAGCAGGCGCTGGAGGCGGAGCGAGCGGCGCTCGAGGAGCGGGCGGCGGCGGCTTCGGCGGAGCTGGAGGCGACGCTGGCGCAGGGCGAGCAGGCCTGGCGCGACGGGCACGCCGCGGCCGACGCGGCGCTCGCCGAGACCCTGGCGGGCCTGTCCACCGAGGAGGCGGCGGCGATCGAGGCGCTGCGCCGGGCCTACGAGGAGGCCCTGGCCGCCGAGCGCTTCGAGGAGGCCGCCGCGGCCTTCGCCGCCTGGATGGCGGCCGAGGAGGCGCTGGCCCTGGCCGAGGCCGAGGCGTGGGAGACCTGGGCGGCCACGGTCGCCCGGCTCGACGCCCAGTGGCAGGCGATCCAGGCCGAGGTCGAGGCGGCCACCGCGGCGCTCCTGGCCGACGTCGCGGCCGCGACCGAGGCCCTCGATGGGCAGGAGCAGGCCCTGCAGGGGCTGGCGGACGAGGTGGCCGCCTGCTGGGAGAAGCTGGAGGAGGCGCGGGGCTGAGCGCGAGCGGGGTGCGGATCAGCCCAGCTTGGACAGCGCGTGCTCCAGGTCGCGGCGCAGGTCGCTCAGGTGCTCCAGCCCGATGCTCATCCGGATCATCCCGGGAGAGACGCCGAAGGAGCCCAGCAGCTCGGGCGGCACGTCGGCGTGGGTCATCGTCGCGGGGTGCTCGACCAGGCTCTCGGTGCCGCCCAGGGAGACGGCCAGCCGGAAGACCTCGAAGGAGTCGAGGACCTTGTAGGCGGCCTCCTCTCCTCCCTGGACCTCGAAGGAGATGAGCGAGCCGGGCCCGGTGCACTGGCGCTGGTAGATCGCGTGCTGCGGATCCCCCTCCTGCAGCAGGCCCGGGTAGTGCACGGCCGTCACGCGGGGGTGCTCCAGCAGCACGCTGGCCAGCCGGCGGGCGCTCTTGGCCTGGCGGTGCATCCGGATGGAGACGGTCTCCAGCGAGCGCAGCAGCAGCCAGCCGGTGAAGGCGTTGGGCTGGGTCCCCAGGATGGTGCGGAACAGGGCGACCTGCTCCATGATCGCCGCGCGCCCCGTCGCGACGCCCGCGACCAGGTCGCTGTGGCCGGCGATGAACTTGGTGGCGCTGTAGAGGACGAGATCGGCGCCCTGCTCGGCGGGGCGCTGGAAGACGGGCCCGAGGAAGGTGTTGTCGACCGCCACCACCGGGCGCCGGCCCGTGGTGGCCTCCAGCTCGGCGGCCAGCGCGACCACGCCGGCGATGTCGGTGAGCACGTTGCTGGGGTTGGCCGGGGTCTCCAGGTAGAGCATGGCCACCTTGCCGGCGGGCACGGCGGCCGCCGCGGCGCGCAGGCGCTCGACCGCGTCGCTGCCGGCCAGCACCTGGGTCGTGCCGATGCCGAAGCCCGGCAGGATGTGCTCGAGCAGGAAGTGGGTGCCCCCGTAGACCGGGGCCGTGGAGAGCACGTGCTCGCCGGGCTTGACCAGGGCCAGCAGCGAGGTGGAGATCGCGGCCATGCCGCTGGCGAAGGTCAGGCCCCGGTCGGTCTTGTCCCACGCCGCCAGCCGCTCCTCGAAGATCTGCAGGTTCGGGTTGTTCAGGCGGCTGTAGATCAGCCCGGGGATCTCGCCCTTGTTGGCCTGGCGCAGGCCGTAGGCCAGCTCGAAGAAGCGCTTGCCCTCCAGCGCGGAGGCGAACTGGAAGGTGCTGGTCAGGAAGATCGGCGGCTTGACCGCCCCCTCCGACAGGCGCGGGTCGTAGCCGTAGCCGAGGGCAAGGGTCTCGGCGCTGTACTCGTGATCGGTGCCCAGGTGTCTGCGCTTCATGGCGACCCTCGCGTGTCGGGGGGCGAGAGCCTAAGCGACAGGCGCGCACGCTGGCGGGGACGCGCTGCCGCATGGTGTGGGGACCTCGTGGCCGGGGAGTAGACTCGCCGCGTGTCACCCCCGAGTCCTGGACCTGCAGCGCGCACGCGGGCCGTCGCCGGACGGGCGCGGACGCTGCTGGCGGAGGGCGCGGCCCTGGGCGCGTGGCCCCTGCCCGCCGGCGAGGACCCGCGGTCCTGGTGCGAGGCGGCGACCGGCGCCCTGCAGCGGCTGGAGGCGGGGGGGCACCTGGACCGCCCGGACGGGTTCCGCGGGACCCTGGGGGACGCGCTGGACCGCCTCGCGCGGGGCCCGCTGGCGCCGACCCTGGCGGACCAGCCCGGGCGGCGGCGGCTGCTGGGCGAGCTGATCCGCAACCTCGACCAGCCCGACCGGATCGGGCAGGGCCACAAGGGCAGCTGCGCCGCCGCCTGCCTCGAGCGGCACCTGGCCGAGCGCGACCCCGGCGAGTACGCCCGCCTGGTCGCGGGCCTGTGCACGCCGTCGGGGGCGGTGGGCCTGCGCGACGGCCAGGCCCTGCTGCGCGACGAGCCCACGCTGGGCTGGACCGAGGCCGAGGGCCTCCGCGGGCCGGTGAGCGCGCTCTTCCAGGTGGCGCTGCTGGAGGCGGCCAACCCGGCGTGGGACTACCGCAACGCCGAGGACGCGCAGTTCGACCCGGCCCTGGCCGGCGGGGAAGGTCGGGTCGGCCTGGGCCTGGGAGAGTTCGACGCCCTCCTGGAGGCGGTCACGGGGCAGCAGTGGGCGACCCTGACCGATCGCCACGACGACCTGGCGCGGCTGCTGGGGCTGGACCCGGCCACCCTGCCGGCCCTGGAGCGGGACGGCGAGGGCATCGTCCGCCGCGCGCTCGCCGCGGGCGACGCGGTCTTCGCCACCCTTGCCGCCCCCGGCGGCGGCGCCACCCCCCCCTCCGGCCACCCGCACCTCGCGCTGCCGCACAAGGTGCGGCTGGTCCACCTGGACTCGGTGACCGACGTGCTCACCTGCGACGACCCGCTGGCCCCCGAGCGACCCTGGATCCCCGGCGCGCGGTGCGGAGGCCCGGAGCCGGCCGGGCGCTGCCGCGTGCCCCTGGCGACGCTGCTGGGCCTGGTGGTGGAGCTGAGCTTCCCCCCGCGCCACGGGCCGTCGGCGCGTTGAGCGCGGCGCGGCGAGGGCTCAGCGCAGCGCCTCGTCGGGGGGGATCGGCAGCGCGTCCAGCGCGGTGGTGAGCGCCTCGAGCGCGCGGGTCGGGCCGGTCGCCAGGGTGCTCTCCGACAGGTCGCGCTCCTCGTCGGGATCGGACCACAGGTCGAAGTACTGCCAGCCGCCGTCGACGCAGCGGATGAGCTTGTAGCGGCCGTCGAAGGCGGCCTGGCAGGTGTTGGCGTCGCGCACGTTGGGGCCGAAGCGCTCGGCGACCACGGTCCGGCGCTGGGAAGGAGCGTGCGGGTCCTCCAGGTAGGGCAGCAGGCTGACCGAGTCGGAGTCGACGCCCTCGGGCATCACCTCGTCCAGGCTGCCGCCGGCCAGCTCGACCACGGTCGCGAAGACGTCGGAGACGTGGACGATGTGGGGCACGCGCCGGGTGCGGGGGACGTGGCGCATCGAGGACACCACCAGGGGGACGTGGATCCCGCCCTGGTACAGGCTGCCCTTGTAGTGGCCCGGCGGGTAGGTCCCGTCCGCCACGTCCGACGGGGTCCCGTTGTCGCCCAGGTAGATGATCACGGTGTCGGCGCGCGTCCGCGGGTCCATGCTGGCCAGCAGGCGCCCCAGCTCGGTGTCGGCGGCCTCCAGCATGGCCTTCATGTAGTCCTCGGGCTGGGTGGCCAGGCTGCGCTCGTCGCCGGTGAGGTGGTCGTAGGAGTGCAGGTCGAGCGGGGGCAGGTGCAGGGGCGTGTGCGGCGCATGGAAGGAGACCATGGCGAACCAGGGCCCCTCCTGGGACTCGATCCACGCCAGGGCGTCGTCCACCGTGCGCGAGGTCGCGTAGTCGGTGGTCCACTCCGCCTCGCCGTCCTCGACCCGGATCCACTCGTGGAAGTCGTCGACCTCACCGCCCATGGCGCCGGCGAAGTGGTCGAAGCCCGACAGGTTGGGGTGGTCGACGCCGTCGAGCTCGTCGGACAGGTGCCACTTGCCGAACAGCGCGGAGGTGTAGCCGAGGTCGAGCGCGGCCAGGGCCTCGGGCAGGGTCGTCTCGTCCTCGGAGAGCCCCGGCGCGCCCCGCCCCAGGGCCTCCCCGACCCCGGTCCGCACGCCCAGGCGGCCGGTGAGCAGCGCGGCGCGGGTGGGGGAGCAGTAGGGGTTGGCCCAGGCCCGGTTGAACACGAGCCCGTTGCCGCACAGGCGCTCCAGCGTGGGCTGCGGCGCCCGCTCGGCGTGGGGGCGGTCGTAGCAGGCGCTCTGGTCGACGCCGACGTCGTCGACCACCACGAGCAGGAAGTTGGGCAGGCGGTCGGTGGCCGCCTGCACGGGGGAGGCGCTGGTCGCGAGCGCCAGCAGGGCCAGCCCGGCCCGGGTCAGCGGCGTGGTCGGGGGGCGGAGAGGGCGGTCAGCGGAGGGCATCGCCGGTGTCCTCGTCGTCGAACTCGGGGTCGATCGGGTGGTGGTCCAGGTGGTCGGCCAGGGTCTCCCAGGCCGCGTGCTCCCAGGCGCTGAGCACGCCATCCAGCAGGTCGTCCTCCTCCAGCGGGTCGTCCTCGACATCGTAGAGGGCTTCGGTGCCGTCCAGCCACCGGATCAGCTTGAGGTCCCGGTCCCGGATCGCCTGCCCGGCCGCGCCGCGCGCCGTCGACCCCCCGCCGAAGACCTCGGAGAGGACGAAGTCGCGCTGGTCGGGCGCCTCGGGATCGGCCAGGTACGGCGCCAGGCTGACCGCGTCGATGGGCCTGCCGCGCGTCGCCTCGGCGACGTCGACGCCGGCCAGCTCCAGCACCGTGGAGAAGAGGTCCTGGGTGTGGACCGGGGCGTCGACCTGCCGGCCGCGCGCCTGCACCCCCGGGCCCGCGACGACCAGGGGGACGCGGAGGCCGCCCTGGTACAGGGTGCCCTTGGCGCGCCCCTCCGGGAAGGCGCCCTGGTTGACGGTCCCCTCGGTCCCGTTGTCTCCCACGAAGATCACGACCGTCCGCCGCATCCGCGCGGGACCGATCTCCTCGAAGAGGCGCCCCATCTCGGTGTCCATGGCCTCGACCATGGCCTGGTAGTAGACCTCGGGCCGGGCCTCGAGGTCCTCCTCGTCGCCGGTGAGCTCCCCGTAGGAGTGGAGCTCGGCGGGCGGCAGGTGCCGCGGCCAGTGACCGGCGTGGAAGGCCACCCAGGCGAACCAGGGGTCCTCCTGCTCGCGGATCCAGTCCACCGCGTCGTCCACGGTGGCCGACGTCGCGTAGGTGGTGCTGGTGGTCTCCACGCCGTCGACCACTCGGGACCACGAGAAGTAGTCCTCGACGTGGCCCTCGATGCCCCCCGCGAAGTGGTCGAAGCCCGCGATGTTGGGGTGGCGCAGCGCGCCGTTGTCGGCGTCGGCCAGGTGCCACTTGCCGAAGGCCCCGTGCGTGTAGCCGCTGTCGGAGCGGTCCAGCGCGCGCGGGAGGGTCAGCTCCCGTCGGGACAGGCCGGGCGCGACCATGCCGACCCCCGTCGGCTCTCCGACTCCGGTCCGCCCGCTGTTCCGCCCGGTGAGGATCCCGGCGCGGGTGGGGGAGCAGTAGGGGTTGGCCCAGGCGTCGGTGAACACCAGGCCGCGCGCGCAGAGCGCGTCGAGGTGGGGCTGGGGAGCGCGGCTCGCGACGGGGGAGGCGTAGCAGCTCGCCTGGTCCACGCCGAGGTCGTCGGCGATGACCAGGAGGATGTTGGGTCGGTCGGCGCTGTCGGGGGAGAGGTGCCCCCGGAGCGTCCGGACCGGCCCGGCGGCCGCCGGGTCCGCTGGGGAGGGGCCATGACAGGCACCCAGCACCAGCAGGCCTACCCACGCTCGCGAACGACCGAGGACCACGCACCCTCCTTGACCGGCCGGACTCTACACGGATGTCAAGGGGATGCAAAGCGGCCGCCTCGTCGAATCCGGGAGCGGGGGACTCCGTCGGTGGGGCCCCGGGTTTGAGCCCGGCGCGCGCGGCGAGTAGAGTCCCCGTGACTCGGGTCGTCCCGCGGTCCCGGCCTCGGGAGACCCTGACCTTCGGCATCGGACAAGGAGCGAATCACCATGTCGGACGAGCACGGAACGACCCGCCGCGACCTCCTTCGCGGCCTGGCCATCGGCGCCGCCGCGGCGGCGGCCACCCCCGTCATGCATCGCCTGTTCGTGCCGCCGGCGCTGGCGGGGGCGACCCCGGGCAGCGGCGGCCCCTCGGGGGCCGTGAAGGCCTACGTGAACTTCGTGATCAACGTCCAGAACTTCCGCTACCTGGACGGCAGCGCCGACACGGTCATCAAGCTGGTCAACATCTTCAACAAGTACGGGGTGAAGGGCGACTTCTACCTGACCGGCAACATGGCCGCGCTCTACAAGGCCAGCCGGACCGACGCCATCACCAAGCTCAAGACCCAGGGCATCTGCTACCACCAGCGGCCGCCCCACCCGCTGTTCAACGGCTTCGACAGCCGGTTCACCGGCGCGAAGTCCTCGGAGCTGCCCGGCTTGATCGAGCAGGCCGAGACCCAGGCGCTCGACATGTCGACGGGCGAGTTCAGCTCCAAGTCCTCGGGTGGCTTCAAGCTGGTGAAGGAGGCGCTGGGCAAGGCGCCGGCCTGCGTGGCGATGCCCAGCGAGGAGTCGACGATCAAGCAGGCAGCCTGCGAGTACTACAAGTCCCAGGGCGCCAAGGGCGTGGTCTGGTACCACGGCGAGAAGTCGCTGGGCTCGGCCCCCTACCAGTACCAGTACGGCCTGCTGGCGCGGCCCTCCGAGATCGTGATCGACAAGTGGAAGGCCAGCGGCGAGTCCAGCGAGACCCTGTGGTGGAACCGCTACTCCAGCGGCTACCCGGCGGCGGACGGCAAGCCCCACAAGCGCCTGGAGCAGCGGGTGATGAACTGGCAGGGCAAGCGCGCGCCCTTCGTGGTCTGCCTGATCCACGAGAACAACGTGCAGCGGGACGGCTCCGATCCGTGGCTCTACACCTTCTGGAAGGACAAGGAGAAGGAGAACCCCCGCACGCCGCCCTACAACCTGGACGCCGAGGACCCCAGCTCCCGCCGCAGCGACGAGGAGCAGACCCGCATCCTCCAGGCCTACGAGAACATGGTGGAGTTCGCCGCCACCAACTACAAGGTCGTGACGATGGCCGACATCGTGGAGATGGCCTCCTGAGGCGGCCCGCGCCCTTCAGCCGAAGCGCACGGCGCTGATCGTCGCGCCCATCGCCCGGCTGCGGTGGACCACCCGGCCGGCCTCCTCTCCCGCCGCGCCCGCCGCCACCATCAGCGGCAGCAGGTGCTCCTCTCGCGGGTGGCTGGCCCGGCCCGCCGGCGCCTGGGCCCAGCGCGCCAGGGACGCCGCGCGCGTGGGCCCCTCCTGCACCACCACCTGGGCCAGCCAGGCGTCGAAGCGGTCGGAGTCCACGGCGGCGCGGTTCGTGAAGAAGCCGTCCATCGCGTGGTAGCTCATGCCGCTGCCGACGATGAGCACGCCGTCGTCCCGCAGGGGCGCCAGGGCGCGGCCGATCGCCAGGTGTCGGGCCGGATCCAGCCCCCGCACCAGCGAGAGCTGCACCGTGGGGATGTCCGCGGCCGGGAGCGCGACCTTCAGCGGCACGAAGACGCCGTGGTCGTAGCCGCGGCGCGGGTCCTCCGCCGAGGGGATGCCCGCCTGGGCCAGCAGCTGCCGCACGCGGGCGGCCAGCGCGGGGTCGCCGGGCGCCGGCCAGGTCAGCCGGTAGGTGTGCGGCGGGAAGCCCGTGTAGTCGAAGAGCAGCGGGGGCGCGGCCGCGGTGGTCACCGTCGGCTGGGGGGCCTCCCAGTGGGCGGAGACGACCAGCAGCGCGGTGGGCCTGCCCGGCAGCGAGGAGGGCAGGCCCTCCAGCCAGGCCGCCAGCGGCGCCCAGGTGTCCGGCGGACCCCAGGTCCAGTCCATGAAGAAGCAGGGGCCGCCGCCGTGCGGCAGGAAGATGGTGGGCTGGCGCATCGCACCTCCAGGGTGCAAGCAGCCTAAGCCCGCCGCCGGCGGTGATAATCACCTGGCTGGCAACAATCCGTCGCCGCCCAGGGTCAGCGTCCCTCCTCCGCGTCCAGCCCGTCCTCCGACGTCGCCGCCTCGGCCATCGGGGCAGTCGCCGGGCCCATGCCCTTGGGCCACACCACGGCCAGGTGCAGCTCCTGGAGCTGCTGCGGCCGCACGGTGGCCGGCGCGCCCATCATCAGGTCCTGGGCCTGCTGGTTCATCGGGAAGGCGATGATCTCGCGGATGTCCTTCTCGTTGGCCAGCAGCATCACCATCCGGTCCACGCCCGGCGCCAGGCCGCCGTGGGGCGGCGGGCCGAAGTGGAACGCGTTCCACAGGCCGGAGAAGCGCTGCTCGACGTCCTCGGCGCTGTAGCCGGCGATCTCGAAGGCCCGCTTCATCACGTCGGGGCGGTGGTTGCGGATGGCGCCGCTGGACAGCTCGACGCCGTTGACCACGATGTCGTACTGGTAGGCCAGGATGTCCAGCGGGTCCTTCTCGTCGAGCGCCTGCAGCCCGCCCTGGGGCATGGAGAAAGGGTTGTGGCTGAACTCGACCTGGCCCGTGTCCTCGTTGCGCTCGAAGAAGGGGTAGTCGACGATCCAGCAGAAGCGGTACTCGCCCTCGGCCAGCAGCCCGAGCTGGCGGCCGACCTGGTCGCGCAGCAGGCCCGCCTGCTTGGCCGTCTTCTCCTCGGGCCCGCACAGGAAGCAGGCGCCGTCGCCCTCGGCCAGGCCCAGGGCGGCCTTCAGCGCGGCCAGGCGCTCGCCCTCGAAGAAGCGGGCGACGCTGCCCTTGGCCTTGTCCTCGCCCGGCGGCGGCAGCGCCAGCCAGGCCATGCCGCCGGCGCCCGCGCCCTTGACGAAGTCCTCCAGGTCGGTCCAGAAGCGGCGCGACCGGTCGAAGCTGCCGGGGACCGGCACGGCGCGCACGACCGCGCCATTGGCGATGAGCCCCTCGAAGACGCCGAAGCCCGAGCCCACGAACTGCGCGGTCACGTCGGCGATCTGCAGCGGGTTGCGCAGGTCGGGCTTGTCGCTGCCGTAGCGCAGCATCGCGTCGCGGTAGGCGATGCGCGGGAAGGGCGCGGGGGTGACCTTCCAGTCCGAGAACTCGCGGAAGACGCCCTCGAGCACGGGCTCGATGGCGGCGAAGACGTCGTCCTGCTCGACGAAGCTCATCTCCATGTCGAGCTGGTAGAACTCGCCGGGCGAGCGGTCGGCGCGGGCGTCCTCGTCCCGGAAGCAGGGGGCGATCTGGAAGTAGCGCTCCTGGCCGCCGACCATCAGGAGCTGCTTGAAGATCTGCGGCGCCTGCGGCAGGGCGTAGAACTGGCCCGGGTAGCGCCGGCTGGGCACGAGGTAGTCGCGCGCCCCCTCGGGCGAGGAGGCCGTCAGGATGGGCGTCTGGTACTCGGTGAAGCCCTGCTCCACCATGCGGCGGCGCAGGCTGAAGATCACGTCGGCCCGCAGCTTGAGCGCCCGCTGCATCTTGTCCCGGCGCAGGTCCAGGTAGCGGTACTTCAGGCGGGTCGCCTCGCTGGTGTTGGGGTCGTCCACCACCTGGAAGGGCAGGTTCTCGCAGGCGCCCAGCAGCTCCACCTGGTCGACCAGCACCTCGACCTGCCCGGTCGGCAGCTCGGCGTTGGGGTTCTCGCGCAGGGCGACCCTGCCGACCACGCGCACCGTGCTCTCGCGCTTGATCTCGGCCATCTGCGCGTAGAGCGGGCTGCCCTCGGGCACGACGCACTGGGTGCGGCCCCACTTGTCGCGCAGGTCGAAGAACAGGATGGCGCCGAGGTTGCGCTGGCGGGCCACCCAGCCGGAGAGGCGCACGGTGGCGCCGACGTCGGACTCGCGCAGGGCCCCGCAGGTGTGGCTGCGGTAGTGGTTGGGCTTCATGGGGGCCGTCCCGGGCAGGAGGGGGCGCGCACCTAATCCCTTCGGCCGGCGCGGGGAAGCGGGGACCGGACGCGCTACCCTGCCCGCCGATGTCCCCGCCTCCGCTGCGCTCGCCCCCGCGCCCCCGCCGCACCGACCGCCTGCTCGGCCTGGCCCTGGCCCTGGTCGTGGTTGCCGCCGCCGTGGGTCCCACCCTGCCCCTGCTCTCGCGGCAGCTCTTGGGGGCCGACCTGGTCGACGCGCACGGCACGGCCTGGTTCTACGACATGGTCGACGACGCGCTGGCCCGCGACCTGCCGCTGCACCACACCGACCGGATGTTCTGGCCCTGGGGCAAGGACCTGCACCTGCACACCGGCAGCAACCTGCTCGACGCGCTGCTGGCCGTCCCGCTGCGCCGCGTCCTCGGCCCGGTGCTCGGCGCCAACCTGCTGTGGGTCCTGGGCCTGCTGGCGACCTGGCTGGCCGCCCGGCGGCTGCTGCGCCGCGTGACCTCGGCGCCGCTGGCGGTCGAGGTGGTGGCCCCGCTGCTCGCCTTCTCGCCGCTGGCCCTGCTGGAGCTGGGCGAGGGGCGGCCCACCCAGGCGATCCTGCTCTTCCCGATCCTGCTGGTCGAGGCCCTGTGGTGCACGGCCCGCCGGCCCGGCCTGGGGGCGCCCCTGGCCGCCGGCCTGCTGCTGGCGCTCACCGGCTACCAGTACTGGTTCCACGGCTTCTTCGCCGGCATCCTGGCGCTGGGCGCCGGCCTGGCCGCGGTGGCCGCCGCGCCCCCCGGGCAGCGCCGCGCCGTCCTGCTCCGCCACGCCCTGGCCGCCGCCGTCGCCCTGCTGGCGGTGGCCCCCGCCGTCGTGCCCCTGGTCCTGGGCGTGGGCGCCGGCGAGGTCCCCGGCCTGCTCGACACCGGCGCCTGGAGCCTGGCCGCCCAGCCCCTGCGCACCGCCGAGGGGCAGGCCGTCGACCTCTGGACCTGGCAGCCGCTGCTGGGCGCGGTCGGCTTCCTGGCCAACCACCCCCGCGGCGGGGTCGTCTTCGCGCCCGCGGCCCACCCCACCCCGCTGCCGCTGCTGCTGGCCCTGCTGGCCGGCCTGGCCGTCGCCGGCCGCGGGCCGCGCCGGGCCCTGCTCGCGATGCTGCTGCCCGTCGGCCTGCTGGCCGTCGGCCCCACCCTGGCCGTCGGCCCCCTGGGCCTGCCGGGCCTGCCGAGCATGGCCCTGCTGGAGCTGCTGCCCTTCGCCCGCCGCCTGTGGTGGCCCGGGCGCGCGCTGCTGGTCGCCAGCGTGCCCGCCGCCGTCGCCCTGGCCCTGCTGCTCGCCCGCGCCCGCGCCTGGGGCCCCCTGCCCGGCCGCCTGCTCGCCGTCGCCCTGGTCGGCGCCTGGCTGGCGCAGGGGCGCGCCGACCGCCTGCTGCCCCTGCCCACCTGGGATCCCACCCCCCCCGCGGGGCACCGCTGCCTGGCGACCGGCCCCCAGGGCGCCGTGCTGGAGCTGCCGTGGGGCGGCAGCCAGCGCGGGCTGGCCTGGCAGTCCGCACACGGCCGCCCCCTGCTGGGCGGCATGGCCGAGCGCAACGACAGCCTGGTCCCGGCCCAGACCCTGGCGCTGCTGGAGCACAACGGCTGGCTGGCCCGGCTGGTGCACCTGACCAGCCACGGGGTCGAGGCCCGGGGCCCGCTGGACCGGCCGACGCAGGCCGCAGGCGAGCGCATCCGCGCGCTGGGGGTCACCTACGTCGTGCTGCGCCGCGACGAGCTGGCGGACCACCCCCGCCGCGACCGGGCCCTGCAGCGGCTGTTGGGCTCGCCGGTCTACCAGGACGCGCGCACCGTCATCTACGCGCCCTGGGGCGCGCCCTCGCCCTGCCAGGACACCCCCCCCGCCCCCGACCTCGTCTCGGTGCCGCTCTCGCCCGGGCCCCGCCCGCACATCCCCGCCGACGACCCGCGGGCCCACCACCTGCGCGCGCCCTGGGGGGGCTGAGCGCGGCCGCGCGCCGCGCCGTCCCGGGCGGGTGAGAGTCCCTCGCTCCCCCCTTCCCCGTTCTCGTGCCTGGGGTGTGTACCTGGCGAGACCCCGCCGAGGAGACCCCGATGCCCCCCACGCCCAGGCTGCTGCCGCCCGCCTCGCTGGCCCTGCTGGCCCTCTCCCCACCCGCCGCCGCCGCCGAGGCTGCTGCGGCCGCTGTCGACGCCCCCAGCCCGGGCGCCACCTACGCCCTGGTCGTGGGCTCCAACCGCCCCGGCCCCGGCCAGCGCGCCCTGCGCTTCGCCGACCAGGACGCCGCCGCGATGGCCGAGGTGCTGACCCACGCCGGCGGCCTGGACGCCGCCCACCTGGTGACCCTGGCCAACCCCGACGCCGAGGCGCTGCTGCACGCCCTCGACGGCTTCGGCGAGGTGCTGGCCGCCGAGGCCGACGCCGGCCGGCGCACCACCTTCGTCTTCTACTACTCGGGCCACGCCCGGGCCCAGGGCCTGGACCTGGGCGACGAGGTGGTGCCGCTCTCCGACCTGCGCAGTCGCCTGGAGGGGCTGGACGCCACGGTCACCCTGGCCGTGCTGGACGCCTGCCAGTCCGGTGCCGTGACCGAGGCCAAGGGCGTGGCCCCTGCCGCCGACTTCTCCACCAGCAGCGTGGCGGGACTGTCCACCGAGGGCTTCGCCGTCATCGCCAGCAGCAGCGACACCGAGCTGTCCCAGGAGTCCGAGAGCCTGGGAGCCGGCGTGTTCAGCCACCACCTCCAGGCCGGCCTGCGGGGCGCCGCCGACGAGGACAGTGACGGCGCCATCACCCTGGACGAGGCCTACGCCTACGCCTACCATCGCACCCTGGTCACCACCGCCGCCACCCAGGTCGGCGCCCAGCATGTCACATTGGAGACAGACCTTCGCGGCCAGGGCGCCCTGGTGCTCACCCGGCCCCAGGCCGCCACCGCCCGCCTGCGCCTGCCGACCGAGCTGCAGGCCGAGGTGCTGGTCGTGCGGCAGCCCCAGGAGCGCGTGGTGGCCGAGATCCACAAGGCCGCCGGCCGGCCCTTCGAGCTGGCCCTGGTGCCCGGCGAGTACGAGGCCCTGGTCCGCCAGGGCGACAAGGCCGAGTCGTGCACCGTGCGACTGTCCACGGGGGTGTCCGAGCTGCCGACCGTCGGGTGCAGCCGGGTGAAGGTCGAGCAGGTCGCCACCCGCGGCGAGGGCGGGCCCGCCGCCCGGGTCGAGACCTTCTTCATGGAGCACAGCGTCGGCGCCAACAACACCCACGACGACCCCTACCAGCAGCGCCTGGTCGACTTCGGCTTCGGGGAGGCCGAGGACGCCGGCGACGTCGACACCGTCTACACCCTGGGCCTGGCCTTCGGCGTCACCCGCCACCTCACCGTGGTCGGGGGCCTGGGCTCGCTGGACAACGACCGCCGGGCCCGCGAGGTCTACGGCGTGGCCGGCGACCAGGAGGACGACGAGTACACCTTCCGGTGGAGCGGCTGGCGCTCGGGGGTGTACGGTCGGCTGCAGCTCCCGCTGGTCCAGGAGTGGCTGGTGCCCTACGCGCAGGCGGGCGGGGGCCTGGGCTGGGGGACGACCCGCTTCACCACCCAGGAGGAGACGGAGGTGCAGAAGCAGTTCGGCCCGGTCGTGGCCGGCGGCCTGGGCCTGCAGTTCATGCCCCGGTTCGGCGACTTCCGCGGCTTCGGCCTGTTCTGGCAGAGCGAGCTGGTCTACGCCCCGATCATCCACAACCTGCTGGGGGACCGCCACGACTCGGGCGGGATCGTCCACCAGCTCGGCATCCGCGGAGGCTTCTGATGGACAAGCGTCACATCCTGCTGGCCCTGGCGCTGTCGGCCCCCGTGCTGGGGGGCGCCGACTCCTGCATCACCAACGACCTGCTGCTCAACGCCAGCTTCGACCTGTGGTGCGGCGACGAGCTGTGCGGCTGGGTGGTCGAGGCGGGCGAGGTGATCCAGGTGCCGACCTGGCACGAGCTGGACAGCGGCGCCGAGCTGCGGGGCGAGTACGTCGCCCTCTCGCAGTACGCGCCCGCCGGCCCCGACGAGGCGGCCTGCGTCGAGTTCTCGCTGCTGGCGGACGCCGACCTGGGCGCGGAGCTGGAGCTGCAGCTCGACTTCCTGGACGACGGGGTCGTCGACTGGCAGAGCCCCATCTCGGCCGAGGACTGGTCGGCCACCAGCTACAAGGTGCGCACGCCCGTGTGGTTCGAGGGGATCCGCTTCCGCATCGTCAAGCGCGGCGACGCCCGGGCCGTGATCGCCCAGGTGCGGGCGCTGGGGGTCGACGACGGCCTGTGCAGCGGGGAGCCGGTGGTGCTGCACGACCTGCCCGAGGGGGTCGAGTGTGACACGGCCGATGCCTGCGGCGGCGGGTACTGCGAGCAGATCCCCTACCCCGGCAGCACCGCGACCCTGGAGGCACAGACCTGCGCCGCCTGCGGCGACGACGCCGACTGCGGCACGGGGCTGGCCTGCGGCCTGGACTGGAGCGACCTGGTCTACGGCCACCGGGACTGCGTGGAGTCCGGAGCGAAGGCGCTGGGAGAGGTCTGCGTGTCCGACGCCGAGTGCGGCAGCGGCATCTGCGAGGCCTCGCAGTGCGCGGAGTGCGGTGACCAGGACCCCTGCGCCGACGGGGGCGCCTGCGAGCGCCACCTGCCGCTGGACGTCCTGGCGCCCGCCCAGGGCCTGCTGCGGCCCTACACCTGCACCGGGACGGTGGGCAGCCGGCTGGCCGGCGAGGGCTGCCTGGCCGACGAGGACTGCGCGAGCGGCACCTGCCAGGGCACCGGCCTGGTCAAGGTGTGCGACCCCGACGGTCGCCCCTGCCAGTCGGACTCCGACTGCCCCCTGGTGGACCTCGGCGCGGAGTGTGTCACAGTCGCCGTCGCCGACGGCACCTGCCTGTGATCGGTCCGCCTCCCTCCCTCTCCCTGGACCCGCGTGGAGCTCTACCACCGCTACGGCCCCGCCCTGCTGCGCAAGTGCGAGCGCATGCTGGGCAGCCGTGCTGACGCGGAGGACGTCGTGCAGGCGCTGTTCCTGGACCTGCTCCGCAAGGGGCGCACCGACGTGGACCTGCCCTACCTGTACCAGGCGGCCACGCGCCGGAGCCTGAACGTGATCCGCGACGGGCGCCGTCGCGCCGAGCTGCTGTCGCGCCACGGCGACGCCCTGGTGCCGCGGCAGGGGGCGGTCGACGAGCGGGTGATCGACGCCGAGCTGGTCCGCCGGCTGTGCGCCTCGCTGCCGGAGCAGACGGCCGAGATCGCCGTCTACGCCTTCCTCGATCGCATGAGCCAGGAGGAGATCGCCAGCCTCTGTGGACTGTCCAGGAAGACGGTCGGAAAGCGCCTGGAGCAGGTGCGGCAGGCGGCCGCCGGGCTGGTGGGAGGGGCGCCGTGAGCCACCCGGTCAGCCACCTGCGCCTGGAGCGCTACCACCTGGGCGAGCTGCCCCCGGCCGATCGGGACGGCGTCGCGCGGCACCTGGAGACCTGCGCCGAGTGCCGGACCCTGCTCGACGAGATCGCGGCGGACGACCGGCCGCTGCCCGACCTGCCGCTGCCCGACCTGCCGACGCTGGAGGTGGAGCCGGCCGGCGGCGCGCGGGGCGGGGTCGTGCGGGGGCCGGCGCGCTGGTGGGCGGTGGGCGGCGGCGCCCTGCTGGCCCTGGCGGCCGGCGCCGTGCTGGTGCTGCGGGCGCCCGGGCCCCTGCCGCCGGGCGAGGTGGCCTGGAAGGGGGGCGTGCTGGCGGTGGAGCTGGCGCGCGAGCGCGACGGGCAGGTGCACGAGCGCCCGGCGACCTACCGCGACGGCGACCGGATCCAGGTGCGCGTGAGCTGCCCGCCCGGCGAGCAGGTGGGCGTCGGCGTGCGCCAGGGTGATGAATGGTCCTGGCCCCTGCCGCCGGTGGCCTGCGGCAACCGCGTGGTCGCCGGGGCCCTGGCGCTCAGCGGCGGCCAGCAGACCGCGATCTGCGCGGTCGCGGACCCCGTCGCCGGGACGGCCCCCCCTCCGGGCCAGGCCGCCTGCGTCGTGCTGCGCGGCGAGTAGGCGCACGCGGCTTCCCCGGGGGGGCCCTCCTGCGGTAGAACGACCGTTCCCGCCGCCTCGGAGCCCGCCATGCCCGACCGCAAGCCCGACCCCAAGTCCGCCGACCTCCCCGCCACCCAGACCCGCACGCTGGAGAAGACCGCGGTCGACCACCAGCTCGACGCCCTGCTGCAGGAGCGCACCGAGGTCGACAGCCTGGAGCGCATCCTCGACCAGCTCCCCGCGGCCGACCGGGCCGAGGCCTACCGGATCCTGTACGGCGACCTGCCGGCGCCCCTGACCATCCCCGCGGGAGCCCTGGCCTATGCCCAGGAGCAGGACTTCGAGCTGAAGGCGTACCGCTTCCAGGCGGCCGCCGAGCAGCGGCGGGCACCGCGGATCGTGCGGCTGGGCGCCATCCAGATGCAGATCCAGCGGCCGACCAGCGACCCGGTCGAGGACCAGTTCCAGGCCCTGGTGGCGCGCACCGAGGTGATGATCCACGCCGCCGGCCAGTGCGGGGTCAATGTGCTGGGCCTGCAGGAGGCGTGGACGATGCCCTTCGCCTTCTGCACCCGGGAGAAGCAGCCCTGGCTGGAGTTCGCCGAGCCGGTGGACGGCCCTTCCACCCAGCGGCTCGCGGCGCTGGCGAAGCGCTACAACATGGTGATCGTCTCGCCGATCCTGGAGCGCGACGACGCCCACGGCGGCACCATCCACAACACCGCCGTCGTGATCAGCAACCGCGGCCACGTCATCGGGAAGCACCGCAAGAACCACATCCCGCGCGTGGGCGACTTCAACGAGTCGACCTACTACATGGAGGGCGACGACGGTCACCCGGTCTTCGAGACCGACTTCGGCAGGGTCGGCATCAACATCTGCTACGGACGACACCACCCGCTGAACTGGCTGATGTTCGGCATCAACGGGGCGGAGATCGTCTTCAACCCCTCGGCGACGGTGGGCGCCCTGTCCGAGCCCCTCTGGCCCATCGAGGCGCGGTGCGCGGCCATCGCCAACAACTACTTCACGGTGGGCATCAACCGCATCGGGACCGAGACCTTCCCCCACGCCTTCACCTCGGGCGACGGCAAGCCGGCCCACCACGACTTCGGCCACTTCTACGGCAGCAGCTACATCACGGCGCCCAACGGCTCGCGCACGCCGGGGCTGTCCCGGGTCCGCGACGGCCTGCTGGTCACCGAGGTGGACCTGAACCTGTGCCGCCAGGTCAAGGACAAGTGGGGCTTCCAGATGACGGCCCGCCTGGCCGAGTACGCCCAGGCGCTCACCAAGGCCGCCGCGCCCGACTTCCAGCCGCAGATCATCGCCGATCGCCGGTCGAGCTGAACAGAGCACCCTCTCCCCTGTGGGACCGCCCACACCCAACCGGAGCACACCATGGCCACCCTGATCCGTGGCGGAACCGTCGTCACCGCCGAGACCGAGCGCCGCGCCGACGTCCTGATCGTCGGCGAGCAGATCGCCCAGGTCGGACCCGACCTGCAGGCCCCCGCGGGCGCCCAGGTCATCGACGCCGGCGGCGCCTATGTCATGCCCGGCGGCATCGACCCGCACACCCACATGGAGCTGCCCTTCATGGGCACCGTGGCCAGCGAGGACTTCTTCACCGGGACCTCGGCGGCGGCGGCGGGCGGGACGACGATGATCATCGACTTCGCCATCCCCAACCCGCAGCAGTCGCTGCTGGAGGCCTACCGCGCCTGGCGGGGCTGGGCCGAGAAGGCGGCCAGCGACTACAGCTTCCACGTGGCCGTGACCTGGTGGTCCGAGCAGGTGCACGAGGAGATGGGGGTCCTGTGCCGGGAGCATGGGGTCAACAGCTTCAAGCACTTCATGGCCTACAAGAACGCCATCATGTGCGACGACGAGGTGCTGATCCGCAGCTTCAAGCGCTGCAAGGTGCTGGGGGCGCTGCCGACCCTGCACGCCGAGAACGGTGAGCTGGTCTACGTGCTCCAGCAGGACATCTACGACCGCGGCATCACGGGCCCCGAGGGGCACCCCCTCTCCCGCCCGCCCGAGGTCGAGGGCGAGGCCGCCAACCGCGCCCTGCGCATCGCCGAGGTGCTGGGCGTGCCGGTCTACATCGTGCACAACTCCTGCGCCCAGTCGCTGGAGGCGATCACCCGGGCGCGCCTGTCCGGGCAGACGGCCTTCGGCGAGGTGCTGGCCCAGCACCTGCTCATCGACGACAGCGTGTACCGGCACCCCGACTGGGACCAGGCCGCCGGCTACGTGATGAGCCCGCCCTTCCGCGGCAAGGAGCACCAGGCCGCGCTGTGGAAGGGCCTGCAGTCGGGCATGCTCCAGACGACGGCGACCGACCACTGCTGCTTCTGCCGGGACCAGAAGCGGGCGGGGCGGGAGGACTTCCGCAAGATCCCCAACGGGACCAGCGGGGTGGAGGACCGGATGGGCGTGCTGTGGCACCACGGCGTGCGCACCGGCAAGCTCACCCCCTCGCAGTTCGTGGCCGTCACCTCGACCAACACGGCGCGGATCTTCAACCTGGCGCCCCGCAAGGGCGTGCTCCAGCCGGGGGCGGACGCCGACGTGGTGGTGTGGGATCCGACCCGGACGCGGACGATCTCGGCCCGGACCCACCACCAGAACATCGACTTCAACATCTACGAGGGCATGGAGACGATCGGCAGCGCGGCGGTGACGCTGTCGCGCGGGCGGATCCTGTGGCAGGACGGCGAGCTGCGGACGGAGCGTGGCACCGGCCGGTACGTGGACCGCCCCTGCTTCACGGACTTCTGGTCCGCCCAGCAGACCCGCAACGCGCTGGCGGTGCCCACCGGTGTGCACCGCGGCTAGGCCGCATCCCCCCAGTCCCCGGAGCCGCCGTTGGCGCAGTCCCCCTCCGCCGCACCGGCGCCCTCGATCTACACGGACGTGGTCGAGGGCGCCGACGCCGACCTGATCAACGACGACATCCACCCGGCCACGCTGCAGGAGCGGCACTGGTCGGTGGGGAACATGGCCAGCCTGTGGATCGGCATGGTCGTGTGCGTGCCGACCTACATGCTGGCGGCGGGCCTGATCGACCAGGGCATGAGCTGGGCGCAGGCGGTGGGCACGGTCCTGCTGGGCAACCTGATCGTCCTGGTGCCGATGATCCTGAACGGTCACCCGGGCACCAAGTACGGCATCCCCTTCCCGGTGATGGCGCGGGCCAGCTTCGGGATCCACGGCGCGCACATCCCCTCGCTGCTGCGCGCCCTGGTGGCCTGCGGCTGGTTCGGCATCCAGACCTGGATCGGCGGGGCGGCGATCTGGCAGCTGCTGGGCGCCCTGGCCGGGGCGCCGCTGGGCGGAGAGCCCATCGCCTGGCTGGGCATCAACGGCGTGCAGCTCCTCTGCTTCCTGCTGTTCTGGGGCATCCAGGTCGCCATCCTGTACAAAGGGGTGGAGTCGATCCGCCTGCTGGAGACCCTGGCGGCGCCCTTCCTGATCGTGATGGGGCTGGCGCTCCTGGGCTGGGCCTGGGTGAAGGCCGGCGGCTTCGGGCCGATGCTCTCCACGCCCAGCGCGTTCGCGCCGGGCGGCCCGAAGGAGGGGCAGTTCTGGTCGACCTTCTTCCCCTCGCTGACCGCGATGGTGGGCTTCTGGGCGACGCTCTCGCTCAACATCCCGGACTTCACGCGCTACGCGAAGAGCCAGCGCGACCAGGTCCTGGGCCAGGCGATCGGCCTGCCGGCGACGATGACCCTGTTCGCCTTCATCGGGGTCGCGGTGACCAGCGCGTCGACCGTGATCTACGGCGAGGCCATCTGGGATCCGACCGTGCTGCTGGGCAAGATGGGCGGCGGCTTCACGGTCGCCCTGTCCCTGTTCGCGCTCTCGATCGCCACGCTGTCGACGAACATCGCCGCCAACGTCGTGAGCCCGGCCAACGCGCTCATCAACGCGGCGCCGCGGCACGTCAGCTTCCGCATGGGCGGGCTGGTCACCGCGGGCCTGGGCGTGGTGATGATGCCCTGGAAGCTCATCGAGAGCACGGGCGGCTACATCTTCACCTGGCTCATCGGCTACTCGGCGCTGCTCGGTCCCATCGGCGGCATCCTGATCGCCGACTACTTCCTGCTGCGGCGGACCCGCTACGACATCCACGGGCTGTACCGCTTCGACGGGCCCTACCGCTACCGGGGCGGCTTCAACCCCGCCGCGATCCTCGCCCTGGTGATCGCCGTGCTGCCCAACGTGCCGGGCTTCCTGCACGCCGCCGGGCTGCTGTCGTCCGTGCCGCCCGTCTTCGACCGCATCTACACCTACGCCTGGTTCGTGGGCTTCCTGCTGGCAGGGGCCCTGTACCTGGCGCTCATGAAGCTCATCCCCCATCGCTCCCTCGAGGCGTGACGTGACGACCATCCCTGCCTTCCCCGCCCGCGACTACAGCTTCACCCCGTGGGTCGACGCCCGGAACCTGATCGGTGGCCGGTGGGTCGACGCCGTGCAGCCGCACGGCACCCTGGACGTGGTGAACCCCCGGCACGGCCGGGCGATCTCCAAGGTGACGCTGTCGGGCGCGGCCGACGTCGACGCCGCGGTGCAGGCGGCGAAGCTTGCGCTGCCCGCCTGGCGGGAGCTGCCCCTGCGCGAGCGGGCCCAGGTCTTCTACCGGCTGCGCGAGCTGCTGGTCCGGGACATGGAGGCCCTGTCCTGGCTGGTGAGCCACGAGAACGGCAAGCTGCTGGCCGAGGGGCGGGCCGAGGTGGAGAAGGCGATCGAGTGCGTCGAGTTCGGCTGCTCGCTGCCGAACCTGGCGGTCGGCACCGACCTGGAGGTCAGCCGCGGGGTCACCTGCGAGCAGCGCTACGAGCCGCTGGGCGTGGTCGCCGGCGTCACCCCCTTCAACTTCCCGCTGATGGTGCCGATGTGGATGCTGCCGCAGGCGCTCATCGGCGGCAACGCGATGATCCTGAAGCCCAGCGAGCAGACGCCTCTGTCCATGATCGCCCTGGGCGAGCTGTTCCGCGAGGCGGGCCTGCCCGACGGCATCTTCAGCGTGGTGAACGGGGGCCGGGAGACGGTGGAGGCGCTGTGCGACCACCCCGGGATCCAGGCCCTGGGCTTCGTCGGCAGCACCCGGGTCGCGCGCGCCGTCTACGCGCGGGCCTGCGCCACGGGCAAGCGGGCCTTGTGCCTGGGCGGCGCCAAGAACCACCTGATCGTGGTGCCGGACGCCGACCCGCAGGTGACCATCGACAACATCGTCGCCAGCTTCACCGGCTGCTCGGGCCAGCGCTGCATGGCGGCGGCCAACCTGGTGGCGGTGGGCGACGTGGAGCCCATCATCGACGGCATCAAGCGCAAGGCCGCGGCCATGGCGCCCGGCGCCGACCACGGGGCGATCAACAGCCTGGCCAGCGTCGAGCGCATCAAGGGCTACATCGACGACGCCGAGGAGCGGGGCGCCACGGTGGCCGTGGACGGGCGGCCGGCCATCGACGGGCAGGCGGCCGGCTACTGGGTGGGCGCCACCGTCATCGACCACGTGCGGCCGGACATGCCGACGGCGCGGGAGGAGATCTTCGGGCCGGTGCTGTCGATCATCCGGGTCGACACGCTGGAGCAGGCGCTGGCCCTGGAGAACGACAACCCCTACGGCAACGCCAGCTGCGTGTACACCACCAGCGGCGAGGTCGCGCGGCGGGTGATGGGCCGGGTCGAGGCGGGCATGTGCGGCGTGAACGTCGGCGTGCCCGTGCCGCGCGAGCCCTTCGGCTTCGGCGGCTGGAACGACTCCTGCTTCGGCGCGGGCAACATGACGGGCTGGGACGGCTTCCGCTTCTGGACGCGGGTCCGCAAGGTCACGACCAAGTGGGCCCTGCAGAAGGACTGGACCTGGATGAGCTGAGGGGGGTGCGACAGGCGGTCCCCTCGCCCCGGGGCGGCGCGGTGTCCAAGCGGCCAGGGCGAGGTGACGGATGCTCCTCCTCCTCTCCCTCCTGCTGGCCTGCGACTCCAAGGACGACGACACGGGCCGTGACGACGGGACCGCCGGCGACGGCGGCTTCGACTGCGGCTACACCTCCTCCGAGCTGCCGCTGACCGAGCCGACGCCCCTGGGCGTGACCGGGCAACAGTGGCTTGCCGTCGTGCTGATCTCCGACGAGCAGGGCTTCCGCTACACGGACAAGGGGACCGCCGACACGGTGGTGACGCTGGCGGTGTCCAGCACCACGGAGACGGTGACGGCCTGGGTGTCGCCCGAGGACACGGTGGACGACGACGACTGCGACCCCTACCTGGAGGTGGGGGCGGCGCTGGCGCTGCAGACCGCGGACGGGGCCTTCGACGAGGCGGTGGAGGGGCAGGTCCGCAGCGCGGTGGCCGACAGCGGCACCTGGACGGGCGAGGAGGCCTACGCCGAGCGCGGCGGGTCCTACACCACCACGGAGGTCGAGCCCGACGAGTGGGAGGAGCTCACCCTGGGCTTCCGCGTCGACCTGGGCGCGGGCGGCTCGGAGGGCAGCGTGCACCTGAGCGGTCACCGCACCCTGCCGGACGGGACCGGCGAGGGCTTCGAGGGCACGGTGGCCACCTGGCCTGTCGAGGGCTGAGCGCGCGGTGCGCGGCGCGGCCCCGTCAGCCCTGGCTCCACAAGAGCGGCACGAAGGCGACCAGCAGCAGGCTGATGCCCATGACGATCATCGGCACGATCACGTGCTCATGGCGCTGGAAGAAGCCCATGCCGGGTGTGGGCACCACGTCGGCAGCGTCGCCGACCACCTGCCGCGCCAGGAGCTGGTTGAGGGCGACCGGTGGGGTCAGGTAGCCCAGTTCGAAGGCGACCAGGACCATCATCCAGAAGTGCACCGGGTCGATGCCGCCCTTGTAGGCGATGTCGGCCACGGTGACGCTGACCAGGATGACCGCGCCCATCGGGTCCATCGTCATGCCGACCAGCACCATGATCACGACCAGCACGCCCATGGTGGCCAGGGGGCTGCCGAAGGTGGCGGGGACCAGCGACATCACCTCGGCCCGCTCGACCACGCCGCCCAGGGCGACGGTGGCGGCCATCAGGAAGAGCAGGGCGCCGACGTGCTCGCCGGTCATCAGCGTCGCGCGGAAGACCTTGCGGGGCGTGGTGGTCGCGTCGGGCTGGCCGCGCTCGGCCCGGCGCTCCCACAGCAGGACGAGCGCCAGCAGGATGGGCAGGATCCAGGGCGCGGTGCGCTCGTTGAGCGGGGCGTCCAGGCCGAAGGCGTACAGGGCCACGACCGCGGCGCCGATGAGCACGGCCGGGGCCAGGCGGCCGGCCGCCGCCAGGCTGTCGGGCAGGGCCTGGCTGATGGGGGCCAGGGACAGGCGCGGGCGGTAGACGGCCAGCAGCACGACCAGGAAGACGGCGGCGGTCAGCAGGAAGACGGCGGCGCCGCTCTCGTAGAGCTGGTCGGTCGTGACCTCCTTGTTCAGGCTGGCCACCAGCACGACGATCAGGCAGGGCCGCAGCACCACGCCCAGGCTGCCCGACATGGCCGTGACCATGCGGGCCTGCTGGGTGGTGGCGCCCGCCCGGCGCAGCTCCTCGAAGACCAGGGCGCCGGTGGCGATGACGAAGATGCCCGAGGCGCCGCTGTAGGCGGTGGGCAGGGCGGCGGCGACGACCACCACCCAGGCCAGCAGGGCGACCGGCAGCTTCCAGGGGCGGATCAGGTCGAAGACCTGGGCCGAGATCCGGGTCCGCTCCAGCAGCATGCCGCTCCAGACGTAGAGCGCGACCGCCAGGTAGACCGAGGGGATCTGGGCGAACTTGTGCAGGTGGATCGCCAGCCCGCTGGGGTGGGCCTCTCCCAGCAGGAACCAGGCGCCCGCCAGGACCACCATCCAGGTGTACAGCGGCACGCCCAGCAGGGCGCCCGAGGCGCTGCCACCGGGGCGCAGCTCGGAGGGCGGGCGGGCCATGTGCCAGGCGTTGACCACGGCGAGCAGGCCGAAGCCGACGGCCCACAGGACGGGGATCTCGACGTTGTCGACCTCCATCTGGAGGGCGGCCTTGACCTGCCAGTCGGCCACGGCCGACGCCGACAGCAGGAGGTGGGCGAGCAGCTGGGCGCCCTGGCTGACCTGGTGGTCGATCCGGCGACGGACCGGGGCCAGGTTGATGTGGGCGCGCAGCCAGGTGGCCTGCAGGCCGCCCAGCAGCAGCACGACCGAGAGCAGGTGGATGCCGTAGGCGAAGTTGGCCAGGTCGCGGAAGAACAGCTCGACCGCGCGGAAGGCCCGCACCGCGCCGGTGAGGCGCGCGACGGCGGCCTGGTGGGCCTGGTGCTCGGCGGCGCACTGCTGGACCAGGGCCTGGGCCGCGACGCAGGGCACGCCCTGGGCGGCGGCGGCCGACGGCTCGGCGAAGGGGTCGGCGCCCTCGGGGGTGCCGAAGGGGTCGGCGCCCTCGGGGGTGCCGAAGGGGTCGGCGCCCTCCGGGGTGCCGAAGGGGTCGGCGTCCGGGGGGGTGCCGAAGGGGTCGGCGTCCGGGGGGGTGCCGAAGGGGTCGTCGCTCGCCGGGGGCGCGGCGGCGGGCGCCTGCACGCAGGTGGCCTCGGCCTGGCGCGCCGCCTCCAGGTCGCAGGCGGGCGGCACCGGGTCGTTGCGCAGCTCCAGCGCGTAGCCGGGCCACAGGCGGTCTCCGAGCAGCACCAGCCGACCGTCGATCTTGTCGGCGGTCTGCTGCAGCAGGATCAGCCCGAGCACGGCCAGCAGCGCGGCCGCCACGGCGCGCGGCAGCCAGCCCTGCTCGGCGGCGGTCGGCGCCCCCACGCCCTATTCCAGGGTCTGCGCGCACTCGGCGCGGCTGGGATCGGCGTTGCAGCGCGCCTTCTTGAGCAGCGACAGCACGCGGCCGTCGTAGGCCTTCTGCTTGTCGCGCAGCTCCAGCCGCATCTTCTGCGAGAAGCCGTCCAGCTCGGCCTTGGCGGCCGCCGTGGGCGTGATCCAGGAGCTGGCGGGGATGCCGGCCTCGGCCGCCTTGATGGCCTTCATCGCCGTCTGGAAGTCACCGGCGACCCAGGCCCGGCTCTTGGTGCCGAAGTCGGCGGGGAACTTCCCGTCGTGGATCAGGACCTGGTAGGTCACCTGCAGCAGCGGGGTGGTGATCACGCCGCCCTTGGTGCCGATGCCGTGCCACAGCTCGAAGGGGGTGTAGGCGGTGGCGGGCAGGAAGAGCACGTCCAGCTCGCCGTTGTTGAAGGCCGGACCCAGCGTGGCCAGGTCGGCCGAGACGCCGACGCCGCCCATGCGCTGGATCGCCAGCGCGCTGGCCTTGTCGTAGTCCAGGCTGGCCACGCGCTTGCCCGACAGGGCGCCGATGCTGTTCAGCGACCGGTCCCGGACGAAGACGTAGACCGCGCCCAGGGGCCAGATGCCGACCGTCTCGTAGGCGCCCGCGTCGAACATCGGGGCGTAGTTGGACTTGGTCTGCAGCGTGGTGAGCACCGGCTGGAGCAGCTCGTAGGTCGAGACACCGCCGACGGCCTCCACCGTGTAGGTGGCGGCGTTGTAGCGCTGCAGCCGCACGCCCGAGGCCATCACGCCGTCGCAGCTCCCGGCGGTGAAGTCGTTGACCGCCGTCGCCTCGTCCGTGTACGGCTTCAGGGTGACCGTGGCGCCCCACGAGGCGGCCTGGATCGCCCAGCTCTCGGCCATCTTGTACATGAAGCCCGTGCGGCCCGCGGGGTCGTAGACGCAGACGCTGGCGGCCTGCGCGTCGGCGGAGGCGGTGGCCCCCAGCAGGGCGAGCGCCGAGGCGAGGAGGGGGCGGGCGAGGGAGGAGAGGAGACGCTTCATGCCGCTGGCTCCGGGCGAGGGTTCCCGCATGGATGCGCGAGGAGGGGGCGTCTATTCCGATCCTTCGCCGGCGCCGACGGGCGCGGGCTCGGCGGCGGGCGCCGGCTCGCCGAAGGGGTCGGGCTCGCCGAAGGGATCCTCGTCCCCCCTCTCTCCCGAGGCGGCGGCGGGCGGCGCCGGCGGCGCGGGCGCGCGGTGGCCCTCGGCGGCGATCCACAGCAGGTCGGCCTCGTGGCGGGCGATCACCCGCGCGTAGGCGTCCAGCAGCGGCCACTGCACCGCCGCCGCCGGGTCGACGGCGGGCCAGCTCTCCAGCACCTGCTGCACCTTCTCCCCGTCGCCGGCGTTGGCCGCCGAGAACAGCCACAGCGCGCGCGGGATGCCCTGGCCCGCCGCGTCGCCCGTCGCCGCCGCCTGGGCCAGCCCGGCCCACGGGTCCACGCCCTCGGGCGCCGAGCCGGGCACCGTCGCCCAGCCCGCGGCCCGCGCCGCGCTGGGGATGCCCCACCAGCGGGCGTCGTCCAGGCACTGCGTCGCGCGGCCGACCTCCAGGATCTGGTTCATGGGCACGCCGGCGGCGCCGCCGGCCTCGGCGTCGTTGACCTGGGCCAGCAGGCCGGCCATCAGCCCCAGCAGGTAGACGCCCTCGTCCGCCTCGCTCGGCAGCTTGCAGTCCTCGGCCCCGCCGTAGGCGGCCACCGCCAGCTCGTAGCCGCGCTGGAAGCGCTGGGCGGCCTGGGCGTGGCGCCGAGAGGCGGCCAGCCTCGCGTCGGTGGCGGCGGCGGCGCGCGCCTCGGCCGGCAGCTGCAGCAGGGCCAGCCGCGCCTGCAGCGCCTCCTCCCGGGCGTCCAGCTCGGCGCACAGGCCCGACATCGTCCAGGCCACGCTCAGCGCCTCCTCCGAGCGCTGGCCGCTCACCGTCGCCGACAGGGCGACGCCGACCTCGCCGAAGGCGCAGGCGACCTCGAGGTCGCGCTCCAGGGCCAGGTTGGGGATGGTCCGCCGCTTCACGGCGCCGTCGAGGGCACCGGCGCAGCCGGAGAGCAGCAGGGCGCAGCCGGAGAGGGCGAGGACCAGGCAGCAGGGGAGGAGGAGGCGCGGCAGCATGACCTCGCCCTTATCGGCCGCGGGCCCGCGCCGCGCTATCCTTGGCGCCTTCGCCCCGAGGAAGCCCATGGACGCCCGCTCTGTCATCGACGCCTGCCTGCAGCACACCCTCTTCTCCTGGTCCGCCCGCGACAAGGTCAAGCCCCTGCCCGTGGAGCGGGCCCAGGGCGTCTACATGTACGGCCCCGACGGGCAGCGCTGGCTCGACTTCAACAGCCAGCTCATGAGCGTGAACATCGGCCACAGCCACCCGCGCGTGGTCCAGGCGATGAAGGACGCCGCCGACGGCCTGCTCTACGCCTTCCCGGGTGCTGCCACCCAGGCCCGCGCCGACCTGGCCACCCGCCTGGCCGACCTGTGCCCCGGCGACCTCAACACCTTCTTCTTCACCCTGGGCGGCGCCGAGGCCAACGAGAACGCGATCAAGCTGGCCCGCCAGTCGACCGGCCGCTTCAAGATCCTCAGCCGCTACCGCAGCTACCACGGCGCCACCAACGCCACGATGCAGCTGACCGGCGACCCGCGCCGCTGGGCCAACGAGCCCGGCGCCCCCGGCTTCGTCCGGGTGATGGACCCGCGGCCCTACCACTACTCCTTCGGCCGCGACGACGAGGAGATCACCGAGAACAACCTCCGCTACCTGGAGGAGGTGATCATGTACGAGGGGCCGCACACCATCGCGGCCATGTTCATCGAGACGGTCACCGGCACCAACGGCATCCTGCCCCCGCCCCGGGGCTACCTGCAGGGCCTGCGCGCCCTGCTGGACCGCTACGGCATCCTGCTGGTCTGCGACGAGGTGATGGCCGGCTGGGGCCGCACCGGCAAGCTCTTCGCCTTCCAGCACGGCGACATCCTGCCCGACATCCTGACCATGGCCAAGGGCCTGACCAGCTCCTACGTCCCGCTGGGCGCCGTCGCCGTGCGGGACCACGTCGCCCGCCACTTCGACCAGAACGTCTTCTACGGCGGGCTCACCTACAACGCCCACCCCTTCGCCATGAACGTGGCCATGGCCTGCCTGGACGTGCTGCTGGAGGAGGGGATGATCGAGAACGCGGCGAAGATGGAGGGCGTCATGCGACAGGAGATGGGCCGCCTGCAGGCCCGCCACCCCTCGGTGAAGGAGGGGCGCTGCATCGGCCTGTTCGGGATGGTCGACCTGCAGCGGGACCGCAAGGGCAAGGAGATGGCGCCCTACAACGGCAGCCACCCGGTGATGGCCGAGTTCAACAAGTACCTGCTGGACAACGGTCTGTTCACGATGGTGCACTGGGGCAGCTTCATGTGCAACCCGCCCCTGTGCATCACCGAGGAGCAGCTCCGCGAGGGCTTTGCCATCATCGACCGCGGGCTGGAGATCACCGACCGGGTGGTCGAGGGCTGAGCGCCTCGGGCCACCCGGCGGAGGCGGTGTGCTGAATCGACCTGCGGCTCGGCGCGCGCCGGGCGGGCGGGGTCGCCCCTCGCCGGCGCGCCTGGCCCGCGCCCACTGCGGCCTCCCGGGGTGTAATGCCGGGGTGACCTCTCCGTCGGCGTGGGTACACCCATGCCTGAGGTCGCCATGTCCAGCCCCGTCCAGCTCTCCGTCCAGGGCATCACCTGCGCCTCCTGCGTCCGCACCGTCGAGGAGGCGCTGTCCGCCGTGCCCGGCGCCAGCGACGTGTCCGTCAACCTCGCCACCCGCCGCGCCGCGCTGACCTGGCAGGGGGGCGACCTGCGCCTGCTGACCGACGCGGTGGCCGCCGCCGGCTACGGGGCCGCCCCCATCGAGGCCGAGGCCGATCCCGGCGCGCAGGCCGACGCCCTGGCCGAGGCCCGGCTGCGCCGCCGGGCCGTGGTCTCCGCCGCCTTCACCCTGCCCCTGGTCGTCGTCGCCATGTCCCACGGGCGCATCCCCGGGACCGACGGCACGGCCGGCGCCCTGCTCCAGCTCGCCCTGTGCCTGCCCGTGATCACCTGGGGCGGGGCGGACATCCACCGCGCCGCCCTGGCCGCCCTGCGCCACCGCCGCGCCGACATGAACACCCTGGTCTCGCTGGGCGCGCTGGTGGCCTTCGCCTGGTCCACCTGGCAGGCGCTGGGCCTGCTGGGCGCGCCCTCCGCCGCCGACCACGGGCACGGCGGCATGCCCATGGCCGACCTGTACTTCGAGGCCCCCGCCGCGATCATCACGCTGGTGCTGGTCGGCCGCTGGATGGAGGGCCGCGCCCGCCGCCACGCCGGCGACGCCGTGCGCGGCCTGCTCGAGCTGCAGCCGGCCCTGGCCCGCCGCGAGGGCCCGCAAGGCCCCGAGGAGGTCCCCGTCGCCCAGGTCCAGCCCGGCGACATCGTGCGCGTCCGCCCCGGCGAGGCCGTGCCCGTCGACGGCCGGGTCCTGTCCGGCGAGGCCACGGTGGAGGAGGCCGCCTTCACCGGCGAGAGCCGCCCCGTGCACAAGCGGGTGGGCGACATGGCCTGGGCCGGCACGATCCCCCAGGGGGGCGCGCTGCGGGTCCAGGCCACCGGCGTCGGCCGCGACACCGCCCTGCACCGCATCGCCCGCGCCGTCCAGGACGCCCAGGCCGGGCGCGCGCCCTCCCAGCGCCTGGCCGACCGGATCGCCGCGCGCTTCGTGCCCGCGGTCATCGGCCTGGCCATCGGCGCCGGCGCGGCGTGGCTGGTCGCCCTGGGCCCGGCCGAGGGCCTGCCCACCGCGATCCGCGTCGCCACCGCCGTGCTGGTCGTGGCCTGCCCCTGCGCGCTCGGCCTGGCCACCCCCACCGCCCTGCTGGTCGGTACCGGCGTCGGCGCCCGCCAGGGCGTGCGGGTCCACGCCGCCGCCGCCCTGGAGGCCCTGGCCCAGGTCGACACGGTCGTGCTGGACAAGACCGGCACGCTGACCGTGGGCCGCCCCGCGGTCGTCGCGGTGCAGCCTGCTGCGGGCGGGACCGAGACCGCGCTGCTCGCCACCGTCGCCGCGGCCGAGGCCGACAGCGAGCACCCCCTGGCCCGCGCCGTGGAGACCGCCGCGGCCGGCCTGGCCCTGCCCCCGGCCAGCGGCTTCCGGGCCCTGCCCGGGCGGGGGATCGAGGCCACCGTCGACGGCCGCCGGGTGCAGGCGGGCGCCCGCCGGTGGCTGCAGGAGCTGGGCCTGGCCCTGCCCGACGAGCGCCCCACCGGCTCGGCCACGCCCATCGACGTCGCTGTCGACGGCGCCTGGGCCGGCCGCCTGCTGCTGGCCGACGCCCCCCGGCCCGAGTCCCGGCAGGTCGTGGCCGCGTTGAAGGCGCGCGGCCTGCGGGTCGTGATGCTGACCGGCGACGCGCCGGAGATCGCCGCCGAGGTGGCCGCCGACCTGGGCATCGAGGAGGTGGTGGCCGGCCTGCGGCCCGAGGAGAAGCAGGGGCGCGTGGCCGCGATGGAGGCCGAGGGCCGACGGGTCGCGATGGTGGGCGACGGCATCAACGACGCGCCGGCGCTGGCCGCCGCCTCGGTGGGGCTGTCCATCGGCTCGGGGACCACCATCGCCGCCGCCGCCGCCGACGTCGAGCTGGCCGGCAGCGACCTGCTGGCCCTGGTCCGGGCGGTCGATCTCTCTCGCGCCACCCTGCGCACCGTGCGCCGCAACCTGGCCTGGGCCTTCGTCTACAACGTCGTGATGCTGCCCGTGGCCGCCGGCGCCCTGGAGCCGTGGACCGGCTGGATGCTCTCGCCGGTGCTGGCCAGCGCCGCGATGGGCCTGTCCAGCGTGTCGGTCGTCGGCAGCAGCCTGCTGCTCCGGCGCCACGGGCGCGGGTCATAGCGCCAGGAGCCCGTGTCGATCCGGGGCTTCGACCGATATCCTCCACCCGTAGCCGGCCGGCGGGACGCCGCCGCGGCGGCCCCACCCCCGTCATCCCCGGGAGGCGCCGTGACCCGCCCCCCTCCGAGCCCCGCCGCCGCGTCGTCCGCCCCCGACGGCCTGCTGCCCGACACCCCCGCCGTCGTCGCCGTCCTGCTGCAGAACCAGGCGCGCTTCCTGGCCTTCCTGGAGCGCCGCATGGGCAGCCGCGAGCAGGCCGAGGAGGTGCTGCAGGAGGCCCTGGTCAAGGGGGTGGAGCGCCACGGCGCCCTGCGGGAGGAGGAGCGGGCCGTCGCGTGGTTCTACCGGGTGCTGCGCAACACGATGAACGACCACTTTCGCCGGCAGGCCAGCCAGCGGGCGCGCCAGGTCGACGACGCGCAGGTGTGGGACACGCTCGCCGACCCGCAGGACCGCGAGCTGCGCGACCTGGTCTGCGGCTGCGTCGGCCGGCTGCTCGACACGCTCAAGCCCGAGTACGCCGACATCCTGCGGGCCGTCGAGCTGCAGGAGGAGGCGGTCAAGGACTACGGCGCCCGGCTGGGCATCAGCGCCGGCAACGCCGGCGTGCGGGTCTTCCGGGCCCGCAAGGCCCTGCTCGCCCAGGTCCAGCGCTCCTGCGGCGCCTGCGCCACCCACGGCTGCGTCGAGTGCCACTGCGAGCCGGCGGGTGCCGCCGGCCACGGGGCACACGGCGGTCGCCCCGGCACCCGCGGCTGACACGGGGGCAGGGGTGTGATGCCCGCCCCGGGCCCCGTCGGCAGGGCGCTCCGCGCTCCGCGGCGCCTCCCCTGCCACCGGGTCCCACCCACCGGGCGCATCGTCGTGCCCGACCAGGCCCCCTCCTGGTACCACTCCCACACCCCCGAGTCCGTCCCGATGGGGCGCGGCCGGATCGACGCCTCGATCGTGCACGGTCCTTCCCGGGAGGCCCGCGCCGACGCTCACCGCGCTGGCCGACCCGGCCGCGCCGCGGATCGGACGAGCCTGCTCGGCGGGCGCAACAGCCTGCGGCACGGCATCGAGTTCACAGTCGACGACGAGATGTTCCCTCGTCATCTGCCGGTGCCGCTCGGCTCCGTCCAGGTGTGGGATGTCGTCGACGGGAAGAGGATGGACCACCTCTTCCGCCTGCACGGCTTCCCGGCGAGTGGATGGACCCATGTCACATCCTCGAGCACGCCGAGTCGGGGATGATGGCCTCGTTCTCGGTCGAGGCGGGGGCGCCCTGAACCCACGCTCCGCGGGGGCGCCCGCCCTCTCGCCGCTACTCCCGCAGCAGCGGCGTCCGCTCCACCGCGGCGACGATCCCGCCCAGCTCGACCAGGGCCGCCTGCAGCGCGGGCTGGTCGAAGTAGTCGGCGCCGATGGTGCCGTCCGACCACGCCTCGTCGCCGTCGTACTCCCAGTTCAGGAACATGCCGACGCCGGGCATCGCGGCCAGCAGGGTGCCGTACTCCCGGATCTCGTCGGCCGACATGGCGTAGCGCCCCGTGCGCCAGCCCGGCTGGCCGCTGCTGCCATCTCCTCCGTCCGCGATGTTCAGACCGTTGATGATGCCCAGGTCGAGCGCCGTGGCCGCCGCCAGCTCCTCGGCCACGTAGCCCTCGATCTCACCGTCGCCCGACTGGTACTGGTTGACGGAGGCGTCCAGGTGCACGTAGACCCCCGCGGTGGGCTCGGGCATGGTGCTGGCCTGGCAGCGCACGAAGGTCATCAGCCCGGGCAGGACCTCCTTGCTGTAGCGCGCCATCTCGTCGAGCTGGTCTCCGGTCGGGTCGGCCCCCGAGAAGTTGTGGATGTCGTCCAGGATCATGTGGCCGACCAGCGTGCCGTCGTCGATGAAGGCCTGGACGCCCGAGCCGGCCCACAGGTCGACGCGGTCCTTCCACGCCTCCAGGTCGAAGCTGCCGCCGCTGGTGGTGTAGGAGCCGTGGTCGCCCGCCATCCGCAGGGTGACGGTCATCCCGGCGTCCCGGACCATGGGCAGCAGGGTCCGCACCGTCCACGTCGGGCTCTCGTTGGCGACCTGGAAGGTGCCGGCGCGGAGGCGGTCGGAGACGTCGGCCAGGCCGCTGGCGCTGACGTAGCCGTTCAGCCCCCAGTAGCCGTAGGGGATGCCTGCCGGGGCCTCGCCGCTGCCGATGCCTCCGCCCGTGTCCTCGGCGGGCGCGCCGGTGTCCGTCGGCGTGGGCTCCTCCTCGCCGGGCAGCGGGTCACCGGGCAGGGGGTCACCGGGCAGGGGGTCACCGGGGAGGGGCCGGTCGGGGCGGGGGCGCCAGGGGCGGTCCTCCAGCCAGGGGCGGCGCTGGGCGTCGTCGGTGGCGGCGGGGTCGCCCGACGGGCCGCGGTCGTCCGGGGGGGCGCAGCCCAGCGCGAGGAGGGGGGCCAGGGAGAGCAGGACCCGGGCGAGGGGGGGGGGCATGCGTGACACTCCGTCCACGGTGGGCCGTCCACCGTGCAGGTCGTGGTGTGATGCGACGCCCAGGGTCCTCCGCGTCGTGTCCTCTCCAGGCGGGGGTCGCTTCATCACAGTAGAGGGGGCGGCGCGCGACGATGTGACGGCGAGGTGAAAGGCCCTCGTCCCCTTGTCGCGAGATGTCACACGCGGCCCGGATTGTCACCGCATGTCTGTGGATGTCAGGCCGCCGCTCCCCTCCGGCTCAGGCCAGCACCCGCGGGGCGGGCCGCAGCCGCAGGATCTCGACCGGATCCTCCGGTTCCCACCACAGCGCACGGCAGGGGCCTCCCTCGGCGATGGGCGGCGGGCCGCCGAAGCAGCGGTGGTTGTCGGTCCACAGCGTGCGCACCGCCCGGGCCAGCTGGTCCCGGCCCGTCAGGTGGCCCACGTGCACGGCCATGCTGGCCGCGTCGACCAGGTTCGCCGTGCCCAGCGGGTACCAGGGGTCCATCACCGAGTCGTGGCCGATGCCCACGCAGGCACCGGCGGCCCACAGCTCGTCGACCCGGGTCAGGCCGCGGCGGCGGGGGTAGCCGTCGTAGCGGCCCTGGAGGACGACGTTGTCCAGGGGGTTGCAGACGACCTGCACCTGGCTCTCGGCGACCAGGGCGCAGACCTTGGCGGCGTAGGGGTTGGGTTGGCTGTGCAGGCTGGTGCAGTGGCCGGCGACCACGCGCCGGCCCAGGTCCCGGTCCAGGGCCAGGGCGCAGGCCTGCTCCAGGAAGCGGCTGTCGGGGTCGTCGGTCTCGTCGCAGTGCAGGTCGACCTGCAGGCCCAGGCGCGCGGCCAGGTCGAAGGCCAGGCGCACGCTGTCGTGCCCCTCCTGCGCGGTGCGCTCGTAGTGCGGGATGGCGCCGACCGCGTCGCAGCCGGCCTCCACGGCGCGCGCCCATGCGGCCTGCCTGCCGGCGGCGCGCAGGATCCCCTCTTGCGGGAAGGCGACGACCTGCAGCGTGGTGCCCTCCGCCGCCAGCTCCTGCCGCAGCGCCAACAGGGCGTCGACGGCCACGGCGCTGCCGGTGTCGACGTGGGTGCGGATCGACAGGCAGCCCCACCCCCGGTACAGCGCCACCGTGCGCCGCGCCCGCTCCCGCAGGTCCTGGGCGGTCAGCGTGGGGCGCAGCCGCGCCCAGTTGGCGATGCCCTCGCGCAGGGTGCCGCTGTGGTTGGGCGCGCGCGGCGCCAGGAGCGCGGCGTCCAGGTGCACGTGGGGCTCGGCCAGCGGCGGGGTCACCAGGCCGCCGCGCACCACCTCCTCGCCCTGCAGGGGCGCGAGGGCCGGCTCGGACGGGCGGCGACGCAGCGCCTCGATCCGACCGTCGCGCACGCGCAGGTCGGCGCGGAGGGGGCGCGGCGCGCGCCCGTCGTCGAGCAGGACCTCTTGGAGCAGCAGGCTGGCCATGGCCGGAGGATAGCGCCTTCGCGCGCTCGCCTCCCCGGGGTCCGCCGCCGCGCCCACCGTGCGGGCGCTTCGGTCTAAGATGCCGCCCTCGTCCCCGAGGTCCTGCATGCCCGCACTCCCCGCCGACCGATCCGAAGCCGTCTTCGCCGACTTCAAGCCGGCCCTCGACGACAACCAGGCCCGGGTCGAGGCCCACCGCTGCCTGTACTGCCACGACGCGCCGTGCATCCGCGCCTGCCCCACCTCGATCGACATCCCCGGGTTCATCCGGAAGATCGCGACCGGGAACCTCACGGGGTCCGCGCGCACCATCTTCGAGAGCAACGTGCTCGGCATGAGCTGCGCGCGGGTCTGCCCCGTCGAGGTGCTCTGTGTCGGCGACTGCGTCTACAACCACATGGGCGTGCCGCCGATCCAGATCGGCAAGCTGCAGCGCTACGCCACCGACCACGCCTACCGGCAGGGCACCCGCTTCTGGCAGGCCGGCCCCGACACCGGCCGCAGCGTCGGCCTGGTGGGCGCCGGTCCCGCCTCGCTGGCCTGCGCCCACCGCCTGCGCCGCTTCGGCCACGCCGTGACGATCTACGAGGCGCGCGAGGTGCTCGGTGGCCTGAACAGCACCGGCATCGCGCCCTACAAGATGCCGGCCGACCGCGCGATCGAGGAGGTGGACTGGGTCCGCAGCATCGGCGGCATCGAGGTCCAGACCGGGGTCAACGTGCCCACCGACCTGGGCTGGGCCGAGCTGGAGCAGCGCCACGACGCGCTGTTCATCGGCATCGGGCTCGGCCCCGACAGCCGCCTGCAGGCCCGCGGCGAGCACCTGCAGGGCATCCATGGCGCCGTCGACTGGATCGAGCGCATGAAGCTCGGCAAGGTCGACGTCAGCAAGGTGCAGACGGCGGTGGTCATCGGCGGCGGCAACACGGCGATCGACGCCGTGCGCGAGCTGCTGGGCCTGGGGGTCAGCTACGTCAAGCTGCTGTACCGCGGCGTGGAGGCGGGCATGCCCGGCTACGCCCACGAGTGGGCCTCGGCCAAGAAGGAGGGCGCCCGCGTGGTCTGGCGCGTCCAGCCGCTGGGCTTCGAGGGCCACGGCGGCCGGGTGACGGCGGTCCGCTGCATGCGGCTGGACCGCAACAAGCAGCCCATCGAGGGCAGCGAGCACACCATCGCCGCCGACCTGGTCCTGCTGGCCATCGGCCAGGGCAAGCTGGGCGGGCTGGTCTCCGGGCTCGACGGCGTGCAGGTCGAGGGCGGCCGCATCGTCGCCGACGCCGCGGGCGCCACCGGCCGGCCGGGCGTCTACGCCGGAGGCGACTGCGTCAACGGCGGCCAGGAGGTCGTCAACGCGGTCGCCATGGGCCGCGACGCCGCCGTCGCCATCCACTCCTTCCTGTCCGCTGGAGGCCGCTAGTGGCCGACCTCACCACCACCTGCGCGGGCATCACCTCGCCCAACCCCTTCTGGCTGGCCTCGGCGCCGCCGACGAACTCCGGCGAGCAGGTGCTGCGCGCCTTCGACGCCGGCTGGGGAGGGGCGGTCTGGAAGACGCTGGGCCAGCCCATCCAGAACGTCTCCAGCCGCTTCGGCGCCATCCAGTACCGCGGCGTGGGCGGCGTGGGCTTCAACAACATCGAGCTCATCACCGACCGGCCGTTGGAGGCGAACTTCCGCGAGATCGCCGAGGTCAAGAAGCGCTGGCCGAAGAACGCGCTGGTCGTCTCCTTGATGGTCGAGTCGCGCGAGGAGTGGAAGGAGATCATCGCGCGCAGCGAGGACGCCGGCGCCGACGGGCTGGAGCTGAACTTCGGCTGCCCCCACGGCATGTGCGAGCGCGGCATGGGCTCGGCGGTGGGCCAGGAGCCGGTGGTCAACGAGCGCATCACCTCCTGGGCCAAGGAGTTCGCGACCAAGCCGGTGCTGGTCAAGCTCACGCCCAACGTGGGCGACATCGTCCCGCACGGGCTGGCCGCGCAGAAGGGCGGCGCGGACGGCGTCTCCCTCATCAACACCATCAAGTCGATCATCGGCGTGGACCTGGACAGCCTGACCCCGCGGCCGATGGTCGGCGGGCGGTCCACCAACGGCGGCTACTGCGGCGCGGCCGTGCGCCCCATCGCGCTGCACATGGTCGCCGCGCTGGCGCGGGACCCGCGGTTCCGCCTGCCGATCAGCGGCATCGGCGGCATCACCGACTGGCGCGACGCGCTGGAGTTCCTGCTGCTGGGCAGCAGCTCCGTCCAGGTCTGCACCGAGGTGATGCTGCGCGGCTACCGCATCGTCGAGGACATGATCGAGGGGCTGGAGGGCTGGATGGACGCCCGCGGCTTCGAGCGCCTGGACCAGCTCGTCGGCCGCTCGGTGCCCGCCTTCACCGAGTGGGGCGAGCTGGATCTGAACTACGAGATCGTGGCGAAGATCGACGCCGACAAGTGCATCGGCTGCCAGCTCTGCATGGTCGCCTGCCACGACGGGGCCCACCAGTGCATCCACCCGGGCACCGAGCTGACCGCCGCGGGCGTGCGGGTGCCGGTGGTCGACGAGGCGGAGTGCGTCGGCTGCAACCTGTGCCAGATCGTCTGCCCGGTCCAGGGCTGCATCACGATGGCCCAGGTGGACAACGGCTTCGCGCCGGCGACCTGGAACGAGCACGTGGGCCACGGGGCGACGCTGCGGCCCAAGAAGGGCTCGCACGGGTAGGTCTCCGGGCCCTCAGCCGCCGACCTCGGTCAGGCGCTGCGGCGGGGGTTGGACCACCCGCAGCACCTGGTCGGCGGGCACGTCCTTGAGCACCTGCAGCGTGCCGTCGGGCCAGGTGATCTCGACGCGGCTGGCCTTGTCGTGGGGGCCCAGCCCGAAGTGCAGGCGTGGCAGGTCCTGGGCCCGCCGGTGCATGCCGCCGCCCTGCTCGCGGAGCTGGCTCTGCCGTCCCGTCCGGACGACGACGCGCGCGCCCAGCCCCTCGGCGTTGCTCCGGGTGCCGACCAGGTCGAGCTGCAGCCAGTGGTTGCCAGCGGCCTGGTTGAGGAAGACCTGGTCGGGGCCGTCGACGTGGGGGCGGCCGTTGGTCACCACCAGGTCGACGTGGCCGTCCACGTCCAGGTCGCCGGCGCAGACGGCGTCGCCCAGCCCCTGGGAGGGGCCCGCCGCGCCGCCGGCCAGCGGGACCTCGTCGAAGGTCCCGTCCCCGCGGTTGCGCAGCAGGCGGTCCGGCAGGTTCTGCACGGTGCCGCTGCAGACCAGGAAGATGTCGAGGTCCATGTCGTTGTCGAAGTCCGCGGCGGCGGCGGAGACGCACTGGCTGCCCTCCGGCGTGGGGCTGCGCTCGTCGAGCGCGAAGCCGTCGCGGGTGCCGCGCAGCAGCCGGTCGCGGTAGGGCCCGGGGCTCAGCCCCTCCGTGACCTCGGCGCCGTGCAGCACCGGCTCGGAGATGGTGCCGGTCTCGACCCGCAGGTCGAGCATGACCTCCACCGGCTCCGCGCAGGTGGTCTGCAGGGTCCAGGTCCGGCTCGCCGGGTCCCAGCCCGCCTGGAGCACGCGCGCCGGGTCGCCCGACGGGGAGGAGGGCTGCGCCGCGGCGCTCGGGTCGAGGTGGAAGCGGCCGTCCGGAGCCGGCGCCAGCGACTCGCGACCGGCCTGGACGGTCCATGGGCCGCTCCAGGGGAGCACGGCCACCGACAGCGGCCCCGGCGCCTTGAGCCGGACCGAGATCGGCTGCTCCCGACACCGCCAGTGGGTGCGGACGGTCTGGGGATCGACGCGCGCCACGGCCGTCTCGCCCCAGGGACGGCGCACCACGTACAGGTCGGTGCGCAGGTCGCCGTCGAAGTCACCGGGCACGACGTCGACCACGTTGTGCAGCTCGGGCAGGGCGGGCGAGGCCGGGCGGGGGGGCACGACGCCGAGGTCGTAGACGGCCGCCGCCAGGTCGGGCCCGACGAAGCCCACGTCCAGCACGCCGTCGCCGGTCCAGTCGGCCAGCAGGGCGAACTCCAGCGGCGCGACGAGCTGGGGGCCGCCGGCCGCCCGCGTGAAGCGCCCGTCCTCGCCCTGGAGCATCACGACCGTCGGCGCGTCCTTGCGCTCGTCGTTGACCACCACGACGTCCAGGTCGCCGTCCTGGTCCCAGTCCAGCCACAGCGGCGTGCGGCCGCGGGCGGTCCCCAGCGCCAGGCCGACCTCGCCGGCCCGGTCGCGCGCCCGGTCTTCGGGCCAGACCAGCAGGCGGTTGGGTCCCTTGCCCATGCCCCCCTCGGCGCCGACCAGGTGCAGCAGCGCCCGCCCGCCGCCGCCTCCCAGGTCCGCCCAGGCCGCGCCGTGCCCGTCGTAGGGCTCGCTCCGGGTCGGTCCCGGCTGCTCGGGCTGGAAGCGTCCCTCGCCCCTGCCCCACAGCACGCGGGGCTGGCCGCCGTGGCTGCCCAGGAAGACGTCGGGCAGCCCGTCGCGGTCGCCGTCGTGCACCGCGCAGCCGAAGGAGGGCGCGGGGTAGGCCAGGCCCTGGTGGGCGAGCACCTCGACGAAGGTGGGCGCGGCGGCGGTCTCCGCGGGGGCCTGCGGCGGGCGGGCGCCCAGGGCGGGGGAGGCCCCGACCACCAGGCACAACAGGGCCGCCGCCCTGCCCGCGGGCCGTCTCCGGCCGATCTCCTCGACGGTGTCTCCGGCGACGTCCACAAGCGCCACGGCAGCCTCCACGGGAACCACGGCCTCGACGTGGCCGGCGGGCGGTCTGCGGATCATCGCTCCGGCCCCCACACCGGCAGAAACCGGCGGACGGCGCCGCGCATGGAGCCGCGGAGCGCGTCGATGTCGCCCACCTGTTGCAGCGATCGGGGTCCCGAGGGGATTAGCCGGGCGCGACCCCCAGGGAGCCCCGCGTGACCGATCTCCGGCAGAAGCCCGTGCACTTCGTGCCCCTCGCCCCTCCGCCGCCCGACCAGCGCGTCGGTCGGCAGGCCCGCTTCGCCGCCGAGGGCGAGAAGCGGGACCGCTACCACCTGCCCGAGCGGCTGGAGTCGGGCAGCCCCGTCGGCTACCGGACCCGGGTCTCGCTGACGGCCGAGGAGGCGCAGCAGGCGATGGACCTGCTCTCCCTCGCCCGCCCCGTCGCCTTCCACCCCGGCCGCGGCCCGACCGAGCAGGAGCTGTTCGAGGAGTGCGCCCTGGGCGTGCTGTCCGCGCGGCAGAGCACCAACTACCGGGGCCACCGACAGGTCACCCTGGGCCCCGAGGACTCCGCCCGGGCGGCTGCGCTGCTGCGGGAGCTCCACCACCTGGAGGCTCCGGTCCTGGATCGCGCCACCCACACCCACCTCGTGCTGTCGCGACCCTACCGCACGCCCTTCACCATGCTGCTCACCTTCATCGGCCACGCGCCCCTGGCCAGCCTGGTGACCGTCGGCGTGCGCGCCTGGCGCAAGCGCTTCCAGCACCAGGACGACATCCCGACCATCGGCTACCTCCAGCACCTGCACGTGGGCATCCTGGCCGACGCGCTGGAGCGGGCGGCGGTCCTGGCCAGCGACGGGCACCGCCGCGCCCAGGTCTTCATGGCGCCGATGAGCGGGCCCGCGCGCCAGCGGGAGAACCGGAAGGCGCTGGCGGCGCTGGAGGAGCTGGCCGGCCTGACCCGCGCCGAGCGCGCCGAGGGCTGGCAGCTCGCGCTGGTCGCCCAGGTCGGCCCGGCCGAGCCCGTGCCGCTGGACCGCGCCGTCTGCCGCCGCATCGCCGCCAACCTGCTGGCCTTCCGCAGCGAGCGCATCCAGCCGGGCGTGAACCAGGAGGAGAAGGCGCCGGCGCCCTACCAGCACCGGCAGGACATGGACGTGCCCGAGGAGCTGGCGCGCATGGCCGGGCGCGCCGGCTACAACGCCTTCGCCCACTGGACCGGCGTGCCGCGCGACCAGGCCAAGGCGCTCTTGATCCTCGACCGGGTGGACGTGCTGACCGAGGGGGGCAAGGAGCGCCTGCGCAGCATCCGCCGCGAGCTGGAGGCCGTCACCGACCGGGTCGTGTCCAACATCCCCCTGTGGGCCGACCTGCCGACCGGCCGGGCCCTCTCGCGCAACGCGATGCGTGGCAAGAAGGCCTTCGCGCTGGCGGGCCAGCGCATCTACATCGGCGGGCTGTCCCGCCCGGAGTGCGAGCAGGCCGGCCTGTCCTGGGAGCACGCCGTGCGCGCCTTCGGCGCCGCCGCCGCCCGCAGCGGCCTGGTCGCCGAGCTGGCCGGCGCCACGCAGATCCCCGAGGGCTGCGACCTGCTGGGGGGGCTGTGCCTGATGGCCGGGCCGGTGAACCAGAACGACATCGGCAAGCAGTTCTACGGCATGCAGGACCTGCTCGCGGTGCGCTTCCCCCACCGCGACCCGACCTCGCTGCTGGTCTGGACGCTGAAGGCCAAGACCGTCGCCGACCCCATCGGCAACGAGGAGCAGCTCATGAGCGCGGCCCGCAAGGGCGCGCTGGTCGACCTGCGCCCGGCCCCCCACGAGGTGTGCGCCGTGCGCCTGGGCGCGGAGCTGCGACCGCTGCGGGGCGGAGACGAGGCCACCGCCGCCGAGCGGGCCTTCCACGACGTGGGCAACTTCGTCACCGATCCGCAGGGGCGGGACATCCCGGGCAACCGTGGGACGCCGTGGCCGGCCGAGCGCGCGGCCCGCGCCGTGTGGGGCTGAGCGCCTCGCGGAGTGCCCCGCCCGCCGGCGGCCCCTTCCTGCGGCCCCCGCGCGCTTGCAGGCCGGTCGGGACGGGCCTACCGTGCGGACTCACCCAGGAGGATCCATGCCCGGGCCGCCCCCGCCCGGCCTGCAGGAGTGGCTGCTCGAGGGCTACCTCGACGCGACCGACCGGGTGGTGCGCGTGCCGCTGCACGTCAGCCCCTTCCGCGTCGGGCGCGCGCCCGACATGGAGCTGCGGCTGGCGCTGGACGAGGTCTCGGGCCGGCACGCCGTCCTGACCTGGGACCAGGGGCGCCTGCTGCTGCGCGACCTGGGCAGCACCAACGGCACCTTCGTCAACCGCCGCCGCATCGAGGGCGACACGGAGCTCTCCGACGGCGACGTGCTGCACTTCGCCACCGCGGAGCTGCGGGTCGTGTACGCGCCCGAGCTGGCGCTGGACCGCCCCACCGTCACCCGCTCGGTGGCCCAGGACGAGCTGCCGCTGCGCTACTTCCCCAACGCCTCCGCCTTCCACGAGATGCTGGCCCGGCGCGCGCTCTCGGTCCGCTTCCAGCCCATCGTGCGGCTGGACGTGCCCGGCCTGCCGGTCGCCGCCTGGGAGGCGCTCGGGCGCGCCGACCACCCCGGGGTCCCCCAGTCCGTCGGCGAGCTGTTCCGGATGGCGGCCACCCTCTCGTCGGCCGCGGCCCTCTCGCGCGCCCTGCGCGAGGTGGCCGTCGCGCGGGCGACCGACCTGCCGGCCCTCTCTCCCGTCCTGTTCGTCAACACGCACCCCGAGGAGACGGCCACCCCCGAGCTGCTGGCCTCGCTCGACCTGCTGCGGGAGCGGGCGCCTGCCGTGCGGCTGGTGCTGGAGATCCACGAGCGCGCCGTCACCGACCTGCCCCGGATGCGCGCGCTCGCGCAGAGCCTGGCCGAGCGAGGGGTCGGGCTGGCCTACGACGACTTCGGCGCCGGACAGGCGCGCCTGCTGGAGCTGGTCGAGGCCCCCCCCGCGGTGCTCAAGTTCGACCGCTCGCTGGTGGCCGGGCTGCCCCAGGCGCCGCCGGCCCGGCGCCAGCTCGTGCAGGCGCTGGTCCGCATGACCCGCGAGCTGGGCATCGAGGCGCTGGCGGAGGGCGTGGAGACGGAGGACGAGGCGGCCCTGTGCGCCGACCTGGGCTTCCACCTGGGGCAGGGCTGGCACTACGGGCGCCCCGCCTGAGCGGAGCGGCCCTCAGCGCGCGCCGGAGCGCCGCATCCGGATCAGCACGACCAGGTTCTTCTTGGGGCGGACCGCCAGGACGGCCAGGTCGTCCTCGGCCACCGGCACGACGGCGTCCCAGGTGATGGGGCCCTTGACGACGTCCAGCTCCAGCGTGGCGTCCACGTCGTAGCCATCCATGGTCGGCACGCTGGAGAGCGTCGCGCGCAGGAACTCGTCGCCGCTGCGCTGCTCGACGAAGGCCTCCTGGGTCGAGAGCGCCGTCAGCATCGGGCGCGAGACCACCCGGACGTTGTCGCGGGCCAGCGCGGCCTGCATGGCCTCGGCCTGGTCCCCGTCCAGGGCCTGGAACTTCCGGGACAGGTCCTGCCAGGTCTCGTCGCGCTTGCCGACCTGGGCGACGATGATCTCGTAGCTCACCTGGACGCGGGCCTGCGCATGGACGGGACTGGCGAGGGCGAGGGCGAGGGCGAGGGCGTGGGTCACGGGGGGCTCCGGAGAGGGCGGAAGACGGCTCCGTCCCTGCGTCGAACGGTGCGGGCGACGACCTGTGCGGCGGCCTGGAGCCGCGCGGGTCCCTGGCGGAGTTGTTCGGCGAGCGGCAGGGCGGGGTCTCCGACCTCGACCCAGCCTACCTCGGGCCCCAGGGCGCCGGCCACGCCGGGCTCGAAGGAGCCGGCGAGCACGGTGACCGGGACGCCCGCGGCGGTGGCGCGCGCGGTCACGCGCCCGGGCGCCTTGCCGGCCAGGCTCTGGGCGTCGAAGCGGCCTTCGGCGGTGATCACGTGGTCGACCTCGCGCAGCCGCGCCTCGAAGCGCAGCGCGTCGAGCACCGCGTCGGCGCCGGCGCGCAGCGGCGCGCCCAGCAGGCTGGCCAGCGCCAGGCCCAGGCCGCCCGCGGCGCCGGCGCCCGGAGCGTCGGGGGCCACCGGAAGGCCGGCCGCGCCCAGCGCCGCGATCCACCGGCGCCAGGCCTGCGCCACCGCCGCCTCGTCCTCTGCGCCCTTCTGCCGCAAGAAGGACAGCCCGCTCCCCTTCGGCGGCCCGGCGGGCGCTGCGGTCGGGGACTCGGGCAGCAGCGGCACCAGGACGTCGCACCAGGCCTCGACCCGGCCCTGCCAGGGCGCGAGGTCGGGCAGCTCCACCCGCGCCAGGCGCAGCAGCCCGGCCGGGTGGGCGGGCACGCGGCGCCCCCGCGCGTCCAGCAGCACGACGCCGAGGGCCGCGGCCAGGCCCGCGCCACCGTCCGCCGTGGCGGTGCCCCCCAGGGCCACCACGACCCGGTGCGCGCCTTCGAGCGCCGCGGCGAGCAGCGCACCCAGGCCGCGGCTGTCGGCCGCCATCGGGGCCCGGCGGGCATCCAGGTGAAGGCCGCAGGCGTCGGCGCTCTCGATCAGCACGGTGTCGTCGGCCAGCGGGGCCAGCCGGGCCGCGACCCGTCGACCCAGCGGGCCGCGGCACCGCACCACCGCGCCGGACGGAAGGTCCAACGCCTCGATCGTCCCCGGTCCCCCATCGGCGACGGGGAGCTCCACCGCGTCGAGGCCGGCCGCGCGTACGCCGCGAGCGATGGCGGCGGCGGCCTGCCGGGCGCTCGCCGAGCCGGCAAGCTTGTCGGGCGCGCAGAGCACGACGGGAGGACGGGCCATGAGAGCAGCGCCGGGTGGTGGTGGTTCTGCCGCGCGCCCTCTACAATACCGGACCCGGTCGGGCGCGTGGCTACGCTCGACTCCGCACCGTCGTCCCCAGCCGGAGCCGAGACATGGCGCCACGCTCATCCTCCCCCCACCTCCTGGCCACCGCGCTCCTGCTCGCCCTCACCGGCTTCGCCTGCAACGGAAAGGGCGACGGGGACGGAGACGGCGGCGACGGCGACGCGACCGACGCCGACGGGGACCGGTACGGCGCCGACGAGGACTGCGACGACCAGGACCCGAACAGCTTCCCCGGCGCGCCCGAGCTCTGCGACGAGGTCGACAACGACTGCGACGGACAGGTGGACGAGGACGCGGCGGGCGGCGCGACCTGGTACCAGGACATCGACGGCGACGAGCACGGCACCACCAACGTGACGACCTTCGCCTGCACCGAGCCGCTGGGCTACGCCGCGGTCGCCGACGACTGCGACGATCGCGACGCCACGCGCTTCCCCGGCAACCCCGAGGTCTGCGACGAGGTCGACAACGACTGCGACGAGGAGGTGGACGAGGAGGTCCTGCGCGGCCTGTTCCTGGACGACGACGGGGACGGCTACGGCGACCCGGAGATCACCCAGGACGGCTGCTTCGAGGAGGACGGCTGGGTCTTCACCGGCGGCGACTGCAACGACCAGGACGCCGCGATCTCCCCGGCCGCCGACGAGATCTGCAACGACGTCGACGACGACTGCAACGGCCTGATGGACGACGACGCCATCGACGCCTCCGCCCTGGCCGAGGACAATGACGGCGACGGCTTCGGCGCGCCGGGCACCTCCGCCTCCTCCTGCGAGGGGGCCGACAACGAGCTCGACTGCGACGACACCGACCGCAACGAGCCCGTCGTCGCCGACATCCTGGCGGGCCTGCCCACCGGCGACGGCAGCCTCACCGCCCCCTTCGACACCATCCAGGCGGCGGTGGACGCCTCCAACCTGTGCGTGATCGTCCTGCCGGGCACCTACAACGAGAGCGTCGACTTCGGCGGCAAGGCGATCACCCTGCGCAGCACCGAGGGCAAGGACGCGACCACCATCGACGCGACGGGCCTGTCGGGGCCTGCTGTGCGCTTCGACTCGGCCGAGACCGCGGCCTCGATCCTGAGCGGCTTCACGCTCAGCGGCGGCGCGGGCGACCTGGAGGAGACCAGCGAGTCGACCGCCTGCTCCAGCTCGTCGACCTGTACGGACTACTTTTCCACCTGGTGCGGGGGAGGCATCTACGTCGAGGGCTCGGATCCGACGATCGAGGACGTGGTGATCCGAGACAACACCCTGGCCGAGGCCGCCTACCTGGCGTCGGGCAACGACGAGTACTACACCTATTCCTACGGCGGCGGGGCCTGCTTCGTGGACAGCTACGCGACGCTGTCGGGGGTGCGCGTCGCCAACAACTTCGCCGACCAGGGCGGCGGCATCTACATCGACGAGAGCTCCACCATCGTCTTCGAGCAGGTCGACGTCCTGGACAATGACGCCACCGACGGTGGCGGAATCATGCTGGACGGAGGGTCGACCATCGCGACGAACCTCCTGGTGGCCTGGAACACCGCGTCCGACGAGGGGGGCAACGTGCTGCTGGCCGACAGCGTGGCCAGCATCACGAACGCCACCGTCGCGATGGGCACCGCCGGCACCGGCGCGGGTCTGTACCTGGCCGGATCGAGCACGCTGCGGCTCATCAACTCCATCGTGTCGGCCAACAGCCCCGAGGGCATCATGGCCGACTCCAGCGGCTACCTGATCGCCGAGTACAACAACGTGCACGGGAGCGTGATCAACTACGCCGGCGTGCCCGATCTGACGGGCACCGACGGGAACATGAACAAGGACCCGCGCTTCGTCACCGTCACCGGCAACGACGACTGGACGGACGACGACTTCCACCTGTCGTCGGTCTCGCCGTGCATCGACGCGGGCAGCCCCGACGCCTCGATGGTGGACGTGGACGGCAGCACCAACGACATGGGGGCCTACGGCGGGCCCGGCGGGAGCTGGTGAGCGCGGGCCGGTCGGCTGGCCGGGTTCCGCCGAGGTACGTGGGCGCATGGATGCGTCCCCCGACCGCCTGCCGCGCACCGCCGTCGTCGCCCTGGTGGGGCTGGGTGCCTTGACCCTGTTCGCCGTGGGCCGGCGCCTGGCGACCGTCGACCAGTGGCTGATGGACGCCATGGACCCCGGACCGTTCTCGGTCGACGCGGCGCCGCCGCCCCCCGACTACGACCAGGCGGCAGCCTGGGCGGCCCGCCCGGACACCGTCGACGGGGCCGACCTGGCCCTGCCCGAGCTGCCGGCCATCGACCCGGCCTCGGCCCCCGCCGCCGTCTTCTACCTGCACCCGACGACCTGGCTGGGCCAGGCCTGGAACGGGCCCCTGGACGACCCGGCGGTGAACCTGGCGACCGAGGACGGGGGCACGAAGATCCAGGCCAGCGCCTTCAACGGCTGCTGCGCGGTGTGGGCGCCGCGCTACCGCCAGGCCCACGGCCGGGCCTTCACCCACCCCGACGACCGCGGTCGGGCCGCCCGCGACATCGCCTTCGCCGACGTGTCCGCGGCCTTCGACGCCTTCCTGGCCCAGGTGGGGGACCGGCCCTTCCTGGTGGTCGGCCACAGCCAGGGCGCCATGCTCGGCGCGCGGCTGGTGCGGGAGCGCATCGTCGGCACGCCCCTGCAGGACCGGCTGGTCGCCACCTTCCTGATCGGCGGGCGCATCGGCGTGGACGACGTGGGGGGGCTTCCGGTCTGCGCCGCGGCCGACGACCTGGGCTGCCTGGTGGCCTTCAACGCGCGAGGGCCGCGCTACCAGGGCGGTGGGCTGGAGCTCGACGCCCTCGACCCGGACACGCTGAAGGACCGCGCCTGCGTGAACCCGCTGTCGTGGGGCGACCCCGGGGCCCACGCGCCGGCCGGCGCCCACGGCGGCGCCGTGTTCTTCGACACGCCGACGCCGCGGCGGCTGCCGGCCTTCGCCGACGCGCAGTGCGTCGACGGGCTGCTGCGGGTGACCGAGCTGGGCGACCTGGAGCGGGACCTGCCCAGCCGCGTGCTGTTGTGGTTGATGGGCCCACAGAACTACCACCCGGTCGAGTTCCAGCTCTTCTACGTGGACATCCGGGCGAACGCCCAGGCGCGGGTGGACGCCTGGCTGGCCGCCCACGCCGCCCCCTCGCAGGTCCCCCCCTCGCAGGTCCCCCTGCCGCCCTCCGCCCCGGAGACCCCATGAGCCGTCCGGACTTCCAGTCGGTGCAGCAGTACCTCGACGCGCTGTCGCCCGAGGCGCTGGGCGCCCTGGAGCAGGTGCGAGCGACGCTGCACCAGGCCTTCCCCGGCGCCGAGGAGGGCATCAGCTACCAGATCCCCTGCCTGCGCTGGCGCGGCGTCGTCGCGCTGTACTTCGCCGGCTACGCCCGCCACGTCGGGGTCTACCCGGTCACGGCCGGCGTCCAGGCGGCGCTGGGCGAGCGCCTGGCGCCCCACCTGTCGGGCAAGGCGACCCTGCGCTTCCCGCTGGACGCGCCCCTGCCGCTGGAGCTGATCCTGGCGGTCGGGCAGGCCCGCGCCGCCGAGATCGGGGAGGGCAAGGCGAAGCGGTCGCGGGCCCCGTCGAAGGGCTGAGAGGATCAGGCCCGGCGCGGGGCGATGTGCTCCAGGGGCCCCTCGCGCCGCAACAGCCAGTAGTCGGGCAGGGGCAGGAAGACGCTGCCGAGCTTGAAGACCTCCCAGCCCAGCAGCAGGTCCATCTCGCCCTCGTTCACGGCGACCAGGGGCGTGTAGCCCAGGTTCTCGCCGAAGGGGTTGCCCGGGACGCCGTAGTCCAGGTAGTGCCCGCCCCTCCAGCCGCGGGGGAAGCGCAGACCCGCGGCGGAGCGCAGCTCGTAGTGGGCGAAGGTCCGGGGCTGGCCGTCGCGGGTCTTCATCGGGATGGCGGGGCCGTCGACGCCGTGCTGCTCCATGCGCACGTTCCAGCCGCGCACGACGCCCGTGTCGGGGTCGGCCAGGAAGCACTTGCGGAAGGTCTTCCAGAGCAGCTTGTTCACCAGCGGCGGCAGGCTGAGGTCGACGCCCTGGTACTGGTGGCCGGCGATGGCGGCGGGGTCCAGCGGGTGGCCGCGGTCGATGATCTCGTGCAGGGCGCGACCGTCCAGCTGCAGCAGGTCGCGGAAGCTCAGGTGGGCGGGGCGCATGGCGGGACCGGGGGGCTTTGGAGGGGGGAGAGGCCCTGGACGTGGCGGGCGCAGAGGGCGGCGACGGCCATGATGGGCACCTGGGGGTTCACGCCCAGGTTGGTGGGGAAGACGCTGGAGTCGGCGACGTACAGTCCGTCGACGTGGTGGTGGCGCAGGTCGGGGCGCACGACGCTGCGGCGCGGGTCGCGGCCCAGGCGGCAGGTGCCGAACATGTGGGTGATGACGGCGGGGTAGGCGGCGGCGCCGCGGGGACCGTCCTGCTCCAGGGCGCGCAGACCGGCCAGGTCGCGCAGCAGCGGGGGGGCGCCGCGCACGCCGGGGGCCACCTCGACGGCGCCGGCGGCCAGCATCAGCTCGCCCAGCACGCGCAGGCCGCGGCGGTACTGTGCAAGATCCCGGGGCGAGGGGCTCCAGCGCACGACGGTCCGCCCCAGCACGCTGAACACCCGGCCGCGGGTGCGGGAGCGCACGGCGACGCCCCACTCGACCCAGTGGGGCAGCTCGGGCAGGCGATCGGCGAAGGCCCGGCCCCAGCCGGGCAGGCGGGCGGCCAGGATGGTGAGGTCGAAGCCCAGCGCCTCGAACTTCAGCCCCTCGTGGCGCAGGCCGATGACCTCGTGGCCCTGGGTCGCGCCCTCCCACATGCGCACGGGCTCGAGGAAGCGGCCGGCCATCGACACGCCGGGGTGGCCCTGGAAGCCGTGGCCGACGGGCCCCTGGCGCAGGCCGCTGCGCAGCAGCAGGGCCGGGGTCTGGACGGCGCTGGCAGCCAGGACCACCGCGTGGCCGGCCTGGACGGTGAGCCGGGCGCCGCCCATCGTCCGGGCCTGCAGGCCCCGCGCGCGGCCGCGGGAGACGGTCAGCTCGACCACCTCGGCGTCGCTGAGCACCGTTGCGCCGTGCTGCACGGCGTCTCCCAGCAGCGTGAGATCGACCGACTGCTTGTGGCCCTCGGGGCAGCCCTGCATGCAGCGGCCCAGGCCCCGGCAGTCGCGCACGTTGCGGCGGATCGGCCGGTGCTCCAGGCCCAGGGCCTCGGCGCCGCGGGCCATCAGCAGGTTCTTGGGCCCGGCGACGGCCGGGTCGGTGGGGGCGACGCCCAGGCGGGCCTCGATCTCGTCGGTGGCGGCCTCCAGCGCCGGCCACGGTAGGCCATGGGCGACGGCATCGTCCTGCCCGCACCACTCGTCGTACACGTCGCGCGGCAGCCGCCAGCAGATGGCGCCGTTGACGGGCGAGCTGCCGCCGACCATCCGGCCCTGGACCAGGGGGGTGGGGGCGGCGCCCAGCGCGGCCGTGGCCCCCAGGCCCCGGTAGGTGGCGGCCATCGACCCGAAGGCGCTGCGCTCGAACTGCGCGGGCAGCACGCGCGGGCCGGCCTCCAGCACCAGCACCCGCAGGCCGGCGCTGGCCAGGGCGCGGGCGACGGTGGCGCCGGCGGGCCCGCTGCCGACGACAGCGACGTCGCAGGACATCGTCGTGGGACGGGCCAGGTCGCCGCCCGAGAGCCAGGTCACGGCGGGGCCCCGCCGCGCAGGTGGTCCTGGACCTCGTCCTGGTCGAACCAGCACATGCAGGCGACCAGGCGGGCGAGGTCGAGGATGGCCGCGCCGGGCTCCGTGGCGCCGACCCGCTGCAGCACCCGGTCGCGCTGCTCGGCGTCCAGACCCGCCCAGCTCCGCCCGGCGCCGGTCAGCCAGGGGCCCAGGTGGACGACGCTGCCCGCGGCGAGGGCCAGGGCCAGCCGCAGCGTCCAGGGGGCCACGTCGTCGAAGCGGGCCCAGAAGGCGCGGCGGCGCGTGGCGGGCTGCGCGTCGAGGCCCGGCAGGCCCCCGGTGCCGCCGGGGAGCATGGCGTCGAGCAGGGCGTCGCGGGCGCGCAGGGGCTCCTCCGGACGACCAGTGTACGCCCCACGCTGCCCAAGGGCGCAGGCAAGAGCCGCTCCTCCTCCGGCGTAGGCTGTCGGCGAGGAGCCCGTGATGAACCGCTGGCGTGGTGGCGTGGTGGTGCTGGTCGTCGTGGGCCTGCTCTCGGCCGCAGTGCGGCTGTACTGGACGGCGCGGCTCGCCCTGCTGCCCGCGCTGGAGCCGAGCGTCTTGAACGAGGTCCCGGCTTCTCCCGAGGCGCAGCGCGAGCACTACCGGGCCTGGGCCGAGCGCCTGCAGTGCGAGGCGCTGGACCCCTGCCTGGCGCTGTTGCGGGCGGAGACGTGGGAGTCGGAGCCGGCCCGCATCGCAGCCGCCTGCGGGCAGAGCGGCCAGGTGATCGAGGGGTTGGTGCCGCCGACCGCCCTTCCCGACCCGGTGCGCGCGCACATGGACCTGCTGCGCAGCTACTGGCAGGCCGAGCTGGAGCGAACCGTAGACGCCGCGCGGGGCGGGGCGGGCGGCCTGGGCGGCCTGTGGCACTTCGAGCTGGACACCTGCACCGCCGACAGCGTCCCGGCGCGGCTGGACCAGCTCTACGGCCTGGTGCCGCCGGGATCGGTCCCCGCGACCTGCGACCAGCTCCGGCAGGCCGGGGGCGGAGGGTAGGGGCCCGCAGCGGACGTGGCGAGCCGTGGCGCCCCGCCAGCCCGGGCGGAGGGAGGCCCACCGCAGAGATGTTCCCGATCCGGATCCGGGGTCAGGACTTGCCACTTGCCCTTAAGACGGGCTCGGGGTCAGGACTTGCCCCTTGCCACAAGAGAACCGTCTCGCGTTGAGCGGTGCTGGCGGCTGGAGGCCCCCATCGCTGACGAGCTGCCGGGCGCCGCCTCGCGAAGATGACGGAGCCCGGCGGTGACCCGACTGAAACCCGGACCGCGCAAGATCGAAGGGGCAAGTGGCAAGTCCTGACCCCCGTCCCCCCGACCCCCCCTCGCGGCAGCTCCGGCAGGCTGGGCGCCGCGGGGTCAGCCGGGCCGGGCGGGGAGCGGGCGGCGCAGGGCCTCCTCCAGGTCGGCGACCAGGCCGACCAGGTGCATGCCGTCGACGAAGGCGTGGTGGGCGCTGATGGTCAGGTGGAGCCGACCCTCGACCACCCGGCCCCAGAAGAAGCGGGGCACGCAGTCCTCTCGCAGCCCGCTGCGCTCGGGGCGCACCGAGACCAGGTCCAGCGGCGCCAGGCTGCTGGCGTAGAAAAGGTCGTCGCGGCCGTGGGGCTCGCCCAGCGACGGCGTGGCGCGGGCGGCGGCGGTGGTCTGCTCGATGGCGACGAGCTGGTCGCGCAGCTCGTCGTGCGCCTGGCCGCGGGCGAAGGACATGCGCCCTCCCTCGCCGAGCACGACCCAGCTCGGGTGGATCCGGTCGTGCACGACCACCTCCTCGCCCCGCTGGCGGGTGCGCAGGGGCTCGCAGCGCTGGATCGCGTGGGTCAGGGCGGCCAGCACGACGGCGAAGACCGACCAGCCGGCCTGGCGGCTGGCCTCGACCACGGCGGGGGCGGACACCCGGACGGTCAGCTCGTAGAAGGGGTCGGCGCAGGCGCGGTACAGCTCGTACTGCGGGCGGCGGGGCCAGGACGCCAGGTCGATGGTGCGCATGGGTGCGCCTACCCTCCTGGCGCCTGCCCCGCGCGCGCCGGAGCCAGCCACACCAGGTCCAGCCAGGCCAGCAGGACGGTGAAGGCCGTGGCGGCGACCATGCGCAGGACCAGCACCTGGGCGACGCCCGGGCCCACGCTGGCCTCGCGGCCCCGCCGGGCGAGCCCCCGCACGACCAGCAGCCAGGCGGGCGCCCCCAGCAGGCACAGGCGGGGGACGGGGCCCAGGGCGGCCAGGCCGCAGCCCCAGGCCAGGGCGAGGAGCAGGCTGGCGCGGGCGGCGCGCAGGCAGGCGGCGGGGCCGTGGGTGACGACCAGGGTGCGGTAGCCGCGGGCGGCGTCCTCGGGGCCCTGGAAGGCCTGGGCGGCGAAGGTGGGCGCCAGCAACCCCACGGCCAGCAGGGGCCAGGCGGACAGGGCCACGGGCGTGGCCGGCACCTGGACGGTGGCCCAGCCGGCCAGGGGCGAGAGCAGGCCGTAGCCGGCGGCGTTGACCAGGGGGCCGGCCAGGGGGTGACCCTTCCAGGCGGTGGCGGGGTGGCTGTAGAGCAGGGAGAGCAGGGCGGCGCCCCCGGCGGCGGCGGCGGCGAGGGGACCCGCCATGGCGGCCAGGCCCACGGCCAGCAGCAGGGCCCCGACCCCGGCGCGCGCGGTCGTCGCGGGCACCGGCGCGGCGCGCCCGAAGAGCACGTCGGCGCCGTCCCGGTCCAGGGCGGCGTTCCACCACAGGGTCCCGGCGTGCAGCAGGGTCCACGCCACCAGCACCGCGCCCAGGCGCGGCACGCCGACCAGGTCCAGCCGGTGCTCCCAGTGGGCCCAGCCGGCGCCCAGCAAGGGCAGCAGCAGCACGAAGGGCAGCATCCGCGGGCGGGAGAGCGACCACAGGGCGAGGATCACGGCGGCACCTATCGCGCCGGGCCCGCGCCTCGCGGGACCCCCCTCCTCGCCGCCGCGCTCGCGGCCGCGCTACCCTCGCGGGCCATGGCCGACCCCGACGCCACTGGCCGCGCTGCTGCCCTCTCGCCCGACCCGGCGGCGAGCGCGGCCGAGCCCACCACCGCGGTCACCATCCCCGACCTGCTGGGCACCCTCGTCCCCGGCGCGGCCGGCACGCGGGCCGACCTGACGATCCGCCCGACCCCCGCCTCGCTGGAGGAGGGCGAGGAGGCGGCGCTGGCGGGGCTGGCCCAGGTGGCGGCGCCGCTCTCGCGCGAGGTCGAGCTCCTCTCGACCCTGGGCGAGGGGGGCATGGGCGTGGTGCGCCTGGGCAAGCAGCGCAGCCTGGACCGGCTGGTGGCGGTGAAGTCGGTGAACCCGGCGGCGCGTCCGGCCTCGGCGCGGCGGGCGCTGATGCTGGAGGCGTGGGCCGCTTCGACCCTGGAGCACCCCAACGTGGTGCCGGTCCACAGCCTTGCCGTCGACGAGCGGGGTGATCCCCACCTGGTGATGCGCCGGATCCAGGGCCGCACCTGGCGCGAGTACCTGGACGACCCCGACGCCGTGCAGCGCACCTTCGGCGTGCGCGACCCGACGGGCTGGCACCTGGGCGTGCTGCTCTCGGTCTGCAACGCGCTCGAGTACGCCCACAGCCGGGGCATCCTGCACCGCGATCTCAAGCCCGACAACGTGATGATCGGCCGCTTCGGCGAGGTGTGGGTGCTCGACTGGGGCCTGGCCGTGCGGCTGCGCGAGGACGGCCCGGTGCGCCTGCCCCTGGCCCGCCACGAGCGGCGGCTGGTGGGCACGCCCCGCTACATGGCGCCCGAGATGGCCTCAGAGCCCGTGAAGGAATCCCCGTCGGCTGACGGGGAAAGTTGAAGGGAGGGCTTGCCGGCCGGCCCTCGGCGGGGGATCAGAGGTCATGTCGAACCTCACTCTCTTCCCTGGCGTTCCTGCGGCGTCCGAGGCCGTGCCAACCTCCGCGGAGCCGGCTGCGAGCAGTCCGGAGCCCACCGGCCGCCCTCGGCTGCTGGAGCCGGACCGGCGCAGCGTTCGGCTGATGACGTCGGACCTGGACAGCCTGCTCCCTCCGGACCACAACGCGAGGGCGGTGTGGGCGTATGTGCAGCGCATGGATCTCGCGCCGCTGGTCGGAGAGGTTCGGGCTCGCGGCAGCCATCCGGGTCGCCCGGCGATCGACCCTGCGCTGCTGATGGCGTTGTGGCTGTTCGCGACTCTGGAGGGCGTAGGGAGCGCTCGGGCGCTGGATCGGCTGTGTACGGAGCACATCGCGTATCGCTGGCTCTGCGGCGGGGTTGGCGTGAACTACCACACCCTGTCGGACTTCCGCGTGGCCCACACGGCGTTGCTGGAGAAGCTGTTGGTCGACGGCGTGGCCACGCTCCTGGCCGCGGGGGTCGTCGACATGGCTCGCGTGGCGCAGGACGGCATCCGGGTGCGGGCCAGTGCGGGGGCCGCGTCGTTCAAGCGGCGCAAGACCATCGAGGCTGCGCAGAAGCTGGCGCGCGAACAGGTAGCGAAGCTCCGAGAGCGAGGAGACGAGCCTGGGGCCGAACCAACGGCGCGCCAGATGGCCGCTCGGCTGCGGGCGGCCGAGGACCTCGAACGGCGCCTCGACGAAGCCCAGCGGCGCATGGCGGACGTGGAAGCGGTCCATCGCCGGCGTGGCAAGAAGGCCATGGCGAAGCGCGGCCGTCAGCCAGTGGTGGGCGACGATGACGACAGCCCTCCCCAGGGTGGCTCGGAGCCGCAGGGGCACGAGGCCGGCGCAACCGACCAACCGCTGGCCCCCGACGAGGAGGACAAGAAGAACGCGCCGCGCGTGTCGATCACCGACCCGGAAGCTCGGGTCATGAAGATGGGGGACGGCGGCTTCCGCCCTGCCTTCAACGGTCAGTTCGCCACGGATGTCGCGACGCAGATCATCGTGGGTGTCGATGTCACCGATGTCGGCAGCGACAAGTCCCAGATGGAGCCGATGGTCGACCAGATCGAGAAGGCCTACGGCAGGCTGCCCGGCGAGTTCCTCGTCGACAACGGCTTCGTGAACCTGGGTGCCCTGGAGCGGGTGGAGGGGCGTGGCGTCGCAGTCATCGCTCCGGTCCAGAAGCCGCGAGATCCGTCGCGAGACCCCTTCCAGCCCCTCCCCGGCGATGGCCCTGGCGTGGCTGCATGGCGGACCCGCATGGGCACCGACGAAGCAAAGGCCACCTACGTCCTGCGGGCGGCCACCGCCGAGTGCGTCAACGCCATCGCCAGAAACCGAGCCTTGAAGCAGTTCAACGTGCGAGGTCGACTGAAGGCCCGGGCGGTCCTTCTCTGGCACGCACTCGCCCACAACCTCCGACGTGCCCTGACCATCGCCCCCACCGTAGCGCTCGGAGCTGCCGCCTGAGCCACAAGGCTGACGGCGGGGCTCCCACGAGACCCCAACCAGCACGCAGCCCCCCCACCTCGGCCACACCACCACCTCACAGCCTGCCCAAGACAGACTTGCCCAGGAGACTCCGAAGGCCCAGAACCTCACCGACCCGGTGGGGACGGGGAGAGCCGCTTCGAAGGAGCTTTCGTTCACGGGCTCTCAGGCGACGGCGCCGCGCTCTCCGAGCGGACCGACGTCTACCTGCTGGGCGGCCTGCTCTACACGGTGCTGACCGGCCGCGGCCCCCACCTGGGGGACGACGCCGCCGAGACCCTGCGCGCCGTGCCCGAGTTCCGCGCCCACCTGCCGCCGGGCACGCCCCACGGGCTGGCCGCCGTCGTCCGCCAGGCCATGGCCCGGGACCCGGCGGACCGCTTCCCGTCGGTGCAGGCCCTGCGCCTGGCGCTGCAGGCCTTCCTGGAGGAGCGCACCGCCGACAACCTGGCCCGGCAGGCCGGGCTGCAGCTGCTGGCCCTGGAGCACGATCTCGAGGCCGAGGCTCCCGATCGGCAGCAGGTCTACCGCCACTTCGGCGCCACCCGCTTCGGCTTCCAGCAGGCGCTCGAAGCCTGGCCCGACCACGGCGAGGCCGCCGCCTGCCTGCGCCGCGCGCTGATCCGCATGGCCCGCTTCGAGCTGGACCAGGGCGACCCGCGGGCGGCCCAGGTGCACCTGGCCGAGGTCGAGGACCCGCCGCCCGAGCTGCTGGCAAGGCGGGACGCGCTGCAGGCCGCGCAGGCGCGCGCCGAGGCCGAGGTGCAGCGCCTGCGCGCCGACCAGGATCCGGCCCTGGGCCAGCGCACCCGCGTCTTCGTCTTCAGCCTGGTGACCATCGGCTGGACCTTCATCCCGCTGCTGGCGTGGGTCCTCGACCTGCCCCTGACCCACCGGCGCCTGCTGCAGACCCACGGCATCATGCTGGTCGTCGTGGTCGGCCTGGTGATCTGGGCCCGGGACAGCCTGGGCCGCACCTCGCTGAACCGGACGGTCGCCCACATGCTGGTCGTGGTCCAGCTCTTCCTGGTGGTGAGCCTGTGGATCGGCCGGGGCCTGGGCCTGTCGCCCGAGCAGGTCACGATCACCCACGACCTGCTCTTCGGCGCCGTCGCCGCCCTGCTCATCGAGCGCGTGGGCCGCATCGCGGCGCTGCCGGCGGTGGCCTACACCCTGGCGGCCGCGGCGGCGGTGGTCCGGCCCGACTGGATCGCGCCGCTGAACGCGGTCTGCAACGCGGTCGTGTCGTGGCTGATCTTCCGCGCCTGGGGCCGGCGGGTCGTCGACCAGATGGGATCCGTCCAGGCGGCGCTGTTCAGCCCGGCGTCTCCTCCTCCCGACCGCGGACCACCCGGCGCCCCGCCCGGGGGCCGTGGACCTCGGTGACGACGGTGCCCTGGTCCTCGTGCCCGTCGCGGGAGGCGTAGACGACGACCCAGTCCCGCGTCCGGCCGAGCTGGTGGGCCCGCGCGGTGTTGCTGAACATCAGCGTGAAGTCCCAGCCCTGCTCGTGGGCGTGCAGGACCGGCAGCCAGGACGCGCCCTCGGGGTTGAAGCGCCGGGGCCGCATCGTCGGCAGGCTGCCCGCCCGGGCCTGCTCGCGGTAGCGCCGGTCCAGCTCCAGCAGCAGCTCCACCGGGGGCCGGTCGGCGCCGTCGGGGTGGGGGCGCGCGGGCCGCCCCCGGCGGCGGGCGCTGCGGGAGAGGTGGGCGTCCAGGTGGTCGCGGATGCCGGCGGCGCGGCGGGGCCCGATGCCCGGGACCGCGGCCAGCCGCCCGTCGTGCGCCGCCAGCTCCAGCTCCTCCAGGGTGTCGACGTGCAGGTGCTGGTGGATCGCGTGGGCCAGCTCCTCGCCGATGCCGGGGATCGTCGTGAACAGGTCCTCGGGCGAGACGCTGCCCTCCAGCCGCTCCAGCAAGGCCAGGCGCCCGCGGTGGCACAGCTCGTCGATGGCGGCGGCCAGGCTCTTGCCGATGTGGGGCAGGTCGACCAGGGCCTTGATCCCGCCCTGCGCCAGGATGTCGGCCATCGCCTGGGGGTGGACCCGCACGAAGTCGGCCCCCTGCTGCCAGGCGCGCACCCGGTAGGGGTCGGCGAGCTGGGCCCGCAGCAGGGTGGCCACCTGCTCGAAGACGTCCGCGATCTCGTCGTTGGTCGGCACGGGATCCACGCCTCCAGCTTGCCACCGGCGCGGCCCGGCCCGGGAGCGGCTATCTGTCGCTTCCCCCCCTCGGAGGCCCGATGCTGCCCCTCCTCGCCCTGCTGGCCTGCGCGCGCACCTGCCCCGAGGGCACGCTGGACGCCGAGGCCTGGCTCCAGGCGGCCTCCTCCACCGCCGCCGGCGAGTGGGCCCAGTACCGGCTCGAGCCCGGCCACCAGGGGCTGGCCCCCGAGGGCAGCCACGTCGGCGCCGGGCTGTCCCTGACCTGGAAGAGCGAGGCCTACGCCATCGGCGACTACTCGGCGTCCAAGGGCTCGCCCTCGGTGGCGGGCGACGCCGTCTACGTCGGCATCGACGACGGCTACCTGCGCAAGCTCTCCCTGGACGACGGGCGCCTGCTGTGGAGCTTCGAGACGCGGGCGGCCCAGGAGGAGCGGGAGCGCGAGGACGACGAGAACCGCGGCATCCACGGCACGCCCGCCATCGTCGACGGTCGCGTCTTCATCGGCGCCTACGACGGCTGGCTGTACGCGCTGGACGAGGAGGACGGCAGCCTGCTGTGGGAGCGCCACCTGGGCGGGTCCATCGGCGCCTCGCCCGTCGTGCACGGCGGCCTGGTCTTCATGGCCGTCGAGTACGGCGACCCCGACGGCAAGGTCTTCGTGCTCGACGCCGAGGAGGGCTGCACCGTCTACGAGACGCCCTGGCTGGGCGACCACCCTCACAGCTCGGCGACGGTGGACACGACCCGCGGCTACCTGTTCATCGGCGCCAACAACGGCCGCTTCGCCGCCTTCGACTTCCTGGAGGGCGAGCCCGTCTGGGAGGTCTGGATGGGGGCCGGGCAGGGCGAGGACGGCGAGATCAAGTCGACCGCGGCGCTCGACGGCGACACGGTCTACATCACCTCCTGGGACCACGAGCTGCACGCCGTCGACGTCGACTCGGGGCAGGAGCGCTTCGCCTTCGCCGCCACCCAGGACAGCATGTCCTCGCCCAGCGTGCACCAGGGGGTCGCCTGGTTCGGCAGCCACGACGGCGTGCTGTACGCCATCGACGCCGACCCCGACGCCCTGTACGAGGACGACCAGGATCGGCTGCTGTGGAGCCACGGCACCGGCGCCAAGATCCTGTCCTCGCCGACCCTGGTGCCCGACGCCGGCGTGCTGCTGGTCGGCTCCAACGACGGCACCCTCTCGATGCTGGGGATGGAGGACGGCGCCCTGTGGTGGGAGCAGGAGCTGGACGGGCGGGTCAGCTCGGTGCCCGTGGTCGTGGGCGGCACCGTGCTGGCGACCGACGCCTCAGGGGCCACCTGGCGCTGGGACTGAGGGGTCGCCGGGTGGCTCCGGCGGCGAGAAGCGCAGCAGGAGCTGGAAGGACACGTCCGCTCCCGGCGGGGCCACCGTGAGGGCCGACAGGCCGGCGCGGACGCAGCGGTCCAGCGCCAGGTCGAGGGTGTCGCCCTGCCGATCGACCTGCCGGACGGCGCCCTCGGCGGAGAGCAGCACCTGGAGCTGGAGGGTGCCTTCCAGGGTGGGCTTCGCCGCCAGGCGGTCGGTGTAGCAGGCCAGGGCCGCGTCCAGCGCGGGCCCCAGGGCCGCCCAGGCCGCCTCGTCGGTCAGCGGCGCCGCGGCGGTCACCCGCTCGACCATCACCCGCGCCTGCCCCTCCTCGCCCGCGCCCTCGGGCAGGACCAGCGCCTGGCCGGTCGCGGGATCGACGAACAGCCCGCGCGGCGGCGCGCCGGCCATGCGCGCGGTCGACACCTCCAGCGCCTCCAGCACCGGCGGGTCCCGGTCGGGCTGCGGGTCGACGCCGAAGCGCAGCAGCTTCCCGCCGCGGGACTCGACGTGCACGGCGACGGGCCGCCCGGCCGGGTCCACCCCCTGCCAGCGCAGCCAGCTCCGGTCGCCCTCGGTGCGGACCGCCGCGGGCGCGCCGCCGCCCAGGGCCGGCCGCCCCCAGTCGCGCACGAAGCCGTCCAGCGCCTGCGCCACCTGCAACGGCGAGTGCAGACCCAGCACCTCGGGGTCGACGTGGTCCATCAGGGCGCGGGGGGCCGACTCGGTGCCGGCCGCCGCGACGATGGCGGTCCAGGCCGCCTGGGCCGCGGCCGCGGGGTCGGGCGCGGGGGGAGGGGCCTCGACCGGCGGGAGCTCGGGTGGGGCAGCGGGGTCGCCACCGCAGGCCAGCGTGGCCAGGAGCAGGACGATCACCGCGTCACCACCAGGGTGACGGCGCCCTTGCCGGCCGGCACGCGGGCCTGGCCCGTGGGGGTCTCCCGCCCCTCCAGGGTGACGCAGGGCCGCCCGACCTCGACCCGTCCCTTGCGCGGGTGCAGGCGCTGCACGTCGACGCAGGTCTCCAGCCGCTCGTCGTAGCTGTGCAGGTAGAGCACGGCCGTCCAGGTCCACGCGCCCTGGCTGTACAGGTGCACGGCGCCGTCCACGGCGTCGGCCGGGAAGGTGTGGGTGAACAGGGTCTTGTCGGGCTTGCGCTCGACGGTGAGGGTCGTCTCGGCCCGCGCCGTCGGGATCAGGGCGGTGGCGACCAGGGCGAGGATCCAGGCGGGCACGAGGGCTCCTGCGTGCGAGGAGGGGCGGCCTCAGGGGCCGCGGCGGACGGTCAGGCGGAGGTGCACGTGGTCGGTGCGGGTCAGCGTGGTCGCCGCGGGGGAGTCGCGGCCCGGGAGCACCACGCAGCTGTGGGCCAGGCCCTGGCGCTGGCCGTCGGCGCCCCAGCTCGACAGGTCGGCGCAGATCTCCAGGCGCCCGTCGTACTCCTTGCGCGCCAGGGCGACCTGCCAGGCGCGGTCGCCGTCGGGGATCACGACCTGCTCGCCGCCCTGGGGCCGCTCCAGCTCGTGCAGGGCGAAGGACTGGCCGTCGGGGCGCAGCAGCTCCAGCGCGACCTGTTCGACGCGGGCGGGCGCGCCGCGGGCGCTCTGGAGGATGGCGAGGACCCACCACATGGCGCCGCAGTGTAGCGCGTGGGGGCCGCGGGCTCGTCCGCCCGCGTTAGCCAGCGGCGGTGAGCACCTCTCCGAAGATCCTGGTCCTGGGCTGCGGCGGCATCGGCGGCATCGTGGCCGCCCACCTGGCGCGGCAGGGCGCGGACGTCTGCGCCGTCAGCCGCAACCCGGCGGTCGCCCAGGCGGTGGCCACCCGCGGCTTCGAGCTGACCGGCGTGGGGATCGAGGGCGCGGAGCGGGTGCCCGGGCGCGTCGACACGAAGATCCCGCCGGGGCCCTACGACCTGGTCGTGCTGGCGACCCAGCCCCCGGATCTCGAGGCGGCCGCGCGCCAGGCCCTGCCCCACCTCGCGGCGGGGGGGCGGCTGGTGACCGTCAGCAACGGCCTGCCCGAGGAGCGCGTCGCCGCCGTCGTGGGCGACCCGAGCCGGGTGATCGGCGCCATCGTCGGCTGGGGCGCCACCATGACGGCGCCCGGCGTCTTCGAGCGCACCAGCGAGGGGGGCTTCGTGCTGGGACGGCTGGACGGGGGCCAGGACCCGGCGCTGGACACGCTGGCGGCGCTGCTGTCCTCCATCGGACCGGTCGACCGCAGCGACAACCTGCGGGGGGCGCGCTGGTCGAAGCTGGCCATCAACTGCGCCATCTCCTCGCTGGGCACGCTGGGGGGCGACCGGCTGGGGGTGCTGATGCGCTACCGCCACGTCCGGCGCCTGGCGCTCGAAGTGATGACCGAGGTGGTGCAGATCGCCCGCGCCGAGGGCGTGCGGCTGGAGAAGCTGGCCGGCACCATCGACCTGGACTGGCTGGCGCTGACCGAGCAGGAGCGGGCGCAGAAGGGCTCGCTGTCCCTGGCGGCCAAGCACGGCGTGCTGCTGGTCGTGGGGCTCAAGTACCGGCGCCTGCGCAGCAGCATGCTGGCGGCGCTGGAGCGGGGCCGCCCGCCCGCGGTCGACCAGCTCAACGGCGAGATCACGAGCCGCTCGGCCCGGCTGGGCCTGCCGACCCCCGTCAACACCGCCCTGGTGCAGCGGATCCACGACCTGGGCGCCGGCCGGGGCGCACCGGCGCACCACAACCTGGCGCGGCTGTACCAGGACACGCGCGGGCTGGTGGTCCGGGCCTGAGCTGCCCGCGCGGGCCTACACGACGACGGCGGGGGGGCGCCCCTCCCGGGCCGAGGCCGTCGAGGTCAGCCGGGCCAGGAGCTGGTTGGCGCGGGCGAGCTGGCTGGCCAGCGCGATGAGCAGCCCCCGGCGCAGCAGCGCGCTCAGGTCGTCGTCGCGCAGCAGCAGCGCCCGCGCGACGGCGCCGTCCATGCGCAGCACGCGGACGCGGCCCCGGGCGCGCACGCTGGCCACCCGGCTGCGCGCGTCGAGCAGGCCCGCGAAGCCGACGATGGCCGGCGGCTCCAGCACGCCGACCACGACGCGGTCGCCCTCGGGCGTGGCGCAGCTCACCTCGACCTGGCCCTCGAGCAGGAACCACACGGCCGGGGCGGGCTCGCCCTCGACGATGAAGGTGCGGCCGGTGACCTCCTCCACGTGCAGGAGCGCGGCCAGGGCGAGGAGCTGGGCCTCGCTGCTGCGCTCGAAGCCGGGCACCTGCGAGAGCAGGTCCATCACTTCGCGAGGGACGTTCGCTTCGCTCACAGCTTCCTCCAAGGGGGGAACCCCTCCAGGTTCCCCCCGGCCGCGGGGCGGCCCCCCCCTCCGGGGACGTTC
>JAKLKF010000209.1 GCA_023150805.1 Myxococcota bacterium | reverse complement strand
CGGCCATGGGCCGTCCATGGGGCCCCAGCCCGTCCCGCTGTCCATAGCGCGCCCGTGACGCCACGAATCACCATGCCTTGGGGGCCGAACCGTCAGTCGGTTACCCTCGGTGCCACCCGCCAGAATTTCCGCACGATTCCCGCCAGAGTTTCTGGACTCCACACCTGGCGATCCTGCTCACCATGTGCGCCACCTGCCACCTGCATGGCGTCAACCCCCAGCAGTGGTTCGCCGACGCCCTCATCCGGGTCAGTGAGCGCGGCAGCACGGTAGAGGAGCTCCTGCCGTGGGTCTGGAAGGACGGCAGAGGGCGACTGCCCAGCCCCGGCCCCGGTGGGTAGGACGTGGCGGGCTGCATGCTTACCTCGATTCAGCTCGCGGCCCAGCCCATCCGCCCCGTGACACTGCCGAGCAATGCGTCAAAACCGAGGTCCTCTCGAGCCAGCTCCCACCCGATCACTCCGAATGTCTGGTGAGTGGAACTCGGCTGTCGAACAAAGACCCCATCGTCCGACAGGCCAGACTCTCTCACGGCCTGCTCCAGTGCGCGGCGAAATGCTCTGTTGTTTTCCTTGTTCGTGCAGCTGGCTCGAAGCTGCACCTGCCCTACGGCCCCACCTTCGCCGTATACACCATCCCACAACTCAATGTGACACCAGAGACCAACACCATCTTCGGCCCGCTCGTCCAGCAATGCGTCGAGTGGCGCCGGCCACGGCAGGCGCCGCCGCCTCACGTCCAGGTGGGTCCCATAGTCCGACAGCCAGACCCCGCTGCGGTCGTTCTTGTGGCTATTCCAGACGAGCTCTCCAAGGGGATGCCCCTCACTTCGCGCCCATCGCAGGAACCGCTCCAGGAACACCAGATTGTGCAACCGTCGCGTGTTCTCCGGCACGGAATCCCGCAAGGAACGGACGTCTTCACGGCCAGACCGCGGGCAGGGCATGCCGCGCTGCGCGGCGCTGACAACGCCATCGAGCAACGCCAACTCCCGCTCCAACCACCGGTGGTAGTGCCTGCACAAGGCGCGGAACTCAGAGCCAACCTCGTCGAGATCGGCTTCCAGCAGGACGTCGCGGATGTCGTAGTAGGTGAGCAGTGGGGCGTCCACGCTCGGGGCGAAGGACTCGGGGCAGAGCCCCAGCGCGACGACGTGATCGACCACAGACTTGTAGCCCTCGACCTGGCCTGCGTACCCCACGCTCTTGGTCTTGTTCTCGAAGGCGAACCGGACCTTCGCGCCATCCTCAGCGGTGGTGGTCACAACGATATCCAGCCGACCGTCAGCGCAAGGGACCTCGACGGCGGTGTCGATGCTGGATGCTCCGTCGAGCGCCTCCAGCAGTGCTGGCGCCCCTCGATCTGCGAGGCGTCGCGCGAGGCCCTGGAGCACCGCGGTGCCCAAGCCGTGCTCGCCCGCGGGGTCCATCAACCAGCGGATGATCGAGGAGTGAAAGAGCTCCAGATCCCCGTGCTGGAGGATGTCGATCATCGTTCGGTCCTGTTGCATGGGATCACTCTGTGTTGTGGGCTTGACGCTGGTGACGAACTCGACCGTCGGATCCCGGTATCCGACCTTCACGACCCGGTCCACCACCGCTGACCGGAATCACCGGACAATCCCGTCCGACCTCGAGGCAGGCCGGCGAGGTCAAGCTGGTGGACAACACAAAGCTCCTTTGCCACAAGACGAAGGCGAGTCGGGCCGTATCAGAACAGCACGCCCACCCCCAATGCGGTGGTTCCTTTCCCGTCAACTGCCAGCCCAAGCGGTTTCCGCGCACCACCGGATTGGTGAGATCCACCGAGAGGTTCCCCGTTGTGAACGCCACCCTGATCCCGCGCCCTGAGCGACGGCGCGGCGGGGTGCGGGCCTTGGGACAGGCCCAGGGCCCCCCCCCAGGGGGACCCTGGCCCGCGCTGCCGTCCCGCGTGCCGCCACCGGTGGGCACAGGTGGGCGCAGGTGGCAATCAGCGGGATCGGTGGGGGTTGGGTTGTTGGGTGGGGGTGCGCTGGGGCAGGGTCAGGGAGCAGCCATGGAGCCATCGTAGAGGATGGAGGGCCGCGTCCGTGCCTCCTTCAACCCCAGTGCTCCACCAGCTCGCCGAGGTCGAAGCTCCATGCCGATGGTCGTTGGGCCCGGACCGCCTCGACGGCCTCCTCCAACGATCCCAGAGAACGCGCCGCCTGCGCGCGCCAGGTGTGGATCTTCAGGGCAGGGTCGGAGGCCAACCAGGCGACGCACGCCTCGCCCTCGCCCTCCAGCTCGAAGCCCGCCTCGAGAAGCCAGGCGCCGACCAGCTCCACCATGGCGCAGCGGGCTTGCGCCAGCGTGTCGGCGCTGGGCTCGATCTCGCTGGGCCCACAGACGTGGATCACCGCCTCGACCCGGAGTCGAGGCGGTGAAAACCGGACCTCGCCGCAGGCCTCGCCATCGCGCTCGATGACGACGCCGCTCTCCACCCCCTCAACATGCCAGTCTGGCCCCAGGGCGGCGCCCAGGTACGCCGCGACGATGGGGCCAGCGGGGACCAGGCCCCCAGGCTCGAAGGCCGCAAGCGCCAACGCCTCGATGAGGCGGGCGCCCATTGTCCGCAACGGGCGGTGCCCGGCCACCAGGATCGGCAGTACCCAGTGCCACGCGTCCCCCAGCACCTTCCGTCGCCGCGGATCGGCCGCGGGAAGAGGCGCCACGTCCTCGACCTCCGCCACCGCAAGTGCGCCCCTGACCAGCCTGAAGTGGTAGAAGAAGCCTCGAAGCTGTGTCCAGTAGCCGTGTGGTGTCTCGAAGACGCGACCCTGGACCACCAACACGCCCAGACAGACCAGGTCGCTGAAGCCCTCCGATTGCAGCAAAGCCGGGGTCATCGGGCCATGTTCCGTGTCGAGGTCGAGCAGCCCGGTCAGGTAGGCGATGGCCTGCAGCTCGGGGACAAAACCCGCCAGGTCCGGCGGGCAGACGTCGGTGAGGAGAGCGGCGGCTCGGTCGGCGACCCGAACACCCCACAGCCCCCGACGGAGGCTCCCGTTCTGGGTCCGTGCAGGGAGATGGGACAGCAGAGCGTCGGGCAGCACGCGCTCTCTGAGCGCGCGGGCAGCAGCGGCGGTGTTCATGATGCGGACCTCTCCGGCCTTACGTCGGCGCGCCCCGGGGGGAAGCATCCAAGCAGTCACACGGGCTTTCCGCCCCGAAGCATCCTCGACGCCGCGGCCTCGACCGACAACCCCCATCGCACCCCTGCCCCGCGCAATAGGCCGGCGCGGGGTCGCCCTCCTGCCTCCCGTCAGAGAGGGCCCCATCGGCTGGGAGGACGCGCACCAGGTTCGCTGCCTGAGGGGCACACCGCCCCCGCCGGCCCGGCTCACGCCCCGCCGCGGACCTGCACCGTCGGGAATGTGGTCGCCACCCGGTCCGCGAGGTCCGCGTCGAGGGTGAACAGCGGCGCCCCTCGGATGAGCGCCAGGGCCACGTAGATCGCGTCGTAGGCTCGCAGCCCCGCCCGGCGGGCGACCTCCGTCGCCGTCTCGATCAGGCGCTCGTCTACGGCGCAGGAGAAGAACCTGGGCCCGCGGAGCAGGGCGTCCACCACGTCCAACAGCTCGGGGGCCTCTCCTCGTCGCGCCAAGGCCGCGATCACCTCGACCCGAAAGACGGCGGGGACGAGGAAGGGCACCCTCTCCGGAAGGCTCTCGAAGAGCGCGACCGCGCGCGCGTGGTGCCTCTCGCTCGGTGAGACCGCCGCCACGAAGACAGACGCGTCCAGGACCGGGCTCACCTCCTCCCCTCGCCGACCAGGGCCACGGCGTCGAACTCCCCGGACGGACGCTCCATGCGGCGAAGGGCCGCCAGCAGGACGCGGACGGACGCAGCCTCCGCCTCGGTCATCGGGTGGGGTCCATCGATGATGGGCACCACCCGGACCGCCGGCTCACCGTCGACGGTGATGATGGTCTCCTGACCCAGGGTGCGCGCAGCGCGCACGACCTCCGAGAGCCGGGCCTTGGCGACGGAGAGGCTGAGCGAGTTGGTCATAGGAGTCTCCTCAGGTCAGCATAGTCCTGCAGGACCACAACGACAACCGATGATCGGGGGCCGAGGCTGGAGCCGCCGTGCTTCCAGTCGCAGCCTCACCCCCCGCCGGCCGGCGCCTCCCCCAGGCGCGCGGCAGGCGGCGGAGCAGCGGGAAGCGCGCGCGGCAGGCGGCGCACCAGGTGGCCCGGACCTCGACGACCAGCAGGCGCTGCCCCAGCCCCACCGGCGGGGGGCCCCGCCAGACCAGGCGCCCCCCGTCGAGCGAGGGGGCCCGCGGCGCCTGCGCGGCGACGGGCCGGGACGAGCCGAGGAGCCCGGCGAGCAGCCCGGCGGTGAGGGCCAGGGCGAGCGGCGGGAGCCAGGCGGCCGACGTCGTCACCTGGCCCCCTCCTCGGACACCACAGACTCGGGCGCCGGCGCGGGGACGCTGCCGTGCAGCCGGGCCACCAGCTCTCCCAGCGCCGCATCCTCGGCCAGCACCAGCAGCCGATCCCCCGCCTGCAGGCGGGTGGCGCCGCGCGGCAGCACGAAGTCGGGCCCGCGGAAGATGAGCAGGATGAGGGCCTGGCGCGGCACGCCCAGGTCGACGATGGGGTGCCCGTCCACGGGCGCGCCCTCGGGGATCACGACCTCGCGCAGCCGGCCGGCGACCGGGCCCAGCGCCCGCGGATCGAAGGGCTGGCTGGCCGGCTCGGAGTCCTGCAGCCCCAGCCAGCGCGCGACCGGGATCATCGTCGTGCCCTGGAACAGGGCCGAGGTGAGGACGATGAAGAAGATGAGGTTGAACAGGGGCCCGGCCTGGGGGATGCCCGCCAGCAGGGGGTAGGTCGCCAGCACGATGGGGACGGCGCCGCGCATGCCGACCCAGGCCACCAGGGTCTTGTCCCGCAAGGAGTAGTCCAGCGGAGCCAGGGTGAGGAACACCGCCAGGGGCCGGGCCACGAACATCAGGAAGAGCGAGGCCGCCAGGCCCTGCCCCACCACCGGCAGCAGCTGCGAGGGGAAGACCAGCAGCCCCAGGGTGAGGAACATGGCGATCTGCATCAGCCACGCCACGCCGTCGTGGAACTCGATCAGCGACTGCTTGCGCATCAAGGGGCGGCTGCCCAGGACCAGGCCGGCCACGTAGACGCCCAGGAAGCCGTTTCCTCCCGACAGCTCGGTGACGCCATAGGCGATGAGCGCCAGCGCCAGGGTCAGCACGGGGTACAGGCCCTCGACGTCCAGCCGGATGCGGTTGATGAGCCAGGCCGCGGCGTGGCCGATGGAGAAGCCGACCAGGGCGCCGAAGACCATCTGGCGCAGGAAGGCCGGCACCAGCCCCGCCAGCGTGGCGTCGGGCTCGGTGAGCAGCCCCAGCAGCCCGGTGGTCAGGAAGACCGCCATGGGGTCGTTGCTGCCGGACTCGAGCTCCAGCAGGGGTCGCAGCCGCCCCTTCAGGCGCACGCCCTGCCCCTGGAACAGGGCGAAGACCGCGGCTGCGTCGGTGGAGGCGACGATGCTGCCCAGGAGGAGGGCCACGATGGGGTCCAGGCCCAGCACCAGCCAGGCGAAGCCGCCCATCGCCAGCGCGGTCGCGAGCACGCCCACGGTCGCCAGGCCGGCCGCTCCCCTCGCGACGGTGCGCGCCTCCTCCCACCGGGTCTGCAGGCCGCCGGCGAACAGGATGTAGATCAGCGCCACCACCGCCACGGTCTGGGTCGCGCGCGCGTCGTCGAACCAGATCCCGCCGATGCCCTCCGAGCCGGCCAGCATGCCGATGCCCAGGAAGAGCAGCAGCGCCGGCACCCCGAGCTTTCCCGAGACCCGGCTGGCCACCACGCTCACGGTCGTCAACACGGCGCCGGCGAGCAGGACCTCGGTGGTGGAGTACATCCGCATCTCGTAGCCACGGATCCCGCCACCGGGAGGGCCAGGGCTGCGCGCTCCTGCCTCTCGGGCTGGTCGCCCCCTGCGCGGCCGTGTACAGCGAGCCCATGCTGCGCGAGATCGACCTGAAGGCCGGCACCTGGCTGCGCTACGACCCCTGCTGGCTGCCGGCCGAGGAGGCGACGGCCCTGCTCGCCGCCCTGCTGGCCGAGACGGCCTTCGAGGAGCGGCCCGTCGTCACGAGCGAGGCGGTGATCCTGCAGCCGCGCCGGGTCGGCTGGGCCGGCGAGCTGCCCTACCACTACTCGGGCCAGACCCTGCCGCCGCGAGGGGTGGGGCCGGTGCTGGCGGCCCTGTGGCCGCGCATCGAGGAGGCGGTCGGGGCCCGCTTCAACCACGCGGTCCTCAACCGCTACCGCGACGGCCGCGACCACATGGGGCTGCACGCCGACAACGAGCCCGAGCTGGGCCGGGAGCCGGTGATCGCCGCCCTGTCCCTGGGCGCCACCCGCGAGTTCCGCCTGGAGCTGAAGCACCGCCGCGCCATCAAGCGCACGCTGCGCCTGCCCCACGGCAGCCTGCTGGTCATGGGCGGCGCCTGCCAGCACAAGTGGCGGCACGCCGTGCCCCGGGCCCCGGTCGAGGTCGGCGAGCGCCTGAACGTCACCTTCCGCTGGCTGCACGGGCCGCCGGGGTGGAGGGCGCCCGGAGCGAGGACGGAGGCGCCCCCGCCAGGGGAGCAGACGGAGGAGCCATGATCCCCCTGCTGCTGCTGGCCTGCGCCGGCCGCCCCTTCCTGGACGTCGGTCCCTGCCAGGAGACCTTCGACGGCCCCGCCATGGCCGAGTGCGAGCTGGCCGGCTGGGAGGACCGGGCCTACGACCTGGTGCTGCCCGAGGGCTACGACGGGGTCACGCCGATCCCGCTGCTGCTGGCGCTGCACGGCGGCGGCGGCAACAAGGAGGCGGCGGCCCGCACCACCTGCGCCGAGGGCGAGGTCGACGACCCCTCCTGCCTGCACCGCCACGCCCAGGAGCACGGCTACGCGGTGGTCTTCCCCAACGGCACGGGCTTCGGCCTGACGCCCGAGGTGCGCACCTGGAACGCCGGCGGCGGCAGCGACGGCTGGCGCTGCGTCTCGGGCAAGGCCTGCGAGGAGGGCATCGACGACGTGGCCTACGTCGAGGACCTGCTGGACGATGTGCAGGCCCGGGTCGCCGTCGACCCCGAGAGGATCTACGTCACCGGCCTGTCCAACGGCGGCGCCATGAGCCACCGCCTGGCCTGCGAGCTGTCCGACCGCATCGCGGCGATCGCCCCGGTCGGAGGCGCCAACCAGCTCGCCGCCGCCGGCGCGTGCGCGCCCACGCGCCCCATCCCCGTCCTGCACGTGCACGGCACGGCCGACCCCTGCTGGCAGTACGAGCAGGGGCCGCCGGACTGCCCGGTCGGCGGCGGCGACGAGCCGCATGTCGGCGTGGAGCAGAGCCTGGAGCAGTGGGCCCTGGCGCTGGGCTGCGACGGGGGCACCACGGAGGAGGCGCTGCCGGACACGGCCCAGGACGGCACCGCGACCACGCGGATCACCTGGTCGGGCTGCCAGGCGCCGCTGCAGCACCTGCGGATCGACGGCGGTGGGCATGCCTGGCCCGACGGCCACGCCTACCTGCGGGAGCGGGTGATCGGGCCCGTCCCCCGCGACTGGGGCAACGAGGTGATCTGGGACTTCCTGTCGGCGCAGGCGCTGTCGTCCGAGCTGGACGAGCGACGCTAGCATCCCCCAACGATCCTAGCGGCGCTAGCCGTGGACTAGCGATGCTAGCAGCCTGTAGCCCATAGCGTCCACCCGTCGC
>JAKLKF010000208.1 GCA_023150805.1 Myxococcota bacterium | reverse complement strand
CGCCTGCAGGGCGAGATCAACCTGTTCTACCGGGCCCGGGTGGTCACCCCCGGCAAGTTCGTCGTCCCGCCCGTCTACGCCGAAGACATGTACCGGCCCGACACCTACGGGCTGGCCGAGGGCGACGGCAGCCTGACGGTGATCGACGGCAAGTAGCGCCTCTTACCTCATGGCCGCCGGCCCTTCGTTGCGCTTCCGCCCCCTGCGCCACGGCCTGGCCGTGCTGCTGGGGCAGGACCCCACGGGCGCGCTGCCGCCGGGGGCATCGGCCCTGCCCGAGCTGCCGGCCGCCCCTGCCGTCGGCGCGCCCGCGGACCTGGTGGAGGCCCGCCCCGACGTGCGCGCGGCGATGACCCGCGCCGAGTCGGCCGGCGTGCGCCGCTCCGCCGCGCTGCGCGGCCTGCTGCCCACCCTGGCGCTGACCGGCTCGGCGGGCTGGCAGGCCACCTGGATCGACGACTGGAACGACCAGGACACCTGGACGGCCGGCGCCAGCCTGAGCGTGCCGCTGTTCAACGGCGGATCGACCCACGCCGCGATCCGGGCGGGCTCGGCGGCCCGGGACGCCGCCCTGCTCAACCTGGAGAGCACGCTGCGCGGCGCGGTGCAGGAGGTCGAGGCCGCCCTGGTGACCGAGGCCGCCCAGCAGGAGCGCCGCCAGGCCGCCACGCGCCAGCGGGAGCGGGCCGAGGCCGCCTGGTCGGTGGCGCACGACGGCTACGGTGCGGGCACGGTCGACTACCTCCAGGCCCAGAGCGCGCTCGTCACCCTGCTCTCCGCGCGCCTGACCGAGCTGTCCGCCCACCGCGACCTGCTCTCCGCCCGCCTGCAGCTCCACCTGGCGCTGGGCGGGACCTGGACCCGCGACCTCGCCTCGCGCTCCTCCTCGGCCCCCTCCTCCTCCTCCGCGAACAACGCTGCCGGAGCCCGCTGATGTCCTCCCCCCGCTCGGGCCTGACCGTGCTTCAGGTCGTGGTCCCCATCGCCATCCTGCTGGCCGGCGGCGCCGCCGCCGCCGCGCTCTTCTCCCTGCGCCCCGAGGCCGAGCAGGCGCCCCTGGCCGAGGTCGCGATGCCGGTGGAGGTCTCCACCCTCCAGGCGACCACGGCCCAGGCGCACGTCGGTGGCACCGGAACGGTCTCGGCCGAGCAGCAGGTGGTGCTGACCCCGCAGGTCGGCGGCCGGCTGGTCTCCGTCAGCGAGGCGCTGCGCCCCGGCGGGCGCGTCCGCCAGGGCGAGGTGCTGGCGCGCATCGACGCCCGCGACTTCGAGAACGCGGTCACCCAGGCCGAGAGCCAGGTGGCGCAGGCGCGGGTGAACCTGGAGCTGGAGAAGAGCCGAGGCGCGGTCGCCGAGCGCGAGTGGGCCCTGGTGGGCGAGGGGCGCAGCGCGGAGGAGGCGCCGCTGGCCCTGCGCCGGCCGCAGCTCGCCTCCGCCCAGGCGGCCCTGGCCTCGGCCGAGGCCACGCTGGCGACGGCGCGCCTGAACCTGGAGCGCACCAGCCTGCGGGCGCCCTTCGACGCCATCGTGCTCAGCGAGGGGGTCGACGTGGGCCAGGTCGTCGGGGCGGCGACCCAGGTGGCGACCCTGGTGGGCACGGCGCGCCTGCGGGTGGAGGTCCGCGTGCCGGTCGAGGCGCTGGCCATGCTGGAGATCCCGGGGATGGGCGCCGAGCAGGGCTCCACCGCCACCGTCACCCAGCGCCTGACGACCGGTGGGGCCGGCAGCCAGGCGATCACCCGCCCGGGCCGGGTCGTCGGCCTGGGGGGCCAGATCGACGCGGCCACCCGCTCGGCGACGGTGCTGGTCGGGATCGAGGACCCGCTGGGCGACGGCAGCGGCCTGCCGCTGCTGCCGGGGGCCTACGTCGAGGTGGACGTGCAGGGGCGCCCGGTCGAGGGTGCCATCGCCGTGCCGCGCGTGGGCATCCGCGAGGGCACGGTCGCCTGGGTCGTGGGCGCCGAGGACCGGCTCGAGCGGCGCGACGTGACCGTGGGCTGGCGGTCGGAGGACCGGGTCTTCGTCACCGCGGGCCTGCAGGCCGGAGACCGGGTCGTGACCTCGCCCCTGTCGCTGCCGGTGCCGGGAATGGCGGTGCGGATCACGACCGGCCCGGGCGAGGTGGCGCCATGAGCACCCCCCCCCGCGGGCCCATCGCCTGGATGGCCCACAACCCCGTCACGGTCAACCTGCTGCTCTTCCTGGTGGTGGCGGCCGGCCTGCTGGGCCTGACCAGCGTCAAGCAGGAGATCTTCCCCGCCTTCGACCTGGACATGGTGGTCGTCGCGGTGCCCTACCCGGGCGCGAGTCCCGAAGAGGTCGAGCAGGGCATCGTGCTCGCCGTCGAGGAGGCCGTGCGCGGCGTCGACGGCGTCAAGCGGGTCACCGGGACCGCCTCGGAGGGGGTGGGCACCGTCCAGATCGAGCTGCTGCTCTCGGCCGAACCCCAGAAGGTCTTCAGCGACGTCAAGAACGAGATCGACCGGATCACCACCCTGCCCGAGGAGGCCGAGGAGCCCCAGGTCACGCTGGCGGCGACCCGCAGCCGGGTGGTGAGCCTGGTGCTGCACGGCGACGTGGACCTGGCGACCCTGCACGCCCTGGCCGAGCAGAGCCGCGACCGGCTGTTGACCAGCGGGCAGGTGACCCAGGTCGACATCGAGGGCGTGCCCGCGCTGGAGGTCAGCGTCGAGGTGCCCCGGCAGACCCTGGAGGCCTACGGCCTGACCCTCAACGACGTCGCCGCCGCCATCAACGCCTCGTCCCTGGAGCTGCCGGGCGGCTCGCTGAAGACCGCGGGCGGCGAGCTGCTGGTGCGGGTGGCCGACCGCAAGCGCACCGGGGCCGAGCTGGCCCAGGTCGTCGTCAAGAGCGACCCGCAGGGCGGGCGCGTGCTGCTGGGCGACATCGCCACCATCGTCGACGGCTACGCCGACGTGGACCAGGAGAGCTGGTTCGACGGCGAGCGCGCCGTGCGGGTGACGGCCTACCGCGTGGGCGACGAGACCCCCAAGGAGGTCGCCGCCGCCGTGCACGACGAGGCCGCCCACCTGGCCGCCATCCTGCCGCCGACGATCCGGGCCGACACCTGGGACGACGACAGCGTGCTGCTGGAGGGGCGCATCGAGCTGCTGGTCAGCAACGCGCGGATGGGCCTGTTGCTGGTGGCGGTGGTCCTGGCCCTGCTGATGAACCTGCGCATGGCCTTCTGGGTGGCGATGGGCATCCCCAGCAGCTTCCTCGCGACCTTCGCGCTGATGCCGATGTTCGGGCACAGCATCAACATGATCAGCCTGTTCGCCTTCATCGTGACCCTGGGCATGGTGGTCGACGACGCCATCGTGGTGGCCGAGAACGCCTTCGAGAAGACCCAGCGGGGCGTGGACCGCATGACGGCCGCCATCGAGGGGGCCCGCGAGATGGTCGTGCCCGTCACCTTCTCCGTGCTCACGACGATGGCCGCCTTCGCGCCCTTGTTCTTCGTGCCGGGCGTCTTCGGGAAGATCTTCGGGATCATGCCCTTCGTCGTGATCTCGGTGCTGGCCTTCTCCCTGGTCGAGAGCTTCTTCATGCTGCCGGCCCACGTGGGCCACGGCGTGGAGCGTCCGCCGGGCCGGATCCTGCGGGCCGTCGCGCGCGTGCAGGACCGGGTGGCCGGCCTGTTCCAGGCCTTCACCGACCGGGCCTACCGGCCCCAGCTCGAGTGGGCCCTGCAGAACCGCTACGTGGTGATGGCCTCGGGCGTGGCGCTGCTGCTCACCTCCTGCGGCCTGGTGGGCGGCGGCATCGTGCCCTTCAGCTTCTTCCCGAAGATCGAGGGCGACGTGGTCACCGCCTCGGCGCGCCTTCCCTACGGCGTGCCCGTGGAGCGCACCGAGGAGGTGCTGCGCGTGCTGCAGGCCTCGGCCGACCAGGCCATCGCCGAGCTGTCCGCGGCCGAGGCGGTCGACGGGCAGCTCGCCACCGTGGGCGAGCTGGGCGCCGGCTCGACCATGGGCATGGGCGCCGGGGAGATCGGCAGCCACCTGCTCTCCTACCAGGTGCAGTTCGTCAGCAGCGAGCAGCGCGACTTCACGGTCGCCGACTTCCAGGCGCGCTGGCAGGAGCTGACCCCGCAGCTCGCCGGCGTCGAGGTGCTGGCCTTCAGCAGCGACATCGGCCCGGCCGCCACCAACGCCGCCGTCGACGTGCAGCTCTCCCACCCCGACACCGCCGTGCTCGCCGCCGCCTCGGCCGAGCTGACCGAGCAGCTGCGCACCTTCTCCGACCTGACCCAGGTCGAGAACGGCTACGCCTCGGGCAAGGACCAGCTCGACTTCGAGCTGCGCCCCGAGGCGCGCGCCCTGGGGCTGACCACCTTCGAGGTGGCCCGCCAGCTCCGGGCGGCCTTCTACGGCGCGGAGGCCCTGCGCGAGCAGCGCGACCGCAACGAGCTGAAGGTGATGGTCCGCCTGCCCCGCGAGCAGCGGCTCTCCGAGCACGACATCGAGGCGCTGCAGGTCCGCACGCCCGCCGGGGGCTTCGTGCCGCTGGCCTACGTGGCGGAGTTCCGCCGCGACCGGGCGCCGACCTCGATCCAGCGCGAGGCGGGCCGGCGCATCGTCGACGTGACGGCCGACCTGGCGCCGGGCGTGCCCAGCAGCGGCCCGGTCCTGGAGAAGCTGGAGGAGACCACCCTGCCGGCCCTGCGGGCCCAGTACCCGAACCTGCGGACCGAGCTGGTCGGCCAGCAGCGCGAGCAGAACGAGAGCCTGGCCAGCCTGGGCCGCGGCTTCCTGATGGCGCTGTTCGCCATCTACGCCCTGCTGGCGATCCCCTTCAAGAGCTACACCCAGCCGGCCATCGTCATGACGGCCATCCCCTTCGGCGTCGTGGGTGCCGTGCTGGGACACCTGGTGATGGGCTACGAGCTGTCCCTCATCAGCATCTTCGGCATCATCGCCCTGTCGGGCGTGGTGGTGAACGACTCGCTGGTGATGGTGGACGCCGCCAACACCCGCCGCCGCGAGCACGGCGACGATCCCTGGCAGGCGATCCGCTGGGCGGGCCCCCGGCGGCTGCGGCCCATCTTCCTGACCTCGATCACCACCTTCCTGGGCCTGGCGCCCATGATCCTGGAGACCGAGGTCCAGGCCCGCTTCCTGATCCCGATGGCGATCAGCCTGGGCTTCGGCGTGATGTTCAGCACGGCCGTCACCCTGCTGCTGGTGCCGGCCCTCTACATCTCGCTGGAGGACTGGCACCACCTGGTCGCGCGGCTCGCCCGGCGGCTGGGCACCCGGGCCCCTGCCGTCAGCTCGCCGGCGGAGGCTCCGGCTGCTCCTCCCCGTTGAGGATGGCGCGGATCCGGACCGGGGCGTGGGCGCGGTACATTGCGCTCACGCCGCAGTAGCGGTCCCGCGACAGCGCGATGGCCCGGGCCAGGCGGCCGGGGTCGACCTCGCCGTCGATCTCGAAGATGACGGTGAAGTCCTGGAAGACCTTGGGGTGTTCGGCGGTCAGGTCGGCCTCGACGCGCACCTGGAAGCGGGTCCAGGTCTGGCGCATCTTGGCCAGCATGCTGACCACGTCCATGCCGGTGCAGCCGGCCAGGGCGGCCAGCATCAGGGGCTTGGGGCGCGGCCCCAGGTCGTTGCCGCCGAACTCGGGGGCGGCGTCCACGGTGAGGTGGAAGCCCTCGATCTCGACGTCGAAGGCCATCCCGCCGGTGTGGGTGAGCGTGGTCTGCATGGGGACTCCTGAGAGGTTGGGGGGAGCACTAAGGGGGATCCACGGTCGCCGCGCGAGGGTGCGCGGCATGCTGCCGCGGGGCCGGGGCCTGGGAGGCGGGCTGTCGTGGGGCGGTCCGGTGACAGGGGCGTCGCGTTGCCCGTACAGGCTCGCGGGTGCGCGTCCGGTCCGATTATGGTCGATCCCCTTCTCACCCGGAGCCCTCATGCGCGCCCTCCCCTCCGTCGTACTTGCCGCGGCCTTCCTCATCTTTCCCGCCTGCAAGGACAAGGGCGGCGACGACACCGGCACCGACAGCGACGGCGGCGCGACCGACGGCGGGGGCGCGGACGGCGGGGGCGCGGACGGCGGCACGACCGACGGGGGCACGGACGGGGGCGGCACGGACGGCGGCGGCACGGACGGGGGCGGCACGGACGGCGGCGGCACGGACGGCGGCGGCACGGACGGGGGCGGCACCGACGGGGGCGGCACCGACGGGGGCGGCACCGACGGCGGCGGCGGGGACGGCGGCGGCGGGGACGGCGGCAGCGCCGGGACGGACTTCGACGAGGACGGCTACGTCGACGTGGCCGAGGGTGGTGACGACTGCGACGACCGGGACCCGGACATCCACCCGGGCGCCACCGACATCCCGCTGGACGGCATCGACCAGGACTGCAACGGCTTCGACGCCACCAGCGACCGGCTGTACGAGCTGGCCGAGCTGGTCGCCGGGGACCTGGTGATCACCGAGATCCTGAACAACCCCGAGGCGGTGGACGACACCACGGCCGAGTGGTTCGAGCTCTACAACCCGCTGGACGGCGACGTCGACCTCGCCGGCCTGGAGCTGTGGGACGACGGCGAGGACTACCACCTGGTGACCGGCCCCCTGGGCATCCCGGCGGGCGGGCGCATCGTCATCGGCCGCAGCACCGACCCCACCGAGGCGGGCGGCGCGCCCGTGGACTGGGCCTACGGGGAGGACATGGCCCTGGGCAACGGCAGCGACGAGCTGTACGTCGGCTACGCCGGGCTCACCCTCGACGTCGTGGCCTGGGACAACGGCGCGACCTTCCCCGACGTGGCCGGCGCCGCGATGGCGCTGGACCCGGCCTGGCAGGACGCCAGCCTCAACGACCTGGGATCCTACTGGTGCGCGGCCGCCGATCCCTTCGGCGCGGGCGACCTGGGCACGCCCGGGGACGAGAACGGTGACTGCGGCCTGGACCTGACGGACGCCGACGGGGACGGGTGGCTGGCCAGCCTGGACTGCGACGACGAGGACCCGGCGATCTACCCCGGCGCGCCGGAGACCTGGTATGACGGCGTGGACAGTGACTGCGGCGGAGACAGTGACTTCGACGCGGACGGCGACGGCTACGACAGCGAAGACGTGGTGGCGCCCGACGGGACCGTCGGCGACGACTGCGACGACGGCGACGACACGATCCACCCGGGGGCCTACGACGCCGAGGGCGACGGCATCGACAGCGACTGCGACGGCGAAGACGGTGGCAGCGGCGCGGGGACCGTCGACAGCCTGTCGGCGGGCGACCTGGTGATCACCGAGATCATGCAGAACCCCGACGCCGTCGGCGACGCCGAGGGCGAGTGGTTCGAGGTCTACAACGCCAGCGGCCTCTCCCTGGACCTGGACGGCCTGGTCGTCAGCGACGACGGTGGAGAGACCTTCACCGTAGAGGGCGCCCTGCTGGTGGGACCCGACGGCTACGTGGTCTTCGGGCGCAGCGGGGACACCTCCGTCAACGGCGGGGTGTCCGTCGACCATGTCTACAGTGGGATGAACCTGGGCAACGGTGACGACGAGATCGTCCTGTCCAACTCCGCGGGGACGATCGACGCGGTCCGCTATGACGGAGGGTCCACCTTCCCGGACCCGACCGGCGCGGCGATGAACCTGGCGCCCGAGGCGCTCGACGCCAGCCTGAACGACCTGGGGGCGTCGTGGTGCGAGGCCCTCACGCCCTATGGCCTGGGGGACCTGGGCACGCCCGGCGCGCCCAACGACGACTGCGACGCCGGGGACACCGGGGACACC
>JAKLKF010000207.1 GCA_023150805.1 Myxococcota bacterium | reverse complement strand
CAGGCCGAGGCCGCCGCCCAGGCCGAAGCCGCCGCCCAGGCCCAGGCCGCCGCCCGGGCCGAGGCCGCAGCCAGGGCAACCACCGCCCCGGAGGCGCAGGCCGCCGCGCCCGCCGCGTCCCCGGTCCCCGTGGCTCCCCCCGCGCCCGACCTGGTGATCGCCGGGCTGCGCGTCGAGCAGGGAGTGCTGAGCCGGCCCCTGGAGATCCGGGTCGAGGTGGTGGACCTGCACCGGGCCACCCCCACGACCGGCGCCGACCTGGAGGTCGAGCTGGTCCACCCCGGCTGGCGGGCCACGGACCGCCTGGTCGGGGCGGTGCGGCGCGCCGACCTGGCCGAGGATGGCCGCGCCGAGGTGATCCTCACCGGTCCGGTCCGGGCGACGGGCGGGCGCTGCGGCCCCTCCCCCGGCGAGCGCTCCACCGAGCCCGTCACCCTGCGGATCGCCTCGCTCCCCGGCGAGCTGGACACGAGCAACAACAGCCGCGCCCTGCGGCTGGACCTGGCCTGCCAGCTCGACGAGGAGGCCGTGGGCCTGGGCCCGATGCCCGACCCCGCCCTGGCCGCGGTCGAGCCCTACGTGGTCGAGGTAGAGGGGCGCTCCTACCTCCAGCTCATGGCCCACCTGCAGAACCGCGGCACGCCGATCCGCACCGACGCCCTCCGCCTGGACGCCCAGGTGGGCGAGCGGTCCTGGCTGCCCGACTCCTGGAGGCAGGCGCTGGGCGGCGCGCACAGCCTGGACGTCCCGGTGGTGGAGCAGCCCCTCTCCGGCCTGCCGCCGCGCCGGCTGACCCTGTGCGGCCTGGGCGGCACCTCCCTGCCGCTGGACGACCTGCCCGCGCTGGCCCGCAAGGGCGCCGCCGGGCGCCCGGTCGGCACGGACAACAGCGTCGAGGTGACGGTCGCCCTGGGCACCGCCCCGGCGATCCGCCAGCTCACCGGCGACAACGACAGCCTGGTCGTCTCGGTGCCGCTGGATCGGGAGCTGCGGCCGGTGGAGGAGACGCTGTGCGGCCCGCGCCCGGCCCTGCTGGGCGCCGAAGCGCGCCGTGTGCAGTGGCTGGACGGCGCGCCGGGGGCGCCCCCACCGGAGACCGTCTCGCTGGCGGCCACGGTGCAGGGCGAGCGGGACAGCCACGGCACCACGCTGCTGCGTGGGGAGATCGTCCAGCGCGCGCCCGGCCGGGTGGCCCGGGTCGAGTACGCCTGGCGGCGCGACGGGGCCTGGGCGGGAGGCGGGGTGGTCGACGTCCCGGCCAACGCCCCGGTGACGGTGCTGGCACGGGACGCCGGGGACAGCGCCGCTACCTGGGAGCTGGTGGTCGACCCCGACGCGCTGCTGCCCGAACAGGACCGCGGCGACGACGTCGCCCGCCTGGCGCTCCCGGGTCCGGGCTGAGGCGGGACCGCCACCGCGGGCACCGCCTAGCATCGCTAGACACGGTGCTCAGTGCGCGTCAAGCCAGTCGTCATAGGCCTCCATCCCGTCGCTCATGCCGGTCCGGGTCGCGCTGAGCTGCACGTCGTCGTCGACCCCGATCTCGGTCTCCGACCACATGGCCTGCATCCGCACGCTGCCGCCCCCGCAGGAGTCGGTCTGCCAGGCGCCGCCGTCGCGGTTCTCCTCGCTGCCGTCGCGCACGAAGCCCGCGCAGTCCCGTGGCACCATGATCTCCATCGCGAAGCTCTGCCAGATGGTGATGGTGCCCCCCTCCGAGCTGGCGCTGTCCTTCATCCAGGAACGCACCAGGATGCCCCAGCGCGGCTCCCCCTCGTTCACCGCCTCCTCGCCCTCGGGCACGTCGGCGGGGTCGGGCAGGGCCAGGTCGACCCAGCGGTAGTCCTTCCACAGCTCGTAGGTGACGGTGTAGAGGACATTGGATCGCGTGACCAGGTTGTAGGTCCGCAGGGCGTCGCAGCCCCCGTCCAGCCAGCAGTCACCGCCGTCTAGCAGCGTTCGATCGTACTGCCCGTCGTCACCCTGGGAGGAGGGCTCGACCGGGACCTGGTCGGGCAGCACGATCACCCGCGCCAGGTCCTGGGGCCCGTAGGCGCTGAGCACGCCGACGGCGACCGGCATGTTGCGATCGAGGTCGCGGGCGGGCCGCTCCAGGTCCGCGACGTCCTGCTCCTCGATCTGCGCCGGCTCGACCGAGCGGTTGGCGGCGGTCGCCGCCTCCAGGTCGATGTTCAGGTAGACCTGCTCCTCCAGCGCGCGCATGCCATAGGCCCGCTCCGCGTCGGTGCCGGAGTCGAAGACCCGCACCAGGTAGCGGGCGGCGTCGTCGAAGGCGGGGTTGGCCGGGGGCGAGGCCTTGCAGCCGAGCGCGGCGGGCGCGGCCAGGCCGAGCAGGACCAGCCCGGCGCGCGCCGGCGAGGGACGAAGAGGGGCCACGGGGAAGCTCCAGGTTGCCCCATGGTAGCAGCGGAGCCGGCGACGGCAAGCGCCGCCGCGCCCCCGGCCTCAGAAGGCCTCGACCACCACCGCGATGCCCTGGCCGCCGCCGATGCAGGCGCTGCCCACGCCCCACTTCTTGCCGCGCCGCTGCAGCTCGTAGAGCAGGTGCATGGTGATGCGGGTGCCGCTGGCGGCCAGCGGGTGGCCGACGGCGACGCCGCCGCTGTCGACGTTGGTGATCGAGCGGTCCAGCTCCAGGGCCTTCTCGCAGGCCAGGTACTGGGTGCTGAAGGCCTCGTTGATCTCCACCAGGTCCATCTGCCCCAGGCTCATGCCGGCGCGGGCCAGGGCGGTCTTGATCGCCTCGACGGGCCCGATGCCCATGTACTTGGGGTCCACGCCGACCGCGGCGCTGGCGACCAGGCGGCCCAAGGGGGTCAGCCCCCGCTCCTGGGCGATCTTCGCGGTGGTCAGCACCATCGCGCCGGCGCCGTCGTTGATGCCGCTGGCGTTGGCGGCGGTCACGGTGCCGTCCTTCTTGAACACGGGCTTCAGCCCGGCCATCGCCTCGGGGCTGAAGCGGGCGCGGATCTTGGCGTCGCGCAGGGGCGAGAGCTGCGGGTGCTCGTCGACCTCGACCAGGACGTCGCCCTTGCGGCTCTGGATCGTGACCGGGGCGATCTCGCGGGCGTAGCGGCCCCCCTCGTGCGCCGCCAGCCAGGCGGTCTGGCTGCGGTAGCCGTACTCGTCGGCCATCTCGCGGCTGATCCCGTACTTCTCGGCCAGGTTCTCGGCGGTCAGCGCCATCGCGCAGCCGGCCTGCGGGTCGTACAGGCACTCCTGCAGGTAGTCATTCATCTGGGTACCGCCCAGCTTGAAGCCGTCGCGGGCGCCGCGGATGGTGTGGGGGGTCTGGGTCATGTTCTCGGTGCCGCCGGCCAGGACCATGGTCGCCTCGCCCAGGCGCAGCAGGTGGCCGGCCTGGACCAGGCTCTCGAAGCCGGAGCCGCACAGGCGGTTGACCGTGACCGCGGGGGTCGGCACGGGAGCGCCCACCCGCAGGCCGATGTGCCGCGCGCAGTAGATGGCGTCCGGGCTGGTCTGCATGACGTTGCCGAAGATCACGTGGTCGATGTCGGCGGCCGACACGCCCGCCTGCTCCAGGGCGGCCTTGCTGGCGTGCACGCCCAGGTCGGTGGCCGAGAGGCTGCCGAGCGCGCCCAGGAAGGTGCCGAAGGGGGTGCGCTTGCCGGAGAGGAAGACGACGTCGGTGCTCATGCGGGCTCCAGGGGTGGGGCGTGGAGAGGTGCCTGCCCTAGCCCGTTGTGGGGCGGCTGGCTGGTGAGGACCCGCCGGCTCGGCTACCGTGGAGGGATGCGGGGTGTCCCGGGCCGGAGCAGCGACACGAGGAGCCGGAGGGCCCTGGCCTTTGGCGCGGTCGCGCTGGGCGGGCTCCTGCTGGGTGCCTGGCTGGCCTGGCCCGAGCCGCCGCCCCCCGCTCCGGCGAAGGTCAAGCGCGCCCGCCCCATGCCACCGCCCCCGCCGCGCCTGCCGGAGCCCGAGCCGGTGGAGGACAGCGGGACGCCGCTGGCCTTGCCGGCGCCGGCCGAGCCCGACGCGGTCCCCTCCCCCCACGGTCCGGTGACCTCCCTGGTGGACCGCCTGCCCTCGGGCACGGTGACCTGCCAGGTCGAAGGCGGCGAGGTGGCGCGCTTCAGCGCCATGGTGGCCCCGACGTCGGCGCTGATGGAGGCGCTGACCGCCACGCCCGGCGAGGGCGATCTGCGCGTGGGGCTGCACCAGGCCCTGCCCGGGGAGCTGCACCGGGGCCGCATGGTCTTCGAGGCGCCGCTGGCCGCCGGCACGGTCTTCCTGGAAGGCGAGGTCGAGGGCGGCGGCAGCTTCTTCGAGGAAAAGGAGATTTCCTGGTCGGGCGACCAGGGTCGCTGCCGAGAGGCGCTCGTCCTGGCGCCGCGCTTCCACGTCGAGGTCAGCGGGCGGGTGCGGGGCCTGCTGGAGGGCGAGGTGGCCGCCGTCTCGGCCTGCCGGGACGCGATGACCACCACCGACGGCGAGGGCCGCTTCCACCTGTCGACCTCGGCCGAGCAGGGCCCCTGCCGGGTCATGGCCTGGCGGCGCGACGGTGCGCTGCGCGCCTACAGCGACATGGTGGACCTGGAGATCCAGCGCGACACGCAGGTCGACGACCTGCTGCTGACCCTGCCCGACGACGAGATCGGGGGCATGGGCGCGCGCATCGAGGCGGTCGAGGGCGGCGTGCTGCTGGTCGGTGTGCAGCGCGGCGGGCCCGGCGCGCTGGCCGGCCTGCAGAACGGCGAGGTGGTGACGGCGGTCAACGGCCAGAGCCTGGCGGGCATGTCGGTGGACGAGGCCATCGCCACCATCACCGGCCCGGTCGGCTCCTACGCGGTGATGACGGTGGTCGGCCCCGACGGGCAGGAGCGGGACGTGGAGCTGCAGCGGGGATGGGTAGAGTAGGCGGAGCCTCCGGAGCCCCGATGCGGATGTACGCCGACCTGGCCCCCTGGTACCCGCTGATCACGCCGCTGCAGGACTACGCCGAGGAGGCCGCCTGGTACCGCGGCCCGATGCGGGAGGTCCTGGGCCCGGGGCGACACCGCCTGCTGGAGCTGGGCTGTGGCGCCCGTCACAACGCCCACCACCTGGCAGACGACTTCGACCTGACCCTGGTCGACCCATCGCCGCAGATGCTGGACCTGGCTCGGGCCAACTGTCCTGGGGCCACCCTTGTGCAGGGCGACATGCGCGACCTGCGCCTGGGCCGGACCTTCGACGCCGTCTTCCTCCACGACGCCATCAGCTACATGCTCAGCCGGGCAGACCTGCGGGCCGCCATGCAGACGGCCTGGGAGCACCTGCGGCCGGGCGGCGTGGCGGTCCTGGTCCCCGACGACCTGGCCGACGACTTCGCGCCCGGCACCGACTGCGGCGGCAGCGACGGGCCCGACGGGCGCAGCCTGCGCTACCTGGAGTGGTCCTGGCGGCACCCCGACCTGCCCGAGCGCATCGTGGTCGACTACACCCTGGTGGTGCGAGAGGGCGACGGGCCCGTGCGGGTGCTGGCCGTCGACCGCCACGAGCAGGGCTTGTTCCCGCGCGAGACCTGGCTCGGCCTGCTCGCGGAGACCGGCTTCCAGGTCCAGGAGCGGCTGCAGCCCTACGAGGGGCGGAACATCTCGATCTTCGTGGCACGGCGGCCGGGCTGAGGCAGGGCGGGCAGGCAGGTGCTGGTTGGGAGGCAGAGGCAGGTGCCTGGGAGGCAGCGAGGCAGGTGCCGGCTGTTATCCATTGATCCCATTCGCTGACTCCTGCCACCAGGCGCCCATGGTCGCCCCGGCACGCAGCAGCTCCCGTGCCGCACCGCGCATGGGCTGCAGGAAACAACTACGTTTCCAGCGACAAGGCGTTCAAAGGCCAACAGCCGGCACCCCCCACAGCCGCCACCCCCCAAAGGTCAGCCGGCACCTCCCAACCGGCTCCTCCCGACGACGCCACCTCCCAACCCTCCCACCGTAGGTCCTCGCGCCTCGGCGGCAGCGCGGAGCGTCGCAAGAGCGGAGCCCCCTCTCCCGGCTGCTCCTCTGTGCCCTCTGCGACCTCCGTGGTGGCCCCTCCTACCCGTGCCGGGCCGGATCTCCCGCCCGCCTTGGGACTCCACCGCCGAGGTCACAGAGGACACGGAGAGGAGAGCGGGGAGCTGCGGAGCGGCCGTGGAGACCTGACCCAGGTCCGCCCACCCGGAAGCTGTCAAAGGATAACAGCCGGCACCTGATCGGTCTGATACCGCGAACGGCGGTGGTGGCCGGAGGGAGCCGAAATGGGATCAATGGATAACAGCCGGCACCTGCAAGGGGGGGGTGGCCTGGGGGAAGGGCGGAAGCGGCGCGGGGTCGGGCACGACGGGCCGCAGCGCGGCGGGCGGCGCGGACCGGGAGCTGAGCAGGGGGCCCTTGGCGGTGGGCAGCAGGATGGCGTCGTCGGGCAGGCCGAAGGCCAGCTCGGGGCCGACGGGCAGGGCGTCGGCGATGGCCATGAAGGCGGGCAGGGCGGCCCGGCCGCCGGTCTCCGACGGCCCCAGGCTGGTCATGCCGTCGGTGCCGATCCAGACGGCGACGCTGTGGGTGGGGGTGGCCCCGACGAACCAGGCGTCGACGAAGTCGCTGGCGGTGCCGGTCTTGCCGATGCGGACCTGGTCGGGTCGACGGGCCTTGCGGGCGGTGCCCTGCTCGACCACGCCGCGCATCAGCTCCACCAGGGCGGCGGCGGTGCCCCCGGGCAACACGCGCCGGCCGGGGCCACCGGGCAGGAAGGCGACGGCCTTTCCGTCGATGACGACGGGGCCGCCGGCGACCCCCTCGCGGTTGCCCAGGGTGTCGTGGATCTCCAGCAGCAGGTGGGCCTCGGCCGTCACGCCCATGCGGGCGATGCCGGCCATGGCCGTGGCCTGGTCCATGGGCGTCACCTCGCTGGTGCCCAGGGCCACGGTCAGGTCGCTGCGCAGCGGGGTCTGCACCCCCAGGTCGCGGGCGAGCTGCACGATGGCCTCGGGGCCGGTCTCCATGGCCAGGCGCACGGCGACGGTGTTCAGGCTCTTCGCGAAGGCCGTGGCCAGGGTCACCGAGCCGGCGTAGCCCCCGTCGTAGTTGCCCGGCGACCAGGTCTTCCCCCCGCCGGCCGGCAGCGAGATCGGGCCGTCGACGACGATGTCCTGGCTGCTGCGCCCCGCCCGCAGCGCGGCGGCGTAGACATAGGGCTTGAAGGAGCTGCCCGGCTGCCGGCGGGCCTGGGTGGCGCGCAGGAAGCCCTCCAGCTCCATGCCCCGCCCGCCGGTCAGCGCGACCACCCGCCCGGTGGCGTTCTCGACGATGACCGCGGCGCCCTGCACCCAGGGCTCGTCCTGCAGGACCAGCTCGCCCTCGCCATCGGTGCAGACCGACCAGACCTGGTTCGTCGGCCGGGTCTCGGACAGGCTGCGGCCGGCCTGCTCGGGGTCCCGGCTGCGCACCTTGCGCTTCCACTCCGCGGCCGGCAGCAGGAGCGAGAAGCTGCCCGCCCGCACGGGCTGCCGAGGTCCGCTGCCCAGCACCACGGGGAAACAGCTCCCCGCCGCCGGCAGGGCAGGCGCGCCGGTCTCCGGGTCGCGCGCCAGGCCCTGCGCTGCCGCGAGGAAGGGCTCGACCTCGCCCGGGGCCAGGGAGCGGATCGGGCCAGCCAGGCCCTGCCGCTCCTGGACCGCCCGCGCGGCGTCCTCGATGGCCTGCTCGGCCACGGCTTGCAGGGCCGGGTCGTAGGCCGTGCGGACCACCAGCCCGTGCCGCACCGGCAGCTCGGTGCCCAGCAGCCGCCGCACCTCGCGCCGCACCGCCGTCACGTAGGCCGTGCCCGTGTCGCCGCCGCGCCCCGCCCGCCGCGGGGGATCCAC
>JAKLKF010000206.1 GCA_023150805.1 Myxococcota bacterium | reverse complement strand
CCAGGGCCGGCCGGCAAGCCCTCCCTTCAATTTTCCCCGTCAGCCGACGGGGATTCCTTCACGGGCTCTGAGCTCGACCGCCTCTTCCTCGCGCTGGCCGATCCGACCCGCCGCGCCATCCTGGAGCGCCTCGCCGCGGGGCCCGGCACCGTGAGCCAGGTCGCCGCCGGCTTCCCGCTCACCCTTCCCGGCGTCTCCCGCCACGTGCGGACGCTGGAGGAGGCGGGCCTGGTGCGGCGCCGGGTGCGCGGGCGCGCGCACTGGCTGTCCCTGGAGCCGGGCCGCCTGGCCCTGGCCGAGTGCTGGCTGGCGGAGCGGCGCCAGTCCTGGGAGGGCTCGCTGGACCGTCTCGCCGTGCCGCTGGCGACCGCCGCCCCGGCGTCCCCCTGACCCAAGCCGTCGCGCGGGGTCGCTCGCTGCCCGCGTCGCCGGACCGGGTCGGGCTCCGCGGGCCGGACGGCGCCGGGGTGCAGCGCGGTCGGGGCCACGAGGCCACCGTCGCGACCGGACCCGGTCCTGCCCTTGCCGGGCGCCGGTCCCGTCCTCCCACAGGCCCTGTCCGTGGAGATCGCGGCCGCCGTCCGGGCGGCGCCGGCCCGTGGGTCGGGTCGTGGGCTCAGGTGCCCGGGGCTCGCCGGCGCCGCAGGGGGAGGAGCAGCCCGGGCAGGACCAGGACCGTTGCCCCGGCCGGCGCGACGCTGCACCCACCCTTGCCGCCGCCGTCGTCGTCGCCTGCCGGTGGGTGGGCGCCCCCGTCGCCGGCGCCCCCGTCGCTGCTGCCCCCGTCACCGGAACCCCCGTCACCGGAACCCCCGTCACCGGAACCCCCGTCTCCGGAACCCCCGTCTCCGGAACCCCCGTCGCCGGTGCCCCCGCTGTCCTCACCGCTACCGTCGGGCGCGATGGCGGTGACCTCGACGGTGAAGGGCAGGGCCAGGAAGCCGGTGGCGTCGGTCTCGCCCTCGTCGTAGGGCGCGTGGAGGTAGGCGGCGCCGGCCGAGGCCAGGACCAGGCGCACGGTGGGGCGGACCTCGCCCAGCTCCCGTCCCGCCAGCTCCAGCCGGAGGGTGGTGGCCCTGTGGGCGTCGAGCGGCGCCCGCAGCAGGGTGCCGGCCCCCTCCGTCCGCACCTCGCCGGCGTCGGGCAGGTCGAGCACCTCGCCCGTGGCGAAGGGCTCGACCGTCCAGCCGGCGCTCGCCCCGACCACCTCGAAGGCCGGGCCGTGGCCCAGGACGATCGTCGCCTCGCCCGCGGCGCCGGCGTTCTCGAGCGGCAGGTCCAGGTGCGACAGCCCATCGAGGCGCAGGTCCGCGGGCGGATCCAGCCGCGGCACGGCCGTGTCCAGGGCCGCGGCCGCGTCGAGCACGCCGCCGGAGACCACGCGGTCCGTCCAGTCGGGGTGCTCGGCCGCCGAGGCCCGCAGGACCCGCGCCAGCTCCAGCGGTGTGAGATCGGGGTGCGTCTCCAGCAGCAGGGCCACGGTCGCGGCGACCAGCGGGGCCGCGTAGCTGGTGCCCGCCGCGCGGAAGTAGTCGCGGGTGCTCTCCACGCCGGCGCTGCACAGGTCGACGCCGGGGGCGGCCAGGTCCACCGAGCGGGCGCCGTAGTGACTGTCGCTGTTGTAGCCCCCATCCCGGGTGGACCCGGCGACGGAGATGACGTGGTCGTCGGGGAAGGACGCCGGGTAGAGCGGGTGGTCGTCGTTGTCGGCGTCCGCGCAGTGGGCGCTGCTGCAGTTGCCGGCGGCGGCGACCAGGACGACGTCGACCGCGGCCAGGGCGTCGACGGCGTCGGCGAAGGAGGCGCTGTAGCTGTCGCTGGCGATCGAGTAGTTGACCGCGCGGATCCCCAGGTCGCCGTCGGCCACGTCGGCCAGCGCGCTGGCGGCGTAGGAGAAGTACAGGGCCCCGGTGCTGTCGGCGATCTTGAGCAGGTTCAGCCCGGCGCCGGGGGCCAGGCCGGCGCGGCCCACGCCGTTGTCGGCGGTGCCGGCGACCAGGGCGGCGATGAAGGTGCCGTGGGCGGGCACGCCGGCGTCCCACTCGACCTCGGCGACGCCGTCCAGGTTGCCGTAGTCGAACTGGCCCGTGATGTGACCGACCAGCTCCTCGTGGCTGGCCAGGAAGCCGGCGTCGGCGATGGCCACCACCGGGCCGTCGCTGCCGTCGGCGCTCTCCCAGGCGGCGTCGGCGCCCACCGCCAGGAGCTCCCACGGGTCGTCGCAGTCGGCGGTGCCCGCGGCGTCCGCGTGGTCGGCGTCGTACAGGGCGGCGGGCCCGCCGGGGACGAGGCGGTCGGCCTCGGCGTAGCGGACGCCGGGCAGGGCGGCCAGCAGGGGCAGGGGAGGGGGCCCGGGGAAGTCGAGCACGCAGAAGCGGGCCACCTGGTAGCAGCCGCGCACGCGGGCGCCGTGCTGGTCGGCGGCGGCGAGGACGGCCTCGGGTCCCTGCGAGAAGCCCACCATCGCGGTGTGCGGGCCGGCCAGGGCGACGCCGGAGGACCCCAGGAGGAGCAGGGCGGGCGGCAGCGTGGGCATGCGCCGGGCTATCCGCCGGGCGCGCCGAAGGCCGGACCCGGCAGGGCCGCAGCCGGCGCCCGGTCCCCCTCAGCCGAGGGTGACCACCACCCGGCCGCGGGCCTTGCCGCTGGCGGCGTGGTCCATGGCGGCCGGCAGCTCCGCGAAGGGGAAGGTGCGGTCGATCCGCGTCTCCAGCGGGCGCGGCCGGGCCAGCGCGGTGAGCGCCTCCAGCCGGGCGCCGCTGGGGGTGGTGACCTGGCCCACCAGGCGGACGCCCGCGCTCCGGGCCTTGCGGCGCGCGCCCATGCCCACCAGCGGCAGCACCATGGCCATGAACCAGGGCACCCGCAGCCCCGCCGCGCGCGCGTCCGCGACGGCGGGCATGGCGCGGAGGGACACCAGGGTGCCGCCCGGCCGCAGCGTGGCGGGAGAGCGCGCCAGGGTCTCGCCGCCGACCGTGTCGAAGACCAGGTCCAGGTCGTGGGCTGCGTCCTCGAAGCGGGCCGCGGTGTAGTCGATCACCTCGGCCGCGCCGAGCTGCCGGACGCGGTCCAGGTCGGCCGGGCCCGCGGTCGCGATCACGTGGTGGCCGCGCCGGGCGAAGACCTGGACCGCGACGCCGCCGACCCCGCCGGCGCCGCCGTGCACCAGGATCCGGCCCGGCGCCTGCAGCCCGGCCTCGTCCAGCGCTTGCAGCGCGCACAGGCCGGGCAGGGGCAGGCAGGCCAGCGCGGCGGGGGTCATTCCCTCGGGGGCGCGGGCCAGCTCCTCGCGCGGCACGACCAGGCGCTCGGCGAAGGCGCCCTGGGCGGCGATGCCGCGGTAGCCGTAGACCCGGTCGCCGGGCGAGAGGCCCTCGACCCCGGCGCCCAGCCCCTCGACCACGCCGACGAAGTCGACGCCGGGCACGAAGGGCCGCGCCATCGGCAGCAGCATGGCGTTGCCGCCCTGGGCCGTCTCCAGGTCGACGGGGTGGATGGACAGGGCCTCGGCGCGGACCCGCACCTGGCCGGGGCCGGGGGAGGGGTCGGGGCGCGGGGCCAGGGTGGGGCGCCTGGCGGAGGGCTCGAGGACGTAGGCGTGCATGGGGGCTCCTGTGCGCCCCTCCTGACCCCGGCGATAGAATGCATCCAACGAAAAGGAGTCATGACATATGAACCGCATGCATCTATGGGGCCTCGACCTCAACCTGCTGGTCGTGCTCGATGTCCTGCTGCAGGAGCGCAGCGTGACCCGGGCGGCGGCGCGGCTGGGGCGCACCCAGTCGGCGGTGAGCCACGCCCTGGAGCGCCTGCGCGAGGCGCTGGGCGACGAGCTGCTGGTCCGGGATGGTCGCCGGATGGTCCCCACGGCGCGGGCCCTGGGGCTGGCCGGCTCGCTACCCCGGGCCCTCGACCTGCTCGCCCAGGGCCTGTCGGCGCCCGCGCCCTTCGCGCCCGGTCCGTCCGACAGGGTCTTCCGGCTGGCCGCGCCCGACTTCTTCGCCGGGGTCCTGCCCGAGCTGCTCGCCGCCATCGCCCCCGTCGCGCCCCGGGTGCGGATGGAGCTGGTCGCCGCGGGAAAGGGCGCCCTGCGGGACGTCGCCGACGGCCGCACCGACGGCCTGATCGCGCCGCCCCACTTCTCGGCGGAGGGGCTGCGATCCACCCCGCTGGGGGCCTCGCGCTGGGCGGTCTTCGGGCGCCGCGACCACCCCGCCTTCCGCCGCTGGTCGGCCGAGGCCTGGCAGTCCGCGCCCCACCTGCAGGTCCGCACCATGGAGGGTGGGCCCGGCCCGGTGGACCAGGCGGCGGCGCGGGCCGGCCTGGTCCGCACGGTCGGCGCCTGGATCCCCTCCTTCGCGATGGCGCCGGCCATCCTCGCGCGCACCGACCTGCTCTTCACCGCTCCGGCGATCGCCGTACAGGGGGGCGCCGTGCAGGGGGGCGCCGTGCAGGGGGGCGCCGTGCAGGGGGGCGCCGTGCAGGGGGGCGCCGTTCAGGGGGGCGCCGTGCAGGGGGGCGCCGTGCCGGAGTTCGCCCTGCCGGAGGGTGCCGCGCCCCAGCTCGCTGTCGGCGGCGCGGAGCTGCACGGGCTGGCCGCGATGCCCCCGCCCTTCGAGCTGCCCCCCATGCCCCTGTCCCTGCACCGCAGCGCGGTGGTCGGCCAGGAGCCCGACGTCGCCTGGTTCCTGGCCCACGTCGAGCGCGTCGGGACGGCGCTGCTCGCGGCGACGGGCTGAGGCCACGCCGGTGGCCTTCACCGCAGGTCGTCGGGCAGGGGCGGCTTCCGGCCCAGCAGCATCCGGGTGCCCGGCCACCAGCCGCCGAGCACGGCGGCGAAGAAGGTGCGCACCGCCGAGAGCCGATCGTAGATGTCGAGCTGGCGGCGGATCAGCCCGTCCTCGCCGTACTCCACCAAGGTGACGCTGGGGAACTCGTAGTGGCTGCCGTCCCGCCGCTGGCCGGGCGCGCGGTTGAGCAGGTGGACGGCCACCCGGCCCTGCCCGATCTCCATCCACTGGATGGGGAAGCGCCAGTCTTCCAGGCCGACGATGGAGTCGTGAAGGAAGCGCCGGATCGCCGGCCGGCCGCGGTGCATGCCGTAGGTCGAGTCCAGGTACTCGGCGTCCTCGGCGAAGAGCTCGGCCATGTTCGCCCAGTCTCGTGGGGTCAGGGCCTGGTCCGCGCGGTGGACCGGGTGGGCCTGGAACCAGCGCTGGGTGGTCTCTCGGTCGGGAAGGGCCACGTCGGTGTCTCGCTGTCGGGCTGCTGTCGCGCCGGGCGGCGCTATCCCGGCGGCGCCCCTTCGCCGCCGGGATAGCGCCCCGTGTGTACCAGCTCCGCCAGCCCGACGCCGCGCTCCGCCCCTTCATCGAGCGCTACTGGTTCGTGACCCCCGGGCCGGCGCCGGTCGACATCCGCGTGGACGTCTACGTCGACGCCCGCGCCGACCTGGTCTTCAGCTACGGCGCGCCCTGGCGCCGCCACGTCCTGGGCGGCGGCACCACCGAGCACGGCGCCGCCTGCCTGGACGCGCAGCGCCTGGACCCGATCCGGATCAGCCAGCGGGGCCAGGTCCACCTGGTCGGCGTGCGCTTCCACCTGGGAGGGCTCGGCGCCTTCGCCGTCGGTCCCCTGCGGCCCTGGACCGGGCAGACCCCGCCGCCCCAGGCCGTGCTCGGGCCCGAGATCCTGGCGCTCGACGCCGCGCTCGCCGCGGCGGGTCCCGACCAGGCCGCCGCCCTGCTCGACGCTTTCTTCCTGGCGCGCCTGCCCCTCGCCCGCACCTGGGGCTCCTTCCGCACGGCGCTCGACCTGCTCGTCGACAGCGGCGGCCGCGCCGAGGTCGAGGCCGTGGCCCGCGCGGCGGGCGTGTCGGTCCGGCAGGTGGAGCGGCTCTTCGCGCAGCACCTGGGCCTGCCGCCCAAGGTCACCGGGCGGGTCCTGCGCTTCCAGGAGGGGCTGCGGGCCCTGATGCGCGACCCCGGCTGCCCGCTCTCCGAGGTCGCCCAGCGCGCCGGCTACTTCGACCAGGCGCACTTCGTCCGCGACTTCCGGCGCATGACCGGCGGCGTCCCCCGGGGCTACCGCGGCTACTACCCCCCCCAGGGACCCGCCGACTTCGCCCCCACCGTGGTCGCGTTCGTACAAGCGCCGGGCTGAAGGGGCGGCGTAGGCTGTCGCTCCCAGGCCCTCCCCCTGGGCAACACGGAGCGCACACCATGGCTGGCACCGGCACCAAGGCCGATCCCTGGGTCCTGCAGACCCCCCCTGGCACCTCGACCTTCACCATGTACCGCGACGACGGCGTCGACCCGCCGCTCTTGGTCTGCCAGGTCGGATCGACGCGGTTGACCTACCTGGCGCGGGTGATCGAGGACCTGCCCGCGATGCTCCAGGCCCACGGCGACTGGATGCCGCTGGGCGCCGCCGACGAGCAGAAGGACGCCGCGCCCGGCACGGTGGAGGCCTGGGGGCGGTCGAGCGACAACCCCGTCGGTGGCTGGTACGGCCAGCGCAAGGGCTACCGCGGGCGCCTGGCCATGTACGTGCCGCCGCTGCTGGAGGCGCTCGGCCTGGTCGAGCTGGAGCACCAGCCCAAGAACAACCGCGTGCGGGCGCCCCGGGGCTGAGGTCGGGTGCGACGGGGCGCGGGTGGAAGGCCTGGCGGCACCTCGCCGCTGGCCACGACCGCGCCTCGCTGGGATTGCCGGTGGTCCCGCTGATCGAGGCCGCCGCCAACCATGTGGGCCGGACGTGCCCCGCTACACGGGCGAAGGGCCTGGCGCGGGGGGAGCGCGCGCGGCTCGGCGCGGCGGGACGAAGAAGGCCGCCAGGGACCAGGGTCCGCGGCGGCCGTCGTGGGAGGTGGTGGAGAAATCCGGACGAAGTCCGAACTGCCTGGTGGGGTGGATGTGTGGGGAACCAGGCTGATCTTCGGGCACCCCTCGGCAAGTTGGACGCGAGCATCTGGATGCACGTCGACGGAACGCCATCACCGGTCTGGTGTGGCTCAGGATCGAGCTACTGGCAAGCAGGATAGGTCATGGTAGACTGCGCCTCAGGAGGTGCCCGATGACCGAAGTGGCTGTGAAGCTCGGTACGGGTGGCCGTCTGGTGATCCCGGGGGACTTTCGCGAGGCGATGGGGCTGGCCCCCGGAGACACCGTGCTGCTGGTCCTGGAGCCTGACGGGCTGCGCGTGCTCACCGCCGAGCAGGCCGTCGCTCGCGCGCAGGCGCTGGTCCGGCGGTACCTCGCCCCGGGCCGAGACCTGGCACTGGAGCTGATCCAGCAGCGGCGCGAGGAAGCCGATGCCCCGTGACGCCGTGCTCGACGCCTCCGCGGTGCTCGTCCTGGTCCAAGGGGAGACGGGGGCCGACCGGGTCGCCGCATGCATCCCCGGCGGTCTGATCAGCGCGGTCAACCTCGCAGAGGTGGTCGGCAAGCTCGCTGACGCCGGCATGCCCAGGGAGCAGGTCGAGCTCGCGCTCACCTCGCTGGGCTTGCGTGTGGTTCCGCTGAGCGAGGCCGCCGCCTACGAGGTGGGCATGATGCGCCCCGCCACTCGGGCGAAGGGCCTGTCGTTGGGGGACCGCGCCTGCCTGGCGCTCGGGCTGGAGGCGAGGCTCCCGGTCCTGACGGCGGATCGCGCGTGGGTGGAGCTCGACCTGGGCGCGGTGGTCGAGGCGATCCGATAGGGGCGCGGCCCGGAGCGGCGGAACGAAGAAGGCCGCCAGGGACCAGGGTCCGTGGCGGCCGTCGTGTGAGCTGGGGGGCGATACTGGACGAAGTTCGGACTTTCTGGATCGATGGAGAAGGCTGGGGGGAGGCTGGTATTCGGAAGATTCAGGGGGTCATGGGTGGGGCCGCATAGGGCCCGTGTCAGGGCCCCAGATGGCCAACCAGGTCCGAGACGAGGACGATCCGAAGCTCGGTGACGCGCCGGAGGTCGGCGTCGTTGGTCAGGAAGGCCTCGCAGCCAGCATGTAGCGAAGCGGCGACCTGGATCGCGTCGGGAGTCCGGAGCATGTACCTGGCGCGCAGCTCCGCCGCGAGAACCGCCACCGGACCATCCACGGGAACAAGGCGCAGTCGGTCATGGCCTTCAAGTAGGCGGCGGTACGCGTGTACCAGGTCGTGCCGGCCGAGGCGCAGGGGATGGCTCAGGACCTCAGTGAGGGTCAGGGTGGATGCAGCTGCTGCCAGGTGTCCCGAGTCGAGCTGGCGGGCGACCTCCAGCACGGGGGACCGAAGAACGGGTGTTGCTGGATCAAGTAGATGAGCGGTGCCGTATCGAGGCCCAGGATCTTGACCCCGTCGAGCGCTCCCACGGTCAGGTGCGCCCCTGCCACTCGTCCCGAAGGCCTCCCACATAGGCGTCCGGATCGACCCCATCCCAGGCGTCCCGGCCGAGCCCATCGAGATCGGCGAGCCGTGCTCCACCCCGGCCATGGCGGCCGACCACACTCTCGCTGATGAGGACGAGCAGCCTCAGCTTCTCGTCGTCGGAGAGGGGAGCGCTGTGCTCCTCGTAGATGGTCTTGGGGTCGCGGAGAGGTAGAGCCATGTCAGGATCATGGGCCTACAGGCGAGGCGCGTCCACCACAGCAGAGGCGGGAGCGCCGTGCGCGACCTGCGGGCAGCCGGAAACGACCAAGCCCCCTCGACAGGGCCGAGGGGGCTTCGGAATGGTGGGCGATACTGGACGAAGTTCGAACCTGGGCAGGTACCTGGAAGGAAGGAGCTAGCAGCCTGTAGCCCATAGCGTCCACCCGTCGCGCCACGGGGCCGGGGCGCGCCTCGCCCGCGGGGTTGGCGAG
>JAKLKF010000205.1 GCA_023150805.1 Myxococcota bacterium | reverse complement strand
GCGGGCGGGGGGGCCGGCGCGGGCGTGGGGGCCGGCGCGGACGGGGGGGCCGTCGCGGGCGGGGGGGCCAGGGGCGGCAGCGGCAGCGGCAGCGGGGGCGGCGGCGCGGCGCGACCCTCGCCCTTGCGGGCCTTGCGCTTCTTGCGAGGGATCCGCTCGGCCTGCGGTGCCGGCGCGGCCGCGCGCGGACGCGGATCGGCGGCGGGCTTCTTGGGGTGCCCCTGCTTCTTCGCCAGCTTGCGCTCCCGCTTGGTGGGGCGCGGCGCCTCGGTCGGCGCGGTCGCCGGCGCGGCCGGAGCCGGCGGGGAGGCCGCCGCGGCCGGCGCCTCGTCCCCGCCCTCCGCGGGAGCGCCCCGGAAGCGCTGCAGGATCCAGTCCAAGAGCCCCATGTCGCGCCTCCGTGGGCGGCCGCTGCGCCGCGACCCCTCTCCGTGCCGGGCGGCGGCTATCCCCCCCCGCCCCGAGGGGCGAGCGGCGGTCCGCGCGGCGGGGCCGGGCGCGGCGGGCTCCTCGCCGCCAACATGTCACGCCGGCGTCGATCGGGTGCCACCCGGCGCGCGGTCCGGCGGGGCACGAGGGCGGCATGGAAGCCCTCCTCGATCAGCTCGAGGCCATCGAGGCGCACGTCCTCGCCTTCGAGCGGCGCAACCTGGCCCTGCTGCCCGCGATCCACCCCCGCTATCGCGAGAGCGCGCGCAACCTCCTGCACTACGTCGCCCTGCGGCAGCTCGACCTGCGGCGCCTGCAGCTCGACCTGGCGCGCCATGGCCTGTCCTCCCTGGGACGGTCCGAGGGCGCCGTGCTCTCCGCGCTGCGCCAGGTCCGTCGGCGCATCGCCGAGGCGCTGGACGCCGACCGCGCCGAGGCCCTGCTCCACGAGCGCACCCGCGCCCTGCTCGGCCACAAGCCGGCCCACCGGCACGTCTCGGTGATGGTGACAGCCCCCTCCGCCGCCGAGGCCGACCGGCCCTGCCGGGTGCTGATGGACGTGGCGGGCCCCCAGCTGCGGACGGGCGCCATGGCGCCGGGGCCCTCGGGCGTCTCCTTCCGACCCCGGCGCGACGCCTTCGGGCGGGTGGTCCAGGACGCGGTCGTGCCCATCCTGGCGGCGCAGGACGGCCCGCCGGCGAGCGCGGCGCTGCTCCTGCCGGCCGAGGGGGTGGCCCTGCTCTCCGAGGGCGACCTGCTGCGGGTGACCGACACCCGCGGGCGCTGTCGCGAGGTGCGGGTCACCGGGGTGCAGGGGGACCGGGCCGTGGGGCGGACGGACCAGAGCCTGTACCTGGCCGAGGGCTGTCGCGTGGAGGTCCGTCGGCAGGGGCGCGCCGTCTGGCGCGGCGCCGCGGGCCCGGTGCCCGCCCAGCCCCAGGCCGTGGAGCTGGTGGTCGGCGACCGCTTCGTGCTCGCCGGCGACCTGGTCCCCGGCCAGCCGGCCCTGCGCGGCGCGTCGGACGAGGTCGTCCACCCCGCCATCGTGCCGTGCTCCCTGCCGCAGGCGCTCGACCACCTGGCCCCGGGTGAGCGGGTCCTCTTCGACGACGGCCGGATCGAGGCGCTCGTCGAGTCCGTGCAAGCTCCGCGGGCCACCCTGCGCGTCGTGCGCGCCGGGGGTGGCCGGGCCCGGCTGCGCGCGGAGAAGGGCATCAACTTCCCCGAGACGCGGCTGGAGGTGGACGCCGTCACCGACCAGGACCGGCGCCACCTGGCCTTCGCCGCGCGCCACGCCGACGCCGTCGGCCTGTCCTTCCTGCGGACCGCCGGCGACGTGCGGCGCGCGGCCGACGCCGTGGGGCAGGCCCGCGACGTGGCGGACCGCCCCGCGAGCCGCCCCCTGGGCCTGGTCGTGAAGTCGAGACCCGCTCGGCCTTCGACCAGCTCCCCGCCCTGCTGCTGGCGGCGATGGAGTCCTTCCCGGTCGGGGTGATGATCGCCCGCGGCGACCTGGCGGTCGAGATCGGCTTCGAGCGCCTGGCCGAGGTGCAGGAGGAGATCCTCTGGCTCTGCGAGGCGGCCCACCTGCCCTCGATCTGGGCGACCCAGGTCCTCGACGAGCTGGCCCAGACCGGCGTCCCCTCGCGCGCGGAGGTGACCGACGCCTCCATGGCCGTCCGGGCCGAGTGCGTGATGCTCAACAAGGGTCCCTTCGTCGACCGGGCCGTGCGCGTGCTCGACGACATCCTGCGCCGGATGGAGCACCACACCTACAAGAAGCGGGCCCTGTACCGGCGGCTGTCCATCAGCGACGCGCTGGTGACCACGTCGGGCTGAAACAGGGGGGGCGCCCCGCCTCCAGTGGGGCCATGACTCCGCCAACCGGCGCGCTTCGCGATACCCGGACGTCGATGGCCCCCCCCGCCGCAGGACGCGCGCGTTGACGCCCCCTCTCGCCCCCTCCCCGACGCCGGCGCGGCAGCTCACGCGGCGCCCGACCTTCCGCGCCTGCCTCGCCGCCATCCGCGCGCCCGAGCTGTACCGCAACTTCGCGATCCACCTCTTCGTCATGTTCCCGGCGGCGCTGGTGATGTGCTTCATCGCCACCCGCGTCGACGTGGCCCTGGGCTGGTCGCCGCCGCTGGACCTCGCCGTGCGCCTCCCCCTCGGCGCCGGGCTGGTCGGTCTCGGCGGCTTCTGGGTCTGGTACGTCTACGGCTACCTCTACCTGTCCGGGGGCGGCTCGCCGGGCACCCACGTCGACGGTGGCCCCACCGCCATGGTCGACACGGGCCCCTACACGGTGATCCGCCACCCCTCGGTGCTGGGCAAGCTGCTCGGCGTGGTCGGCCTGGGCGTGGCCTGGGGCAGCACGGTCTTCCTGGTGGCCTTCGTGCCGGTGCTGGTGGTGTACTCGCTGGTCACCAACCGCTACCTGCAGGAGCGCTTCTGCGACCAGCGCTTCGGCGCGCGCTACCAGGCCTACCGGCAGGTCGTGCCGATGCTCCTCCCCCGGCCCTCGGGGCTGGTGCGGTGGCTGCGCGACGAGGCGGCGCTGGGAGAGGAGGACCACCTGCTGCCGCCGCCGGCGCAAGACCACCCACCGGGCGTCTGGGGGGAGCTGCGCTGGTACCTGCTCGGCCTGGCGGGCCTGATCGCGCTGTTCGCCGGGCTGCTGGCGCTGCTCACGCCCGCGGCCTGAGGCGCGGACCCCGGCGGCGTCGGCCGGCGCCAGCTCAGCCGAGCTGGTCGCGCAGCAGGAGCAGCAGGTCCTTGGTGGTGAGCATGCCCACCAGCCGCCCCTCGGCGTCGACGACGGGCAGGGCGGAGAAGCGGTGGCCCAGCAGCAGGTCGAGGGCCTGCTTCAGGCTGTCGCTGGCGCGCAGCGTCACCGGGTCGGGGGTCATCGCCTGCCCGACGGTGGCGTCGTCGGTCAGCACGAAGTGCTCGGGCGTGGTGCGCTGCCGGTCCAGGTAGCGGGGCACCACGAGGTCGTGCTCGCTCACGATGCCGATCACGCGCTGGCCCTCGTCGACGACCGGCAGGTGGTGGATGTCGTGATCCAGCATGCGCTGGTGGGCGGCGCGCAGGGGGTCTGCGGGGCGAGCGAAGACAGGCGCGTCGACCATGTGGGAGCGGACGATCATCTCGGGCCTCCTGCGGTGGTGCGGGGAGGGACGGTCTAGCGCGATGGCGCGCTCCAGGGCTCGGGCGAGCGGTCGCAGGGGGGCGGGAGGAGCGCGGCGGTCTCGCCCCCCCCGGCCCAGGGCCGCTGGCGCGGACCTACCCCTCCGGCGCGAACCAGCGCTCGGCCAGGCGGTAGACGGCCGGCAGCGCGACCAGGGTGAAGAGCGTGGAGGTGACCAGGCCGCCGGTCATGACCACCGCCAGGGGGCGCTCGATCTCGGTGCCGCGCAGGTCGAGCACCAGGATGGGGAGCAGCCCGAGGATCGCGGTGCCGGCGGTCATCAGCTTCGGCCGCACCCGGCCCAGGCTGGCCTCGCGCAGCGACGCCAGGCGGTCGAGGCCCTCGGCCCGGAGGCCGCGCACCTGCGAGACGAGCACCAGCCCGTTCTGCACCGCGATGCCGAACAGCCCGATGATCCCCACCATGCTCGACACGTTCCAGGTCCCGCCCGTGAGCCGGAGCGCCACGACCCCGCCCACCAGCGCGACGGGCAGCGTGAACAGGATCGTGGCCGCCTCCCACGCCGACCCCAGCGCGAGCAGCAGCAGCACGAACACGCCCGCGACCGCGAGCGCCACGGCCGACCCCAGCGCCGCCGCGGCCCGCTCCTGGCTCTCGACGCGGCCGCCGACGTCGACGAAGCTGCCGGTCGGCAGCTCCAGGTCGGCCAGGCGGGCCTCCACCTCGTCCGCGACGGTGCCGAGGTCCCGGCCGACCACCGCGCCCTCGACGGCGATCCGGCGGCTGCCCGCCTCGCGCTTGATGGTGCCCGGCCCCACGGCCTGGTCGATGCTGGCCAGCTTGCCCAGCGGGATGCGCGTGCCGTCGTGGCCGTCGACCAGGAGCCCGCGGAGCGCCCCCACGTCGCCCCGGCGCTCGTCGGGCAGCCGGACAACCAGGTCGTGGCGGCGCGGCCCGACGCGGACCTCGCTGACGGTCTCGCCGACGAGCCCGACGCGCAGGGCCCGCACCACGTCGCCGGGGGTGAGCCCCACCCGGGCGGCCGCCGCGCGGTCCACCGTGACCCGGACCTGGGGCAGCCCGGTGAGCTCCTCGACCCGCAGGTCGGTGAGCCCGTCGATGCCCTCGACCCGCTCCCGGACCTCGGCGCCCAGGCGGGCCAGCTCGTCCAGGTCGCTGCCGAAGACCCGGATCGAGACGTCCGCGGGGGTGCCCCCCAGACCCTCGTCGATCCGCATCCCCAGCGGGGTGGTCACGGTGGCTCCGACGCCGGGGACTCCCTCCAGGCGCTCGCGGACCTCGGCCTCGATCTCCGCCAGCGGGCGATCCCGCTCCTGGTCGAGCAGGACCAGCACGTCGGAGATCGTGTGGGGCATCGGGTCCTCGGTGCGCTCGGCCCGCCCGGTCCGCCGGGAGACCTCGACCACCTCGGGCACCTGCCGGAGCTGGTCCTCGACCCGGTGGTTCAGCCGGTCCACCTCGTCCAGGCTGGCCTCGGCCGGCAGGAAGGTCTGGACCAGGAAGGCCCCCTCGTCCAGCTCCGGCATGAAGTCCCGGCCCAGCGTGGTCCCCAGCCAGAGCCCCGGCGCCGCCAGGGCCATGCAGGCGAGGAGCACCCGCCCGGGTCGGCGGAGGCCCGCGTCCAGGACCGGGGCGTGGATCCCCTTCATCCACCGGATGAGGAGCGTGTCGTGCGCCGGCCCGGCGCCGGACGGCCGCAGCACCCGCGCCGCCGCGAGCGGCGTCAGCGTCAGCGCGAGAGCCAGGGCGGCCGCCATGCAGGCGATCACCGCCGCGGCGAGCGGGCGGTAGGTCTTCCCCTCGAGCCCGTGCATCGTGAACAGCGGCAGGAAGACCACCACGACGATCACCGTCGCGAAGGCGATGGGGCGTCCCACCTCGATCGCCGCCGCCATCGCGCCCACGTGGGGGTCTTCGTCGCGTCCCTGCCCCCGGCGGTGCAGAACGTTCTCGGTGACGATGATCGACGCGTCCACCAGCAGCCCGACCGCGATGGCCAGCCCGCCCAGCGTCATGGTGTTCAGCCCGACGCCGGCCTCGGCCAGCAGCAGGCCGGAGAGGGCGACGGACAGGGGGATGGTGAGGGTCACGAGCGCCGCGGCGCGGACGTCTCCGAGGAGCGCGAAGAGCACCAGGACCACGAAGAAGGCGCCCAGGAGGACCGCGCGGGCCACCCCGCCCAGGGCCTCGTCCACCAACAGCGACTGGTCGTAGACCACCCGGGCGTGGACCCCGGCCGGCAGGGTCGCCTCGATGTCGGCCAGCGCCTCGCGCAGGCCGGCCGCCACGGTGACGGTGTCCGCGCCGAACTGCTTGGCCACCCGGCAGGAGACGACCTCGCCGTCGAGGCGGTGGGCGATGCCCCGGCGGACCGCGGGCGCCTCGACGACGTTCGCCACGTCGCCGAGGAGCACGGGCGTGTTCCCCCGCACCGCGACCACGGTGGCGCGCAGGTCCTCGATGGCCTGGACCTGGCCCACCGCCCGCACGGTCCACTCCACCGCGCCCTCGGTGACCAGCCCGCCCGCGGCGTTCTGGTTCGCCCCCTCCGCGGCGTGCAGCACCTCGTCCAGGCTCACCCCCCGCGCGGTCATGCGCTCGGGATCGACCTGCACCTGGTACTCGCGGAGGTAGCCGCCGAGCCGCTCGACCGCGGCCACGCCGGGCACCGCGAGCAGCCGGTTCTTGACCTCGAACTCGGCCAGGTCCCGCAGGCGCATGAGGTCGACCGTGCCCGGGTCCGCCTCCAGCGTGAACTCGAAGACCTCGTTGAGCCGACCCGAGAGGCTGGACAGGAGAGGGGGCTCGGTGTCCGGCGGCAGCTCCACCGAGGCGATGCGCTCGGCGACGAGCTGGCGGGCGCGCTGGTAGTCGGCGTCGGCCTCGAACTCGATGACGACCGAGGCCACCCCGAGCGTGCTGGTGCTGCGGACGCGGCGCACGTCGGGCAGCCCGCCGAGCGCAACCTCGATGGGGACCGCGATGGCGGCCTCCAGCTCCTCGGCCCCCATCGCCGGGCTCTGGACGATGACGTGGAAGACGGGCGTGGAGAGGTCCGGGAACACGTCCCGGTTCAGGCTGCGCAGCGCGTCCGCCCCGAGGAGCGTGCCGGCCAGGACGCCGATGATCACCAGGAGCGGCCGCGCGAAGGAGGCGCGGACGATGCGGTCGACCAGGCCGCCGGCGGCGGGCTCAGTGGTCATGGTGCCCCTCCCCGCCGCCCTGGCGCTTCTCGGCCTCGGCCTTCAGCAGGAAGGCGCCGTCCAGCACCACCGTCTCGCCGTCCGCGAGCCCCGAGACGATCTCCACCGCGGTCCCCAGGTCGCGCCCCCGCCCGACCGGCCGGATCTCGTAGGTGTCCGTGCCCTGGGGGACGAACACCACCCAGCGGCCGCCGAAGCGCTGGAGCGCCGCCGCCGGCACCGTGAGGACCGGGGCGCCGGACGCGGCGGCGTCCACCGTCGCGGTCGCCGCCATCCCGGGGCGCAGGCGCGGGTCGGGCGAGAGGTCGAGCCGGACGGCGACCGTGCGCGAGGGGACGTCGACCTCCCCGCCCACGCGGACGACAGTGCCGGGCAACGTGGTCCCCGGGAGCGCCGAGAGGGCCACGTCGGCGTGCCCGCCGGGCTGCAGCCGCACCGCGTCCCGCTCGAAGGCGTGCGCCTCCACCTGGAGGTGGGCCAGGTCGGCCAGCCGGAACAGCTCCTGCTCGGCGGCGACCACCTGTCCGAGCGCCGCCGATCGCTGCAGCACCGTCCCGGCGATCGGGGCGCGCAGGGTGAAGCGGCCGTCCACCGGGTCGGGCAGCGCGGCGCCCACCCCGAGGGCCGAGAGCGCGGCCTCGGCGGCGCGCAGCTCGGCCGCGGCGACCGCGGCGTCGGCCTCCGCCGCCTCCAGCTCGGCGCGAGAGACCACCTCGCCGAGCCCCCGCTTGCGCTCCTGCACCTTCGTGGCGCGCAGGGAGCGGGCCCTCGCCGCGACCAGCTCCGCGCGGGCCCGGCCGACCTCCGCGCTCTCCAGGTCGACGAGGGGTGCCCCGGCGGAGACGGTCTCCCCGGTGGCGACGCGGACCCGCGCGACACGGGCCGGAAGCGGCGCTGCGACCGTGGCGAGGCCGTCCTCGTGGACCACCACCTCGCCGAGCAGCGCCACCCGGTCGGCCCCCACGTCGGCGCGCACCGGCGCCGTGCTCACGCGGAGATCTCGCCTCAGGTCGGCGGACACCCGCAGCGTGCCGTCGGGGGGGGGCGCCGCCTCGCCCGCGTGGTCCCCGTGCTCGTCGTGCTCGTCGGGGCCCGGTTCGTGGGAGGAGCCCTCCGGCGGGTGCGGGAGCTCGCCACCGCAGGCCAGGGCGAAGAGGAACAGGAGGAGGAGAGGTCGGGCGGCGTTCATCGCGACACCTCGCGGAGCTCCGGAGGGAGGAGGGCGGGGTCGGACTGCGCGAGGAGCGCGTCCAGCTCCGCGTGGGCGGTGGCCAGGTCGAGGGAGATGGCGGAGATCGCCCCGTCGAGCGCCTGCTGCCGCAGCAGGGTGGCGGTGCCGGGGTCCAGCTCCCCGCCGTCCTGGGCCCGGTCGATGGCCGCGATCGCCGCCCGCGCGTCCGCCGCCGGCTCCCCCGCGAGGCCGGCGCGCGCCGCACGGCTGCGGGTCGCGGCGCCGCGGGTCGTGAGCTGCTCGGCCTCGGCCGCGCGTGCGGTCGCGTCCGCCTCCGCCTGCGCGACCCCCACCTCGGCGCGCGCCGTGGCGCGCCCCTCCGGGTTCAACTTCCAGAGGGGCAGCGTGAGCTGCACGGTGGGACCCGCGAAGGTGGCGCCCCCCTCCCGCTCCACGGCCGCGCCCAGGTCCACCGCCGCCAGGACCGCGGCGCGCTCGGCGCGCAGCGCAGCCTCCGCGGCGTCCACCCGCCGACGGGAGGCCTGCACGTCGGGGCGCTCGGTGGCGCCGATGGGCGTGGGCACGGCGTCTCCGGGGCTGCCCGAGACCGCGACCGTCGCCGCGTCCGGCACGAAGCGCGCCAGGGTCACCCGGGCCTCCGCGGCGGCGCGCTGGGCCTCCACCGCCGCCAGCGCCGCCTGGGCCTCGGCCAGCCGAGCCAGCCGGGCCTCCAGCTCGGCCAGGTCGCCCGCTTCGACGCGGGCCTCGACGGCGACCCGCCGGGCGTGGGCCTGGGTGAGCGCCTCGGTCGCCAGCGAGCCCCGGGCTTCGGCGGCGGCCACCTCCGCCCAGGCCGCGCGCGCCCC
>JAKLKF010000204.1 GCA_023150805.1 Myxococcota bacterium | reverse complement strand
CGCCTGGCGCGCGCGACCCGGCAGGGCTGGGCGCCGCTGCCGCCCCTGGCCACCCCGCGAGAGCGGACGCTCCACCTGGAGCTCGTGGCGGGCGACGGCCCGCGGCCGCTGTGGCAGGGGCCCGGTGGGGCGCGCCCCCTGGAGGCGGCCCTGGTCGACCTGCTCGCCAGCCTGGGGCGGCGCGCCCTGCACGCCGAGGGCCTGCTGTGGCGGACGCTCTTCGGCCTGCTCTTCGCCGACGTGCTGTTCGCCCCGGTCCCCGGGATGCTGCCCACGCCGCTGCGCACCGGTCCCCTCGACCTCGGCAGCCCCGGCTTCGTCCCCCGCCGGGCGGCCCTGGTGGCCGAGGTGCTCTCCGCGCTGCGCGCCGGCGAGGGGCCGGACCGCCTGTCCCAGGCCTGGCGGGCGCGCGAGGGCGAGCTGATCGCCGGCGTGGCCTGGACGCGGTTTCCCCTGGCCGACCTGCAGGCGGTGGCCCGCGACCTGGGAGGAGCGGCCCTGGCCTCGGTCCTCGAGGTGGTCGCCGGGGACTGGAGCGCGGCGCCGCGGGGGCTGCCCGACCTGGTCGTCCTGGCCGGGCCCGCCGTCAGCCTGCCCCACGCCCTGCCCGCGCGCCTGCCGCCCGCCGCGCTGCTCGCCGAGGTCAAGGGCCCCGGCGACAGCCTGCGCGACGCCCAGCGCGTGTGGCTGCACCGGCTGGTGCGGGGCGGCGCGCCCGCCGAGCTGTGGTGGGTGGCACCCAGGCCGACGGCGCCGGCTTCCGCCCCGGGGCCGGGGGGTTAGCTCCGGCCCCCACCCCCTGCGCGGAGCGCCCCATGTCCATCGTCGACCAGGTCAAGCAGACCATCGAGACCAGCATCCCCGGCAGCCAGGCCACCGTGCGCGGCGGCGGCGGTCACTTCGAGATCGAGGTCGTCGCCGAGCAGTTCGCCGGCCTTCGCCTGCTCGCCCAGCAGCGCCTGGTCCTGCAGGCCATCAAGGACCTGATGGCGGGCAGCGACGCGCCGGTGCACGCCGTCGACCGGCTGGTCTGCCGCACGCCCTGACAGGCCGAAGCGGAGCCCGCCTCAGCCGTCGACGCAGATGAGGTTCGCCTCGGCCGGAGTGCCGTAGTCCGTGGCGCCCTCGAACTCGACCAGCACGGTCGTCGGCTGGCACCAGTAGGCGGCGTCGTCGTTGCTGGCGGCGTCGCGGTAGCCGGCGTCGAGCTGCCAGGCGTCGGGCCCGGCGCCGTAGTCGGGGATGGCGTCGACCACCGAGCCGTCGGGGCGGCGGATCTCGACCGGGTCGCCGCTGTTGCTCAGGTTGGGGCCCGAGCCGTACCAGGCGACCGGGGTCATCACGCCGTACATGGCGGCGCACTCGATCTCCCAGTCCCCTTCGGTCGACTTGGCGACCACCGCGTACTCTCCCGGCGCCAGGATGGCCGAGGCGCCGACCTCGCCGGTGCTGGAGTCGTCGTCGCCCAGGACCAGGTTCTGCAGGTCCACGGTCCCGGACGTGGCGTTGAACAGCTCGACCCACTCGCAGAAGTCGTCGTCGCCGGTGGTCGGGTCGATCATGACCTCGGTGATGACCAGGTCGCCGTCGGCCAGGTCGGTCACGCACTTGTCCGCCGGGCAGGGCGCGGCCACGTAGCCCTCGAAGTCGTCCATGCCGCGGGGCTCGAGCTTGTAGTCGCCGTAGCCGTAGTGCAGCAGGCCCACGATGGCGTAGAAGTGGTCGCCCTCCCGGACCCCGACCAGGCCGTAGACCAGGTCGTCCACCCGCAGCGTGTCGTCGACCATCCACTCGTTGCCGTCCAGGCCGGTCGCGGTGACGTCGACGTCCTCGACCCGGACCAGCACGCCCTCGTAGGACTCGGCCACGGCCGGGTCGGCCAGCTCGGCCAGCGTCAGGGTGGTCGGGGTGGGCGCGCTGCCGCTGCCCACCGACACGACGAAGGCGTCGTCGGAGATCTCGACCTCGGTCACCGTGCCGCCGGTGGTGTCGCTGGCGTCCGCGTACTCGTTGTACACGCCAAGCACGTTGACGACGTCGCCGGGCGCCAGGTCCAGGTCGACGTCGTAGCCGTGGTAGACCCACACGCCGCTGTGGGGGCCACCCTCCGGCTCGGCCACGAAGAAGCCGACCGCGCCCGATGGGCTGGTCACCACCACGTCGTTCAGCGCCACGGCGCTGCCCGGCTTCAGCTCGCCACCCTGGAGCTGGAAGATGGTGTTGTCGGTGTCGGTGTCGGTGTCGGTGTCGGTGTCGGTGTCGGTGTCCGTGTCGGTGTCCGTGTCGGTGTCCGTGTCCGTGTCGGTGTCGGTGTCCGTGTCGGTGTCGGTGTCCGTGTCGGTGTCGGTGTCCGTGTCGGTGTCCGACTCGTCACCGGTGTCGTCAGGGCCCAGGCGCCCGTCATCGGTCCCGGAGTCCTTGTCGCCACACGCCAGCAAGGTCACCAGGACCAGGCTCGTTGTCAGGCCCATGCAACCTCCTTCGGCGGGCGTCCACGCCCGAACGATGCGCAGGGTAGCACGCGGGGGGCAGGCGACGGGCCGGGCGCGGGCACCGCGGTCGGGGGTGGCGGTGGCGGCCCACCGCGAGGCAGGGCCGGCGGGGGCCCCGCACCGACACCGTCACCGACACCGACACCGACGCCGACGCGGTCTGCGCGGAGCACGCGGCCGCGGTCTCCACCGGGGACCTTCCCCAGCACCTCCCTGTGCCGGTCCTTGACGGGCTCTCCTGCGAAGCATCCGACGACGGCACGCAGACGCCCGATGTGGGCATCCAGGCCGCCGGGGAGGGGCCGGTCCGCCCAGGGATGGCGCCCGACCGGCCGGTCCCCCCCGTGGCCGGTGAAGCGCACGGCGCGAGGATACCGGGGCGCGGGCGGCGCGTCCGTATATGCGCCCGTCGCCTTGCGGCCGCGTCTGGCGGCCCTCCCCTCCCCCGCCCCGGCGCCCGACCTGTCCGCCTCCTCGCCCGCGTCGCCCGAGCTCGGCGGCACGCCCGCCTCCGTCGCGCGCACCGGCCTGCTCGCCGCCGCCGTGGCCTACGCATCGTGGGGGGTGTTCCCGCTGTACTTCCGCGCCCTGGCCGGCGTGCCGGCGACGGTGATCCTCGCCCACCGGATCTGCTGGTCGGTGCTGCTGCTGGGGGGCGTGCTCCTGCTGCGGCGCGGCTTCGGCGAGCTGCACGCGGCGCGGGCCCACGCCGGTCGGCTGCTGGCGACGACGCTGCTGCTGTCCGCGAACTGGCTGACCTACATCTGGGCGGTCGAGACCGGGCAGGTGCTGGAGGCCAGCCTGGGCTACTTCATCACCCCGCTGGTCAGCGTGGCGCTGGGCATGGCGGTCCTGGGCGAGCGCCTGCGGCCGGTGCAGGTGGCGGCGGTGGGGTTGGCCGCCCTGGGCGTCCTGGTGCCGGTGCTGCTGGCGAGCCGCCCGCCGTGGATCGCGCTGGGCCTGGCCGCCAGCTTCGGGACCTACGGGCTGCTGCGAAAGGGCCTGCCGCTGCCGGCGATCCCGGCCCTGTTCGTCGAGACGGCGCTGATGGCGCCCGCCGCCGTGGGCTGGCTGCTGTGGCGGGTGGGCCAGGGCCAGCCGGCCTGGGGCCTGGATGGACACCAGGACGCCCTCCTGGTCGGCACGGGGCTCATCACCACGGCGCCGCTCCTGCTCTTCGCGGTCGGGGCACGCCGGCTCCCGCTGACCACGATGGGGATGCTGCAGTACCTCTCGCCCGTCGGGCAGCTCCTGGTGGCCCTGCTGGCCTTCGGCGAGCCGCTGTCGGGCAGCCTGGCCCTGACCTTCGGCTGCACCTGGGCCGGCCTGCTGCTGGTGACCGGGGACGCGCTGCGCCGGCGGGGCCGGCAACCGAGGTTCCAAGGCTAGGGAGGAGGGGCCTGCTCTCCCGCATCACCCGGCGCCGGGGCCCCGGCGGGGGCCGTCGCGACCAGGTCCACCTCGAAGCGCAGGCCCTCCTGGTTCTTGAGCGCCCCCATCGCGGCCTGGAAGGGGCGCATGCCGAAGGCGGCGTGGCTGGCGTCGAAGCCGCCCGTCGCCCGGAGCTGCTGCCCGTCCGCCCGGACCACCATGTCGGCGCGGACCGACGCGGCCTGCCCGCGGATCCGCAGCTCGCCTTCCACCACGAAGGCGCCCGCCCCGCCAGCGCAGCGGCTGGCGGTGAACCGGATGGTCGGGTGCGCGGCGGCGAAGAGCTGGCCCTCGTCGAGCATGTGCCGACGGATGGTGTCCCGGTCGCCGTCCTTGAGCCGCTGGGAGAAGCCGGCGCGGTCACGCAGCCACTGGGGGTCGACCTCGAGCGAGGCGACCGGCAGGGACAGGTCGACCCGGCAGGCGGAGGGATCCTCGGGGCTCCAGGTGACGGTGCCCGACAGGTCGCCGGCCCGGATCACGTGGTCGTGCGACAGGCCGGCCAGCACCGTGCTGTCGTCCTTGCGCACCACCACGTAGACCAGGCCCTGGGCGGGGTCGACCGTGTAGGTCACCGGCTGGGCGGCCAGGGCGGCCAGCGGCAGGAGCAGGGCGATCACCGGGGCAGCTCCCGCGCCGCCTGGCGCTCGGTGAGCAGGGCTCCGCAGGCGCGGGCCAGGGACAGGGCGCGGTGCAGGTCGGCCGCAGCATCGCCCCGCCCGGCGCGCGCGAGGGCGGGCCCCCGGGCCATGAGCAGCTCCGCCTCGAGCAGGGGCAGGGCCCGGTCCCGGGCGTACTCCAGGGCCGGCTCCAGCTCGCGCGCCAGGGGTAGCTCGCCCCGCTGCAGGCGCGCGCGCACCTCGCCCGCGGCGGCGCGGAACAGGCCGGCGCGCCGCCTCGCGGTGGTCCACTCGGCGCGCGCGACCCGGAAGGCGGCCAGCGCCTCGTCGGGATCTGCGGCGGCCAGCGCCTGCTCGCCGGCCTCGTGCGCCAGCGCCGCGCGCAGGCCAGCGAGGGCGGGCGGGCCGTCAGGCACGGCTGCGCGAGCGCGGTCCAGGGCCGCGGCGGCGGCGGGCGCCTCGCCCCGCGCGCGGTGCACGGTCGCCAGGCGGAAGTCGCGGGCGGCCGGCACGGGGAGGCCAGCCGCTGCGTGCAGGGCCTCGTCCAGCCGCAGGCGCTCCACCAGCAGCCCGATCCGCAGGTCCAGCCCCAGCGCGGGTTGCTCGGCGTCGACGACCGGGTCGGAGGCCAGGTCCAGGGCGGGCTCGACCTGGCCGGCGTCGGCCAGGGCCGCGGCGAGCTGCACCTGGAGCAGGCCCCGGCCGGGCGAGGGCCCCAGGGCCTGGAGGGCGGCGCGCAGGGCCCGCGCCGCGGCCACCGGGCGGTCTTCGCGGCGCCACGCATCGGCAGCCAGCGACCAGGCCTGGGCTGCCAGCGCAGCGGGGAGATCCGCGGCCAGCCCCTCGAAGGCCGCGGCGGCGGCGGGCCAGTCCCCCTGGGCGGCCAGGGCCTGCGCGTGGGCGGCGCGTGGATCTGCCAGGGACTCGGACACCGGTGGGCCTCCTGCCAGCGCCCCCCGGCCGGCGGGCGCGGGTCCAGCACGGTAGCATCCCCACCGCGCGACGCACGCACCGCCGCGCCGCAAGGACGCAGATGCCCCAGACCGACCCGCGCCCGACCGCCTCGACCGCGGCGGCGCTGCTGTGGGGGCCGCTGCTGACCGGCCTGCTGGTGGGGGTGGTCGCCGACCGCAGCCTGGTCGGCGCCCTGCTGCTGCTGGGCGAGCCTGCCCTGGTGGTGGCGGCGGTGTGGCTGGTGCTCTCCCTCGCCTGGAGCGGCCGCTGGGGCCGCGCGGTGGCCGCGCTGATCGGCTGCGTGGGAGGCCTGGCGGCCTTCCACCTGCCCGCCAGCCCCAGCCCGCCCCCGGTGCAGCGCCCGGCGTGGGCGACCGGGCTGCGCGCCTGCGCGACCGACGACCTCCCGCTCCAGGGCGCCCTGCGCGTGGCGCAGTGGACCCTGCGCGACGGCGCCACCCCCGAGCCGTCCGCCCTGGAGGCGCTCTCGGACGGCGTCGACCTGGTCCTGCTGCACGGCGCCGCGGGGCCCGAGACCGGCGCCCGCGTCGCGACCCTGGTCGAGGGCGAGGCCCGCTTCTACCCTCCCGGCACCGCGGGCGAGGGATCGATGACCCTGGTGGTCCGCGGCGGCTTCGCCCCCTGCGGTGACCAGGGGCAGGACGCCTGGTCCGTGGACCTGCCGGCCGCCGAGGGTCACGCCGCGCGGGGGGTGGTCACCTTCCCCCGGATCGAGGGCGTCGGCGTCTTCCCCCTGGTCGCGGTGCGCCTCGACCCCGCGCACGGGCCGGCGCGCTGGGCGGGCTGGACGACCCGGCTGGACCAGAGCGGGCAGCGCCTGGCCGCGGTGGTGCATGCCATCGACCCGAGCCGGCTGGTCCTGATCGGCGACCTGGCCAGCCCTCCCTCCTTCCGCCGGCTGGCCGGCCACCTGCGGGGCGCCGGGCTGTGGGAGCACCCGGGTCCGCCGACCTGGCCCACGCGCCTGCTGGGGCTGCCCTTCCCGGCGCTGCACCGCCTGGACCGGGTGTGGGCCGGCCGCGCCTGGGTCTCCGGCGGCGGCGGCACGCAGGCGGCCGAGCCGCAGGCGCGCGCCGCGGTGTGGGCCCGGCTCGTGCCCGAGACGATGACGGCCCGGACCCGGCCACGCTGACGCCAGGCCGGGGGGCTAGAACCGCCCGCGGACGCCCGCCAGGCCCCACCCGATGAAGGGCCGGACCGGCAGGTCGTCGTCGAGGGCGATCACCACCCCCCCCGCCGCTGCCGCGGCCAGGCCCACGCCGCCCAGGCCCAGCACCAGGACGCGCCGGGTGTCGTGACGGGACTCCAGCGTGTCGGCGGTCTCCCGATCGACGCTGGCCGCGTCGTCGCGGGCGTCCTGCAGGTCGGCGTAGTTCGGGGCGAAGGCCACGAAGTAGTAGGTGGTGGCCGAGGCCAGGGCCACACCGCCGCCGCCGAGCAGGGCGCTGCCCAGGGGGCTGACGGAGCGGCTCTTGCCGCTGGACAGCCCGGACTCGCCGCCGATCTCCACGCGCGTGGGCGGAGGGGGATCCTTGGGCTGGTTGTCGGCGACGGGCTCGTCCTTGGGCTCCTCCGCGGGGCGGGGCAGCACCCGGGGCCCCGTAGCGGCGGCGGCCTCGGCGCGGGCCTTGGCCTCGGCCTCCTCCTTGCGCCGCGCGTCGGCCTCGGCCTTCTTTCGCGCCTCCTCCTCGGCCTTCGCCTTCGCGGCGGCGTCGGCTTCGGCCTTCTTGCGCGCGTCCTCCTCGGCCTTTGCCTTCGCGGCGGCGTCGGCTTCGGCCTTCGCGGCGGCGGCGGCGGCGGCAGCAGCCGCGTCCGCCTCGGCCTTCTTGCGCGCGTCCTCCTCGGCCTTCGCCTTCGCGGCGGCGTCGGCTTCGGCCTTCGCCTTCGCGGCGGCGTCGGCTTCGGCCTTCGCCTTCGCGGCGGCGGCAGCCGCGTCGGCCTGGGCCTTCTTGCGCGCCTCCTCCTCGGCCTTGGCCCGGGCCGCGGCGGCGAGGGCCTCGGCCGGCGAGGCCGTGGGCACGGCACCCGTCGTCGACGCCGCCTCCCCGCCCGTGCCTTCCGAGTCCCCGAACACCGGCCCGAAGTCGGCCCACTCGTCCTCGGCCGGCCCGGTGTCGGCGACGACCACCGAGGTGTCGACCCCTCCGGGGCAGAGCTTGAGCCACCGGGGGTCCTTGGCGAAGTCGGTCCACTTGCCGTAGACCGCGCCGTCGGGGCACTCGATCTGCGCCAGGTGCATGCCCTCCAGCACCTCGTCCCCGGCGCTGCGGCGGCTGCCGTCGACGTACAGGCGCGCGGCGCCCACCTGCTCGGGCACCATCGCGTCGACGCGCGGGCGGCTGCGGACCTCGGCGCGCAGCGCCTCGAACAGGCTGCGCGGGTCGTCCTGGTCCAGCACCTCGGAGTCCCACTCGAAGGCGTTGTCGATGAGCAGCGCCTGCCGCAGCGCGTCGAGCGCCTTGCCCTTCTTGTCGCCGCCCTTCAGCTCCAGCACCCCGCGGTAGTAGAAGACCTGGGCGAGCAGCCGGGCCGGCACCACCGCACCCTCGGTGGGAGCGGCCTCCTGGGCAGCGTCCAGCGCCTGGGTGGCCGCCTTCAGGTCGTCCGCGACCAGCGCGGCGCGCGCCGCCTGGACCTGGTCGGTGACGCCGGCCCGCGCGACCCCGGGCAGGAGGAGCGCCAGCGCCAGCAGACCTACTCGCAGCCTTGCGCGGTCCATTCGGACTCACCCCCGGTGGTCGGGAAGACATAGGAACAGGTCTGGCCGGCCTTCACTTCCAGGGTGCCTCGCAGGGCGCTGCCCGTCGCGGGAGCGACCTTGGTCTTGTAGGTGCCCGGCGACAGGCCCACCAGCTCCAGCCGGCCCGTCCCGTCCCAGTCCTGCTTGAAGCCCGTCACCGACGAGAGCGACACGGCGGCCGAACCCGCGGGCTCCAGCGCCAGCACCAGGGCACCGTTGCTGCCGTCCATGGGCCCCACCTCGATCCGCCCGCCCGGCGCGCCCCGGTCGGCGGTCTCGACCGGCGGCGGGACCTCGATCGGCTCGGCCACCTGGCCGCCGCCCGACCCGAACAGGCCCATCGACCAGGCCACGGCCAGGCCCCCGCCCACCACCACGACGCCGATCACCACCAGGGCGACCAGCGCGACCACCAGCTTGCCGCCACCACCCGACTTCTTGGGCGGCGCAGGGGCCGGACGGGGCGGCGGCGTCGGGGTCGCGGCCCCCAGGCGCGGCACGGCGGCGCGCGCGACCGGAGGCGGAGGCGCAGGGTCCGCGGCCCCCGGGGCCTCCGTCGGCGGCGGCGACAGGTCCGCGCCTGCCGCGGGCCCCGCCGCGTCGAGCGACGGCTCGACGTCC
>JAKLKF010000203.1 GCA_023150805.1 Myxococcota bacterium | reverse complement strand
CCGTGCTGGACGGCAATCCCGCCGACAGCACGCTGGTGGGCCCAACCCTCGACGGTGTCACCGTCGCGCTCGGCAAGCCACCGCGGCAGGTAGCCATGGATGGTGGCTTCGCCTCCAAGGAAAACCTGGCCATCGCCAAGGAGCGGGGTGTCCAGGACGTCTGCTTCTCGAAGCGGCGCGGCATGGCGATCGCCGACATGGCCAAGAGCACCTGGGTCTACCGCAGGCTCTGGAACTTCCGCGCGGGCATCGAGGCGGGCATCTCCTGGCTCAAGCGCTGCTTCGGTCTCGACCGCTGCAACTGGAAGGGCGAGGACGGCTTCCATGCCTACGTCAAGTCCAACGTGCTGGCCTTCAACCTGTTCCTCGTTGCCGGAGCAAGCACCACCTGACGGAGGCGCCTACGGTCCTGGTCATCACCCCGCGACCACCTCGGGTCTGTTCGACCCCGGGCGCAGCCTTGCCCGTGGAACGGCTGGCGGGGCGCGGTGCCCCTCTCGCTGACCGTCGCCGGCAACCCGCAAGGCGCGACCGCCCGCCGGCAGTAGGGAGCCCCCGGCTCGCCAGCGGGGGCCCACGCCGGAGAGAGGGGTTTCCGGGTGGGAACCAGGTAGCGCTCGGGCGCGATCTGGGCGTAGACGTCCCCCAGGGCGAAGCCGCCCTTGCCCACCCAGGGCCCCCAGCCCACGTTCACGGTCAGGTCCAGCGGATCCCACGAGTAGACGCCGTGGTACTCGGGCGCCAGGGTCACACCGTCCACGCCGGGGGTGTAGGTGGCGTGCAGGGCCAGCCCCGCCGAGTCGCTGACGAACAGGCGCGGCATCAGCTCCAGCTCGTCGACCGAGCTGCCCGCCTCGGCGATGGTCCCGCCGCCGCCGGCCAGGATCTCGAAGGAGTCCGTGAAGCCGTACTGGGCGTACAGGTAGGGGTAGGCGGCCGGCGTCTGGTCGACGTAGAGGAAGGGGGTCAGCGCGACCACACCCTTGCCCACCGTGGCGCCCCAGGGGTTGACCGGCGAGGCCAGGGCGGCCGTGGGGGCCAGGACGGACAGCAGCAGGACAGGCGCGAGCAGCGAGGAGCGGGTCATGGGTCTCCAGGGGAGCGAGGTGCGCCGCAGCATACGACAGGGGAGCGCCTCGCCGGGCTCCCGCTGCAGGGGCCCCTCGGCTAAGCTCCGGTGATGTCCACCCAGCCCCCTCCCGCACGCGGCGTCACCACCCCCCTGCCCGGTCCGGTCGCGCGGGCCCTGCTGCAGCGGGGGCAGCACGACATGCAGTCGATCTACCGCTCGGTGATCTTCGACCCCGAGCAGAGCCGGGGCACCACCCTGGTCGACGTCGACGGCAACGCCTTCCTCGACCTGTTCAGCAGCTTCGCGCTGGGTGCGCTGGGCTACAACCACCCGGCCCTGCTGGAGGTCGCGCGCTCCGACGCCTTCGTGCGCGCCGCGGTCAACCCGACCAGCACCCCCTTCCTCACCTCGCCGGAGTGGCTGGCCTTCGCCGACGAGGTCGAGCGCGACTGGGCGCCCGCCGGCATGTCCCGCATCTTCTGCGTCGACAGCGGCGGCGAGGGCGTGGACGCCGCGATCAAGGCCGCCTTCATCCGCCACGGCGAGGCGCGCCGGGTCGCCCAGGGCCGCCCGGCCGACCCCCTGCAGCTCCCGCCGGCCGAGGCCGAGGCCTGGATGGCCAACCAGGGCACCGACGCCGTCGTCATCTCCTTCGACGGCGCCTTCCACGGCCGTGGCCTGGGCCCCCTCTCCGCGACCCACAGCAAGCTCATCCACAAGGCCGACCTGCCGGCCTTCCCCTGGCCGGTCGCGCCCTTTCCCGCCCAGCGCTGGCCGCTGGAGCAGCACGCCGAAGACAACGCCCGCGCCGAGCAGCAGGCCATCACCTCGCTCATCGACCTGCTGGAGCAGCACGCCGGCCGCGTCGCAGCCGTGATCGTCGAGCCCGTACAGTCCGAGGGCGGCGACCGCCACGCCGCGCCCTCCTTCTTCCAGAAGGTGCGCACGTTGACGGCCGAGGCTGGCGCCGCCCTCATCCTGGACGAGGTCCAGACCGGCACCGGGATCAGCGGCAGCCTGTGGTGCCACAGCCAGTTCGACCTGCCGGCGCCGCCCGATCTCGTGACCTTCGGCAAGAAGATGCAGCTCGGCGGCTTCTTCGCGGCGCCCTCCCACGACATCCGCCAGTTCGGCCGCATGTACCAGACCCGCAACGGCGACCGGGCCCGGGCCCTGCTGGCGCTGGCGACCCTGCGCGCCCTGCGCGACCTGGACCTGCTGCGCAACGTGCGCGAGACCGGCGCCTACTTCCTGGCCCGCCTGCAGGAGCTGGAGCGCGCCCACCCCCGCCTGGTCAGCCAGGCGCGCGGCCGCGGCTTCCTGTTGGCCTTCGACCTGCCCACCCCCGCCGCCCGGGACGAGCTGCTCAAGCGCGCGCTGCTGCGGGGCGTCTTCGCCTCCTACACGGGCACGCGCTCCGTCCGCCTGCGCCCCCACCTGGTCACCACGGTCGCCGAGGTGGACGAGGCGATGACCGCCTTCCACGCCGTCGCCCGCGAGCTGGACATATGACGGACCTGGCGGGCCTGGCCGCGGCGGCGGTGGCAGGCCACGACCTGGACAAGGTCGGGTCGCGCGCGGGCCTGTCCCTGGAGCTCGCCGCCGACCTGCCGGCCTTCGAGCTGGGCTACCAGGTCCTGCACCGGCAGTTCGGCCCGACGGGCGAGATCGAGCGCTTCGAGACCCTGCGGGACTGGTTCCAGGCCGGCAGCCTGTCCGCGCCCGGCGCGCCCATCCCGGCCTGGTACCACCTGGTCCTGGCCCGCGGCCCCCAGGGGCAGCTCGCCGGCGTGCGCGACTGCTTCGTGACCGTCGACCCCGCCGCCCGCCGGGCGGTGGTCCTCCTGTCCCACAGCTACGTCGCGCCCGACTTCCGCCGCGGCGCCCTGGCCGCCCTGCTGCGCGGCGTGCCCGTGGTGCTGGCCCGGCAGGCGCTGCGCCGCGCCGGGGTCCCGGACGGCGAGGTGATGTTGGCCGCCGAGATGGAGATGGTCACCCCCGCCGACCGCGACTCGGTGGTCCGGCTGGTCGCCTACGGGCGCGCCGGCTTCCGGGTGATCCCGCCCCAGGCGCTGCCCTACGCCCAGCCCGACTTCCGCGACCTGGTCGCCCTGGGGGCAGTGGCCGAGCCGTTGCCCTTCCTGTGCCTGGTGCGGCAGGTGGGGCAGGAGGGTCTGTCCACCATCACCAAGGACCGCGCACGCGCCTTCGTCGAGCACATCCAGGCCGTGCACCGCTGTCACACCGATCCGGACCAGCTCCAGGTGATCCGGGCGCACGCCCTCGACGCGCTCGCCCGCGACCTGCGCGACCCGCTGCCGCTGATCACGCCGCCGGCCTCCACCGACCAGGTCGAGCTCCTACAGCCCCTGCTGCGCAGCGTCGTCTTCCCCCTCTACCCGCCCGCCTGGCGCGGCCGGGAGCCACTGGCCGCGCCCACCGCCGAGCTGTCCGGCCTGGTCGCCGCCTGGACCCGGGAGCCCTCCCCATGACCTCCGCCGTTCCCGCCGAGCCGCGCTCGGCCCACGTCCACACGCCCATCCCCGGGCCGCGCTCCCAGGCGCTGCGCGCCCGCCACGGCCAGCACCAGGACGCGCGCACCGTCCACGTCTACCAGGACAGTCGAGCCAGCGCCGGCAACTACCTGGTCGACGTCGACGGCAACGCGCTGCTCGACGTCTACGGTCACATCGCCGCCGTGCCCCTGGGCTACAACCACCCCGCGCTGATCGGCGCCTGGCGCGAGGGCCGCTTCGACTGGGCCATGGGCCACCGGCCGGCCCTGGGGGTCGCCCCCCCGGCCGAGTGGGTCGATGTGGTGCAGGCCCTGGCCGCGGTCGCGCCCGCCGGCCTGCCCCACCTGCTGACCGTCACCACCGGCGCCGAGGCGGTGGAGAACGCCATCAAGGCCGCCTTCCTGCGCAAGATGGCCCTGCGCCGGGGCGGGCGCCCCTGGACGGCGGACGACCTGTCCCAGGTGATGCAGAACCGGCAGCCCGGCGTGAACGGTCTCAAGATCATCTCGTTTGAGGGCGGCTTTCACGGTCGCACGCTCGGCGCCCTGTCCCTGACCCGCAGCAAGGCGATCCACAAGCTGGACTTCCCGGCCTTCGACTGGCCGGTCGTGCCCTTCCCGGCCAGCCGCTTCCCCCTGGACGTCTACGCCGCCGAGAACGCCGCGGCCGAGGCGCGGGCGCTGCAGCAGGTCGAGGACCTGCTGGTCGCCTGGGGGCCGCAGGTGGCCGGCCTCATCGTCGAGCCCATCCAGGGCGAGGGCGGCGACCGGCACGCCAGCCCCGCCTTCTTCCGGGCGCTGCGCGCCCTGCTCAGCCAGCACCAGGCGGCCTTCCTCGTCGACGAGGTGCAGACGGGCGTGGGCACCACCGGCCGCTTCTGGGCGCACGAGCACTGGGACCTGCCCGAGCCCCCCGACGCCGTCACCTTCTCCAAGAAGATGCTGATCGGCGGCTGCTTCCTGCGGCCCACGCTGGTACCGGTCGAGCCCTACCGGCTGTTCAACACCTGGCTGGGGGACCCCCTGCGCGGCGCCCAGGCCCAGGTCGTGCTGGAGGTGGTGGCGCGGGAGGGCCTGGTCGCCCAGGCCGGCCGGGTGGGCGACGCCCTGGTCGGCGGCCTGCAGGCCCTGCAGGAGCGGTACCCGGCCCTGCTCTCCCAGGCGCGGGGCCTGGGCACCTTCGCCGCGATCGACGTCGTCGACGGCCCCGCCCGGGACCGCCTGGTCGACGCCTGCAAGCAGCGCGGCCTGGAGTGCGGCGGCAGCGGCGACCGCAGCATCCGGTTCCGCCCCGCCCTGATCTTCGCCGAGCGGCACGTGCAGGAGACCCTCGACCTGCTGGACCGCGCCGCCGGGAGCCTGTCATGACCACCCCCGACCTGACCGCGGGCATCCGGGTCTTCCACTCGCCGCAGTACTTCGCCGACATCGGCGCGCACATCATGCCGATCCGCAAGTTCGGCCTGGTGCGGCAGGCGATCGAGGCCTCGGGCCTGCCCGTGCGCCTGTGTGATCCGCACCGCGCCTCGGACGCCGAGCTGCTCACCGTCCACACCGAGCCCTATGTGCGGGCCGTCGACACCGGCGAGCCCCCCGCGCTGGCCAGCTCCCAGAAGTTCCCCTGGTCCCCGGCGCTGGCCGAGGCGGTGCGCTGGACCAACGGCGGGACCATCGACGCCGCGTCCGCGGCGCTCGACGACGGGATCGCCGGCAACCTGGCCAGCGGCTTCCACCACAGCCACGCCGACCACGGCCAGGGCTTCTGCACCTTCAACGGGCTGGTGATCGCGCTGGAGATCCTGCGCCGGGCCAGCCGGCTGCGGCGCGGCCTGGTCCTGGACATGGACCTGCACTACGGCAACGGCACGGCCAGCCTGCTGTCCACGCGCCCCTGGGCCTTCCAGCTCTCGATCTACGGCAACTGGTACAAGCAGAACCTGGCCTACCGCGACGTGGAGAGCGAGCGGGCGCCGGACACGGACAACGCCTGGTCGATCCCCGTGCCCAACGGCGCCACGGGGGACCAGTACCTGGACATCCTGAAGGGCAGCCTGGAGCGCGCCATCGACCGGGCCCGCCCGGACCTGCTGCTCTTCCAGGCGGGCGCCGACCCCTACCAGGAGGACCCCTACTCGCCGCTGTTGGTCGATCACGACGCCCTGGCGGCGCGGGACCGCTACGTCTTCGAGGTGGCCCGTGCCCGCGGCCTGCCCGTCGCCTGGGTGCTGGCCGGCGGCTACACGCCCCAGGTGGAGAAGGTGGTCCAGGTCCACCTCAACACCTTCCGGGCCGCGACCTCCGTCTTCCTGGGGGTCACCTGATCCGCCGCGTGGCCCTGGACGTCGACGACAACCGCTCCATGTGGGCCAGCACCGCGGGCCCCGGGACGCCGGGTCCGCCCCTGCGCGGGGATGTGACGGCGGACGTGGCCATCATCGGCGCCGGCTTCACCGGGATGAGCACGGCCCTGCACCTGCGCCGCCTGCGCCCGGACCTGGGCATCGTGGTGATCGAGGCGAAGGCCGTGGGAAACGGAGCCTCCGGCCGCAGCGGCGGCATGGTGCTCAACTGGATCAACGGCATCGACACCCACGAAGAGACGCTGACGCGCCGGGTGTGGGACTGTACGAAGGGGGGCATCGACCACCTGGAGCAGACCCTGGCCGACGAGGGCCTGGACGTGCCCTTCCGCCGCGACGGCTGCCTGGAGACCTTCACCAGCGCCGCGCGGGCGGAGGAGGCGCACAAGAAGGTCGAGCGGCTGAGCGGCTGGGGCATCCCGCTGCGCTACCTGCAAGGGGCGGAGCTGCGGGCCCTGCTGCGCGCCGAAGGCGTGGTGGGCGCGATCCTGGACCCTACGGCCGGCCAGGTCCACGGCCTGCGCCTGGTGCGGGAGCTGGCGCGGGTGCTGCGGGGCAGGGGAGTGGACATCTACGAGGACAGCCCCGTCACCTCCATCGAGGAGGGCGCCACCCACGTCCTGCACACGCCGCAGGGCACGGTGCGCGCCGCCGCCATGGTCCTGGCGACCAACGGCTACACGCCGCGCCTGGGCTACTTCCGGTCGGGACTGTTTCCGTTGCACAGCCATGTGATACGACCTCGACCGGATCTCGTACGGCAGCATGACGCCGGACGGCCGCCTGCTCTTCGGCGGGGGCAGCAACCGCTCCTACGCCTATGTCTACGGGGATCGCACCACCTTCCCCCGCGACACGGCGCCCGGCTTCCAGGCGGTGCGCGACGTGCTGCTGCGCTACCTGCCCGGGGCCGCCGAGGTGCCCGTCGCCGACCGCTGGGTGGGCACCCTGGGCATCACCATGGATCGCCAGCTCACCGTGGGGGTGATGGGCGCGCACAAGAACGTGTACTACGGCCTGGGCTACAGCGGGCACGGCGTCGTGCTGGCCAACGTCGCCGGGCGGGTGATCGCCGATCTGTACGCAGGCGAGGGGGAGCGCTGGAAGGACCAGCCCTTCCTGCACAAGCGCCTGCTGCCCATCCCGCCCGAGCCCCTGCGCTGGGTGGGCTACCACGCCTACACCACCCTGACCGGCAAGAGCCCGCGCCGCGTCTCCTGAACCACCTCCTCCCCGCGCCCCCCCACTCCTCCGCGGAGCCCCCGTGTCCACCTCGCCCGACCTCGTCCCCGCCGCCCTCTGGCTCGACAACCAGGAGGTCCCGGCGCTCTCGGGCCAGACCCTGCCCACCTACGCCCCCGGCACGGGCCAGGTGCTGGCCCACCTGCCGCGCGGCCAGAAGGAGGACGTCGACCGCGCCGTCGCCTCGGCCCTGCGGGCCCAGCCGGCCTGGGCGGCGCTGGACGTCAACGAGCGGCAGCGCATCCTGTGGAAGGCCGGCGAGGCCGTGCTGGCCCACGCCGAGGCGCTGGCCTGGCGCGAGGCCGTCGACGTGGGCAAGCCGATCAGCAACGCCCGTGCCATCGACGTGCCGCGCACCGCCGACACCTTCTTCTACTTCGCGGGCTGGGCCACCAAGCTGCACGGCGAGACCATCCCCGTGCGCGGCCCCCTGTTCACCTACACCGTGCGCGAGCCCCTGGGGGTGATCGGCGCCATCATCCCCTGGAACTTCCCGCTGCTGCTGGCCGCGCGCAAGATCGCGCCGGCGCTGGCCGCGGGCAACACCGTCGTGCTCAAGCCGCCGGAGGAGGCCTCGCTGTCCTGCCTGCTCCTGGCCCGCTGCCTGGCCGAGGCCGGCCTGCCGCCGGGCGTGCTCAACGTGGTGACCGGCCTGGGGCACGAGGCGGGCGCGGCCCTGGTCGACCACCCCGGCGTCGCCAAGATCACCTTCACGGGCGGCACCGACACCGGCCGCCTCATCATGCGCAACGCCGCCGCCACGCTGAAGAAGGTCTCGCTGGAGCTGGGCGGGAAGAGCCCCTTCATCGTCTTCTCCGACGCCGACGTGACCGCCGCCGCCCGCGCCGCCGTCACCGCCGCCTTCTACAACCAGGGCGAGCTGTGCACCTGCGGCTCGCGCCTGCTGGTGCAGCGCGCCGTGCACGACCAGGTGCTGGAGATCGTGGCCGAGGGCGCCCGCGCCCTGGTGACCGGCGACCCGCTCGACGCCCGCACCCAGGTCGGCCCGCTGGTCACGGCCGAGCACCTGCAGCGGGTGGGCGGCTACGTGGCCAAGGGCGACGCCGAGGGGGCGCGCCGGGTGGTGGGCGGCGACCCCTTCTCGCCCGGCTGGTTCCTGCAGCCGACCGTCTTCGCCGACGTGCGCCCGGAGATGACCATCGCCCGCGAGGAGATCTTCGGCCCGGTCCTGTCGGTGCTGCCCTTCGACGAGCTGGAGGACGCCGCCGCCCTGGCCGACGCCACCGAGTTCGGCCTGGCCGCCGGCATCTGGACCCGCGACGTGGGCAAGGCCCACACGCTGGCCGCGCGGCTGCGGTCGGGCACCGTCTGGGTCAACACCTACAACCGCTTCGACGCCGCCGCGCCCTACGGCGGCGTGAAGCAGTCGGGCTTCGGCCGCGAGAACGGCTTCGCCGTGCTGGAGGAGCTGACCCAGCGCAAGACCGTCTGGGTCGCCATGGACGGAGGCCGAGGGTGAGATGCGCCCCGCCAGCCGTGTCCGACTGTGCATGAAGGACCTGTTCCACCAGGACGTGGTGGAGATGATCGAGCGCGAGACCCGGCAGTTCCAGGTCTGGGACATCGAGGACCCCGACGATCCCCAGTTCCCGGTCGCCTACGACCTGCTGTGGCAGGCCTTCGGTCCCCAGGGCGAGATGGAGCGGCAGGACGCGATCCGCCGCTTCCTCCTGGACGACCCCTACGATCCGACGCCGTCGGGGACCTTCATCAAGTACTTCCTGCTGGTCGCGCGGGACAAGGAGGGGCGGCTGCTGGGCGT
>JAKLKF010000202.1 GCA_023150805.1 Myxococcota bacterium | reverse complement strand
TCCAGGCTGTAGAACAGCACCACCTTCCACTCGTGCTGGGCCGTCCGGCCTTCGGTCAGGGTCTCCAACTGGATGGATGCCAGGTTCGGTCCCTGCCGCGTGATGTTGGGCAGGTCCAGGTCCAGATAGCGCCAGTTCTGTAGGCCATCGCTCTGCAGCGCGTGCTTGTAGACCAGCGGGACGACGGTGACGACAGGGTCGAAATTGGCCACGGGGGGCTCCGATGAAATGCTCGGTGAGGAGGCCCCGGTGAGGAGGCCCCGGTGAGGAGGCCCTTGGAGAGGATACCGCAAGGCAGCTTCCGGCGCAACCACGCTCTCCTCAGGACCTGGCCCAAGCACCTGGGCCATCGGGTTGGCGCGCGGCGCGCACAGTGGCCGGGGTCCCCGGTTGGGGGCCAGGTTGGCGGCTGGTGTCAGGCACGAGGAGCGAACAAGCTGGGCTGTCGGTCGGGCGGTGGCGGAGCCCAGCATCCGGGATCAGGGCCAGGAGTCTGTGGGCGCCTGGTTCCACGGCACGGATGCCGTCCACGAAGGCGTACCCCCAGAACCAGCCCACCTTCAGGGGCTTGATGGTGCGCGGGGAGAGCACGTCGAGGGTCCGAAAGGCGGCCTCGGCGTCGGGCCGCTGGACGAAGGTGGTGATGGCGCCGATGGCGATCCAGACGGCAGCGACGAGGTCCTGGAGCCGGTTCCAGGTGAGTGCCCGGATGTTCTCCGCTTGAACTCCTGCCTGGCGAATCGGTGGGTCTCCTCGACCGACCACCTGACGAAGGACATGCCCAGCACGCGCCCGACAGCGGCCGGCGGGTCCGCCTCGTGAGTGGTCAGCAGCACCATGGGCTTCTCGTGTTCGTCGGTCTGCAATCGCGGACGTCGGCGCGAGCGCTGTCATTCCGGGTCGATGGCGTAGGCCCCACCTGCGTGCCGGCGCAGTTCCTGCGCAGCATGTCCAGCCAGATGGCCGGCTGACTCTTGAAGTCCTCTTCGGTGGTCGAGGAGACCTCGAACATCAGCGGCAGGGGCACCGCGCGGCGATCCTGCGAAGGATCGACCACCACCGCAGTGGCCAGCCCATCGCCCCTTCCGACCTCACCCGTCGACCCATCTCGGACCGCGGAGAGCCCGGCGGACCAGGTCCTGGTGCCGGTGGTCGGCTTCCGCGGCGGGAGCTTCTCCGGTTGGACGCTGGTGAGGACGACCTCCGTGAGTATGGTGCCTCCAGCATCGCGGCGGTCGCGCGGAGCCGAAGGTGGGAGCCTGGGGCCCGGGAGAGGCGATTGCAGGGATCGGGGTGGTGGTCCGCTGGAAGCTGCACGACCTGGTCCACGGCCCTGGGTGGGCCGCTGACGTGTGGGTCCTCTGCCCACGGGCGAGAGGCCCTGGTCATCTGTACACTGTTCGGATGGGAGCGCAGTCGCCACTGGTCCCCGCCACCTGGCCGAAATGAGCAAGACCGGTCACGCTGTCCCTGGCCAGGGGTCGAACAGCACATGCACCACCGCGATGTCTGTGGTCACGGCATCGACCGTCGCGTTCGGGCCGCAGGGGGCTGCGGCGGTCGCCGGCCCGTCCGTCGGCGGGTGCAGGGCCCGCGAGACGGACCGAGGGTCCCCGGCCCCCAACACCTCCGCCGCGCCATAGAATCCCCGGTCAGCCATGTCCTCCCTCCTCCCCAAGCTCGAAGACACCCTGGTCGACCTGCTGCAGTACGGCGACTCCGGGCTGCTTGTCGTCAGCGGGGAGGCCGCGCGCTGGGACTTCTACGTGCAGGGCGGCGTGCTGGTCGGCCTCGCGCGCCGCCCCGCCCCCGACGACCCGGCGCAGTCCGCGGAGGACCCCTCTTCTTTCGCCGCCACGCTGCTGCGGGAGGCGATGCAGGCCCAGAACGCGCTCTGGGACTTCCAGGAGGGGGTCGGCCCCGAGGACTTCGGGCTCTTCGACGCGCGCCTGGCCCTGGTGGAGGCGGTGGCCTGCGCGCGCGACTTCAGCGACCTGCTCGAGCGCGTGCGGCCCGTGCTGGACGGCTGGCCCGAGCTGAAGGTGGACCCGGACACGCTCACGCCGGACCGGGCGCTGCAGCGCTGGCTGGTGACCCTGGACGGCCTTGCCCCGGGCAGTGAGCGGCTGACCCACGCGCCGGGAGATGCCGGCCACTGCCTGGCGGCGGTCTGGGTGGCCTGGAAGCTGGGAGACCTGGACCTGCACACGGCGGCCCTGGTCGATGACGCCCAGGAGTCCTGGCCCCCCGAGGACGAGAGCGACGAGCCCACGGGCCCGGCGGAGGAGATCGCACCCGGCGCGGACGGACCGCCGGGAGAGCTGGGGGACTTAGACCACGATCCCCACGAGGAGGTCGTCCACGACGAGGCGACCTTCACCCACCGCACCGCGCCGACCACGACGGGCGGCCGGACCGGGCGGGAGGATCGCTCGAGCGCGGCCGTACCCAGCCACCCCGACCCCTTCGTGCAGGGCGTGGCCCTGGCCCGTGCGGGGGAGGTCAGCCAGGCGCTGCCGCTCCTGCAAGCCGCCTTCGAGGACGATCCCGAGCGGCCGGGGCTGGAGGAGTGGCTGGGCTACACGCTGTTCGCCGCCTGTCGGGACAGCGACCCGGCCAAGGCCCGCCACGGCCTGTCCATGCTGCGGGAGGTGATGTACCGGACCAGCCCGACGGGTGAGACGCCGGTGCTGCCCTGGCTGTTGATGGCCCGCGCGCAGTTCGAGCGCGGCGACCTGCTGCAAGCGCGGAGCATCCTGGGCAATGTGCTGGCGCGGGAGCCCGACGACCCCGAGGCCATGCACCTGGACGAGCGGATCAAGGCGGCCGAGGCGCTGGTCGAGCAGGCCCGACACAAGCCCCCGACGGTCTCGATCGCGCGGATCATCCGGATGACCAGCCTGTTCGCCGTGTTGACCGGCATCGTGATGGTGGTCCAGGTGGTCGAGCGCTACCAGCCCCCACGCACGGACTACGCGCCGCAGTTCGCCGCGATCGCCCCGCTGCGCGAGCTGCACCGCGTCCACGGCGGCTGGGTCGGCGTCACCCCGGCCGGGACCGAGCCCGACAGCAGCCCCCAGGCCGCCCTGCAAGCCTGCCACGCGCTGGCCGACGCCACCCACATGCACCCGTCCGAGACGATGACCCTGGTCTCCGAGCGCGGCATGATCCTGGCCGAGTGCGGCGAACGCCTGGAGTGAGCCGCGACCCCGGAGGGGGGAGGGGCCCGCAGGAGCGGTCGGCCCGAAGGGCAGACGGCGACGAGGGCGCCGTGGGGGGAACCTGGAGGGGTTCCCCCCTGGAAATGCACGGCGAACGCCTGGAGTAGACCCGATCAGTACCGCTCGGGGTACACGTCCACCAGCTCGCCCGGGGCGTCGGCCGAGGGCACCTGGTAGCGCAGCAGCAGCACGTTGCCGTCGTGGTCCAGGTCGCAGAGCGCGTCGGCGCGGACGTGGCGGCCGCGGTCGAGCAGGGTGGTGCTGTAGCTGCAGCGCACCTGGCCCTCGGGGTACCAGCCCAGCGGACGCCAGTCCTCGCGCGCGCGGTCGAAGTCGCGGGGCCAGCCGTCGACGGGCGGGATGGGGTTGGGCGCGGCGGCGACCCAGCTCCCCTGGGCCACGAACCAGGCCTGCTCCGCCACGCCGATGGTGCGCAGCACGGCGGCGGGTTCGGCCCGCAGCGCCTTCCGCCGCATCTCCAGGTACTGCGGGATGGCGATCGAGGCGATCAAGCACACCAGCACGATGGCGACCAGCAGCTCGACCAGGCCGGCCCCTTCGCGCAGGCGAGGGGCGACATGGATGGGAGGACCACGCATCCCGCCAGTGTAGCCGAGGCGCGGGCCCGCCGCGGACAGCCGCGGACGGCCGCGGGCCCGGGGCCGTGGGACCCTCGCCAGACTGCTAGGAAGCTATGACCGACCAGTGACACAGCGCCGGGGGGGCGCCCTTATACACGGGGCCCCGCTGCTCCTGGGGCACCTGCGCCCGCGCAGCCCACCTGGACGAGTCCCCATGCATCCCGTCGGCGTCTGGACCCAAGGACCGCAGGCCCCCGCCTTCACGCCGCAGGCCCTGCTGGAGGTCATCGACCAGGTCCGCCAGCCCCTGCACGTCGTGCTCGATCCCCGCACCGGGAGCATCGGCGCGGCCACCGGCGGCGCGCTGGCACCCGACGGCGCCGAGGGCTGGCCAGCCCTGGCGACGCTGCCGCCCCTGTACCCCGAGTGGCTGGGCGACCGCTCCTTCACCCAGGTCCACGGGGTCCGCTTCCCCTACGTGACCGGCGCCATGGCCAACGGCATCGCCACCACCCGCATCGTCATCGAGATGGGCCGGGCCGGGATGCTGGGCTTCTTCGGGGCCGCGGGGCTGGACCCCGCCCGGGTCGAGGCGGCCCTGGTCGAGCTGCGCCGCGAGCTGGGCGACGGGGTGGCCGGGGAGGGGCCCGCCTGGGGCAGCAACCTGATCCACTCGCCCAACGAGCCGGCGGTCGAGGCGCGCGTCGCCGACCTCTACATCCGCCACGGGGTGCGCCGGGTGAGCGCGGCGGCCTACATGGGCCTGACCCCCATGGTGGTGCGCCTGGCCAGCACGGGCCTGCGCCAGCTCCCCGACGGCTCCATCGCGCGCCGCCACCAGGTCTTCGCCAAGATCAGCCGCCCCGAGGTGGCCGGTCGCTTCCTGCGGCCGCCCCCGGGCGAGCTGCTGGACGGCCTGGTCCAGCGCGGCGAGCTGACGGCCGACGAGGCCCGGCTGGCCCGCCACTTGCCCGTCGCCGAGGACGTCACCGTCGAGGCCGACAGCGGCGGCCACACCGACAACCGCCCGCTCACCGCCCTCTTCCCCGTGATCCTGGCCCTGCGCGACCAGGTGATGGCCGAGCAGGGCTACGCCCGCCCCATCCGGGTGGGCGCCGCCGGCGGCCTGGGCACCCCCAACGCCGTCGCCGCCGCCTACGCCCTGGGCGCGGCCTTCGTGCTCACCGGCTCGGTCAACCAGGCCGCCGTCGAGAGCGGCCTGTCCGAGGCCGGGCGCCAGATGCTGGCCCAGGCCGACCTGGCCGACGTCGTGATGGCCCCCGCCGCCGACATGTTCGAGCTGGGCGTCGAGGTCCAGGTGCTGCGGCGCGGCACCATGTTCGGCGTCCGCGCGAAGCGCCTGTACGAGCTGTACCGGACCTGGCCCTCGCTGCACGCCATCCCCGCCGAGGAGCGGGCCCGGCTGGAGAAGGAGATCCTGCACCAGTCGGTGGACGAGGCCTGGCAGAGCACGGCCGCCTACTGGCGCGCCCGCGACCCGGCCGAGCTGGCCAGGGCCGAGGCCGACCCGCACCACCAGATGGCCCTGGTCTTCCGCGCCTACCTGGGCCAGTCCAGCCGCTGGGCCATCGCCGGCCTGCCCGAGCGCCGGCCCGACTACCAGATCTGGTGCGGCCCGGCGATGGGCGCCTTCAACCGCTGGGTCAAGGGCTCCTTCCTGGAGGCCCCCGACCAGCGCACGGTGGTCCAGATCGCCCGCAACCTGCTGGAGGGCGCCGCCGTCGTGACCCGCGCCCAGCAGCTCCGCAGCTACGGCGTGCCCGTGCCGCCGGCCGCCTTCGACTACCGCCCCCGTCCCCTGGCTTGAGCGGACCCACGCGCCGCCGGCGCGCATCCGGAGTGGAACCATGACCGAGCCCCACCGTGTCCCCGTCGCCGTCGTGGGCGTCAGCGCCATCTTCCCCGGCTCGACCGATGCCACCGGCTTCTGGTCGGACATCCTGGCGGGCAAGGACCTGTTGACCGAGGTCCCGCCCAGTCACTGGCTGATCGACGACTACTACGACCCCGACCCGAGCAAGCCGGACAAGACCTACGCCCGCAAGGGCGGCTTCCTGCCGAAGGTGGACTTCGACGCGCTGAGCTGGGGCGTGCCGCCCTCGATCATCCCGGCGACGGACACCGCCCAGCTCCTGGCCCTGATCGTGGCCCAGAGGGTGCTCGAGGACGCCTGGGGCAGCCGCTTCTCGGACATGGACAAGAGCCGGATGAGCTGCATCCTGGGGGTCACGAGCGCCCAGGAGCTGCTCAACGCCATGGTCAGCCGCCTGCAGCGGCCCGTCTGGGTCAAGTCGATGCGGGACGCCGGCCTGGGCGAGGACGAGGTCCAGGCCATCGCCGACCGGATCAGCTCGCACTACGCGCCCTGGCAGGAGGCGACCTTCCCCGGCCTGCTGGGCAACGTGGTCGCCGGCCGCATCGCCAACCGCCTGGACCTGGGCGGGACGAACTGCGTGACCGACGCGGCCTGCGCCAGCACCTTCTCGGCCCTGCACATGGCCGTCAACGAGCTGTACCTGGGCGACAGCGACGTGGTGATCGCCGGCGGCGTCGACACCATGAACGACATCTTCATGTACATGTGCTTCAGCAAGACGCCGGCCCTGTCGGCGAAGGGCGACTGCCGGCCCTTCAGCGACGACGCCGACGGCACCATGCTGGGCGAAGGCCTGGCGATGGTGGCGCTCAAGCGCCTGGCCGACGCCGAGCGCGACGGCGACAAGATCTACGCCGTGATCCAGGCGGTCGGCAGCTCCAGCGACGGTCGCAGCAAGAGCGTCTACGCCCCGGTCAGCGAGGGCCAGGCCAAGGCGATCCGCCGGGCCTACGAGCGGGCGGGCTTCGGCGCCGACACGGTGGAGCTGGTCGAGGCCCACGGCACCGGCACGATGGCCGGCGACGCCGCCGAGTTCGGCGGGCTGCGCATGGTCTTCGACGAGAGCGGCCGCCAGGACCGCCAGTGGTGCGCCCTGGGCAGCGTGAAGTCCCAGATCGGCCACACCAAGGCCGCCGCGGGCGCCGCCGGGCTGTTCAAGGCGATCATGGCCCTGCACCACAAGGTGCTGCCCCCGACGGCCAAGATCACGCGGCCCAACCCCAAGCTGCAGATCGAGGCCTCGCCCTTCTACCTGGGCACCCGGGCGCGGCCCTGGGTGCGGGGCGCCGCCCACCCCCGCCGCGCGGGCGTCAGCAGCTTCGGCTTCGGCGGCAGCAACTTCCACGTCGCGATGGAGGAGTACACCGGCCCCTCCGCGGCCGGGCGGCTGCGGACCTGGAAGCACGAGCTGGTCGTGCTCTCGGCCGACAGCGCGCAGGAGCTGGCCAGCCAGGCCACCGCGCTGGCCGAGCGGTGCACCGACCTGGCCTTCACCTCCTGGCAGAGCTGCACCACCTGGACCGGCGGGTTGCACCGCCTGGCCGTGGTGGCCAACTCGACCGACGAGCTGAAGGGGCGGCTGCGCAAGGCGGCGACCCTGGTCGCGCAGGGCCAGCCCCGCTCGACCCCCGACGGCATCCACTACGGCCACGGCGCCCACCAGGGCGACGTCGCCTTCCTCTTCCCCGGCCAGGGCAGCCAGTACCCCGACATGGGCGCCAGCCTGTGCATGCACCTGGACGCCGCGCGCGCCGCCTGGGACCTGGCCGCCGAGCTCCCGCTGGGCGACCGCCCGCTGCACGAGGTGGCCTTCCCCAAGGTCGCCTACGACGAGCAGGAGCGCGCCGCCCAGGCCGAGCAGCTCACCCGGACCGAGTGGGCCCAGCCCGCGATCGGCGCCGCCAGCCTGGCCGCCCTGGGCGTCATGGGGGCGCTGGGCCTGACCGCCCGGCACGTCGCCGGCCACAGCTACGGCGAGATCACGGCCCTGCACGCCGCAGGCCGCCTGTCCGCTCCCGACATGCTGCGGGTCGCCCGGCGCCGCGGCGAGCTGATGGCCGAGGCCGCCAGCCTGGACGGCACGATGACCGCCGTCGCCGCCGAGGTCGGGCGGGTGCGCGCGCTGCTCACCGGCTGGGGCCTGGACGACGCCGACAAGGGCGGGGTCGTGGTCGCCAACCACAACCACCCGACCCAGGTCGTGCTCTCCGGTCGCGTCGCCGCCATCGCCGAGGTCGAGCGGCGGCTGGAGGCCGAGGGAATCGCCTGCAAGCGGCTGGTGGTCGCCACCGCCTTCCACAGCCCCGTGGTCGCCGGCAGCACCGCGCCCTTCGCGGACTTCCTGGCGGGCGTCGAGATCGGCGACACCCAGGCAGTCGCCTGGTCCAACGCCACCGCGGCCCCCTTCCCCGCGGGCGCCGCCGAGGTCCGCCGCGCGCTGGCCGACCAGGTGGCCCAGCCGGTGCGCTTCGTCGAGATGATCGAGGCCATGGTCCAGGCCGGCGCCCGGACCTTCGTCGAGGTGGGCCCCGGCAACGTGCTGGCCAACCTGGTGGACCGCATCCTGGGCGACCGGCCGCACCTGGCGGTCAGCGTCGACCGCCGCGGGCGCGAGGGCCTGCACCAGCTCCTCGAGGCGACGGGCCAGCTGCTCGTGGCCGGCCTCCCGGTGCAGCCCGCCGTGCTGTGGGCGGGCTTCAAGGCCCCGGTCGACCCGACGTCGATCCCGAAGCCGAAGCTGGCCGTGCCGATCGACGGCACCAACGTCGGCAAGCCCTACCCGCCCAAGGAGGGCGCCGCGGGCCGCCCGCAGCCCAACCCGCCGCGCGCCGCCGCCGTGATCGAGAAGGTGGTCGAGCGGGTGGTCGAGAAGCCCGTCGTGGTCGAGAAGCCGGTCGTCGTCGAGAAGATCGTGGAGAGGCGGGTCGAGGTCCCCGTCGCCGCCCCCCACGCCGCCCCCCCCTCTCCTGCCCCTGGAAGCACCATGAGCGCGCCCCCCACCTCGCCGGCTCCGACCTGGCTCTTCGCCTTCCAGGAGGTCCAGCGCCAGACGGCCGAGGCCCACAGCTCCTTCCAGCAGGCGATGGCCCGCTCCCACGAGGCCTTCCTCAAGGCGGCCGAGACCAGCATCATGGGCCTGGCCACCCTGGGCCAGGGCATGCAGACCCCGGTGCAGGCGCCCGCGCCCGCGTGGCCGGCCCCCGCGCCGGTGGTGGTCGCGCCCGCGCCCGCGCCGATCGCCGCGCCCGTCGTGCGATCCTCGGTGACGGCCGCGCCCAGCAGCCCGCCGATCAC
>JAKLKF010000201.1 GCA_023150805.1 Myxococcota bacterium | reverse complement strand
GGGTGGTACTCGCCGCCGGACTCCAGGTCGACCGAGCTGCGGGTCCACGTGGACAGATCCACCAGGTCCAGGCGGGTCAGGCTGTCCGGTCCGTGGACGATCGCGGCGGTGGTGGCGCCGGCGTCCACGGCCAGCCGCTCGGGGTTGCCGCCCAGCACCAGCTCGTCGCCCACCTCGCCCGTCTCCAGGACCATCTCCTGCAGCGCGTCGTGGTCGACGTTGAGGACCAGGGCGCGGTCGCTGTCCAGCGCCACCCAGTCGGACAGCTCGTCGGCCAGGTACCAGGTCAGCTCAGGCTCGGTGTCGGTGTCGGTGTCCGTGTCGGTGTCCGTGTCGGTGTCCGTGTCCGTGTCCGTGTCGGTGTCCGTGTCGGTGTCGGTGTCGGTGTCCGTGTCCGTGTCCGTGTCCGTGTCCGTGTCCGTGTCCGTCTCCTCGCCCGTGTCGTCGGACGGATCCTTCCCCTCGCAGTCCTCGCAGGAGGCGAGGAGCAGGGCGACGAGCAGGGTGGAGAGCGGGCGGCTGCGCATGGGGACCTCCGAGGCGCCCGCAGCCTACTCCGCGGCGGCTGGCTCCGCGTCGACGTAGCCGAGCGCCTGCAGGGCCTGCAGCTCCTCGGGGTCGACGGGCGCCCCCTCCTGCTGCGCGCCGGTGGCTGCCATCGCCACGCGGTGGGCGTGGGCCTGCTCCAGCTCGCCCTGCCAGGCGGGGTCGCCCGGCGGCAGCGGGCTGCGCTCGCCCGGGTCGGCGCCGCGGTCGTAGCCGTCCCAGGCGGCCCCCTCCGCGGTCGAGCGGCGGACCAGGGCCCGGGCCCGGTCGCGCACGGCCAGCTCCTTGCCCGCCGGCCCCTTGGGCGCGCAGGTGAGCACGGGCTCGGTCTTGCAGTGGCTGCTCTCGCCGAAGACGTGATCCCGCCCCCCCTGCCGGATGGGCCGGCCCTCGGCCCGGGGCAGGGGCGGCAGGTCGAGGGCGTCGAGCACGGTCGGCGCCACGTCGCCCAGGCCCACCAGCGCGTCGACGCGGCTGCCGGCGCCCTCTCCGCCCGGGTACTTGATGATGAGCGGCACGTGGAGCTGCTCGGGCGAGGCGTGGGTGCCGTGGTCGAACCACAGCTCCCGCTCGGTGAAGCTCTCGCCGTGGTCGGCGGTGAGCACGATCAGGGCGCCGTCGTAGCGGCCGGCCTCCTTCAGCGCCGCCACGATGCGACCGACCTGGGCGTCCGAGAAGGACACCGCCGCGGCGTAGCGCCGGGCGTAGAAGTCCGGGTCGGAGATGCTGTAGAGCTGCTGGTAGGCGGGGAGCTGCTCGATCCGCGCCGGGTCCCGCTCCCAGTCCCCGCCCCGCGGCGCGCTGCCCTCCTGGCTGTCCAGCGGTCCGTGCGGGTCGTAGCTGTGCCACCAGACGAAGGCCCGCTGGTGCCACTCCCGCTGCCCCAGCCAGCCCAGCGCCGCCCGCGCCGTCAGGTCCGAGGAGCGCCGCTTCTGGCGGGGCGGCGGCGTGTCGTAGCGCTGGAAGCCCTGGTGCAGGCCCAGCGTGGTCCGCAGGGTGAAGCCGGAGATGAAGGCGCCGGTCTGCCAGCCCTGGTCTCGCAGGTGCTCGGCCAGCGTCTGCTCCTCCTCTCGCACCGAGGGGCCGCCCTGGAAGACGTTCATCAGCACGCCGTGGCTGGCGGGCTCCCTCCCGGTCATCAGCGTCGCGAAGGCCGGCCCGGTCACGCTGATGGGCGACCATGCCTGGGTGTAGAGCACGCCGTCGGCGGCCAGCGCGTCCATCGCCGGCGTCTGGACCGGGCTGCCGGGCGCGTAGGCCGAGACGTGGTCGACCCGCAGGGTGTCGACGGTGAGCAGGATGACGTCGGGGCCACGCAGCCAGCCGCAGCCGGCAAGGGCCGTGGTCAGGAGCCAGGGAGACACGGTGCGGTCGGGCCGGGCGGGATCAGCGGCAGGACTGGGTCAGGGTGGTGGTGCCCGTGACCTCGCAGGAGAAGCTGCCCCAGTCCCAGGAGCAGCCGTCGCTGTCCGAGGTGCTGGCGTAGCCGCCCGAGCTGCCGCAGGAGCGCACGCTGCCGTCCCAGCCCGAGGTGCTGACGTAGCAGTCGCCCAGCGAGTAGGCGCAGGCCGCGGAGCTGCTGTAGTACTTGGTCTCGCTGCTGTCGCAGTCGTAGTCGTAGCTGCCGTCGCCGCGGTTGCTGGTGTAGTACGTGCCGGCCCCGGGCTTGGCGTTGGCGTTGTAGTCGTAGCAGTCCGTGTTGTAGCGGCTGGTGTAGTCGTCGGTCGGGGCGCACAGGCAGGCGCCGGCCGAGGTGCCGTAGCCGTCGCTGTCGTAGTCCCGGTAGTAGGTGGTGCAGCCGCTGGCCCCGGCTTCGTCCGCCGATCCGTTGCAGTTGTTGTCGTCGCCGTCGCCGCAGACCTCGGTCGCGCCGGGGTGGATGGCGCTGTCGTCGTCGTCGCAGTCACCACCGTGCTCGGTGTAGCCGTCGCGGTCGTCGTCGTAGGCGTCGGTGCCCTCGTCGGTGAGGCCGTCGCAGTCGTTGTCGTGGCCGTCCTCGATCTCGGGGGCGCCCGGGTAGCTCAGGGCGTAGCCGTCGTCGCAGTCGCCGCCGGTCTCGGTGAAGCCGTCGCGGTCGTCGTCGTAGCCGGCCGTGCCCTCGTCGATGAGCCCGTCGCAGTCCTCGTCGTCGCCGTCGTAGGACTCGGTCGCCCCCGGATAGACGGTGCCGTCGCCGTCGTCGCAGTCGCCCGTCAGCTCGCTGTAGCCGTCGCCGTCGTCGTCGTAGCTGGGGGTGCCCTCGTCGACGAGGTCGTCGCAGTCGTCGTCCTGGCCGTTCTCGCGCTCGGCCTCGGTCGGCCCGACGTCGGCGTTCTCGTCGTCGCAGTCGCCCTCGACCTCGCTGAAGCCGTCGCCGTCGTTGTCCTGCTCCTCCAGGCCGAGCACGACGAAGTAGGTCGTGGCCGAGCCCACCTCGCCGTCGCTGTCGGTGGCGGTGAAGGTCAGCAGGTGCTCACCGGGGGAGAGCGACTGGCTGCAGGCGGCCTCGCCGTCGGGGGTGGCGACCGGCGCGCAGAAGACGTCGTCGATGTTCGACTGGAAGGACAGGGCCAGGTCCTCGGGCGCGTCCTTGGCGTCGCTGACGGCGACCTTGAAGTCGAAGGGGCTGCCCTCGTAGCCGTCCTCGCCGCTGGCCGGCCGCAGCACGGTGACCGTGGGCGCCTCGGGCACGTCGTTGACGATGAGCGTGATGTCGAAGGTGGCGGACTCGGCGCTGGTGTCGATCACCTGCAGCGTGATGACGTGGTTGCCCGGCGAGAGGTTGGCGGTGCTGTAGGTGACCAGGCCCTCGGAGTCGGGCACCGCGCCGGCCGGCAGCTCGCCGTCGATCGAGCTGATCCAGGTGATGAGCAGGTCCTGGGGCGCGTCCTGGTCGTCGGCGACCCGCGCGGTGAAGGTGACCGTCTGGTACTGGTCGAAGGTGCTGCCGGTGACCGGGTTGCTGATCGAGCAGGTCGGCTCGGTGTTGAACTCGGTGAAGCCGCCTCCCTTGCCGGTACAGGCGGCCAGGAGCAGGGTGAGGGCGAGGGGGGCGCGGGGCATCGTGGCTCCGTGGGGGGCGCGCGGCCGAGGAGAGGGCGTGTGGATCATAGCCGGCGCGAGCGTCGAGGGGGCAGGAGGTCGCAGAGGGCGCTAGGAGGCGCCGCGCACCTGGAGGAACCCGTGGCCATCGTCGCCTGCGTCCAGCTCAGCAGCACCAGCGATGTCGAGAGGAACCTGGCGGTCACCGAGGCGCTGGTGCGCCGGGCGGCGGCGGCGGGGGCGGTGCTGGTCGCCACGCCCGAAGCGACGACCTACCTGGGCCCGCACGACCAGAAGGTCCGGCTGGCCGAGCCGGTCGACGGGCCGACGCACCGCCGCCTGGCGGCGCTGGCCGCCGAGCTGGGCATCCACCTGCTGGTCGGCAGCGTGGCCGAGCGACACCCCGACCCGGAGCAGGCGCGGCAGCGGGCCTTCAACACCTCGCTGCTCTTCGGCCCCGACGGCGGGCTGCGCGCCCGCTACCGCAAGATCCACCTCTTCGACGTGGACCTGGCGGCGGCCGGCGGCGTGCGCTTCGAGGAGAGCGCGCGCACCGCGGCGGGCGACGAGGTGGTGGTCGCCGACACGCCCATCGGCCGGATGGGGCTGTCGGTGTGCTTCGACCTGCGCTTCCCCGAGCTGTACGCCCGCCAGGTGGCCCGGGGCGCCACCGTGCTGGCCGTGCCCTCGGCCTTCACCGAGCGCACCGGTCGCGACCACTGGCATGTGCTGCTGCGCGCGCGCGCCATCGAGGCCCAGTGCTGGGTGCTGGCGCCGGCCCAGTGGGGGGCCCACGACGACGAGGGGCTGCGTCGCAGCTACGGGCACGCGCTCATCGTCGACCCCTGGGGCACGGTGGTGGCGGAGTGCGGGGACGCCGAGGGCATCTGCCTGGCCGAGGTGGACCCCGGCCGGGTGGACGAGGTCCGCGCGCGCATCCCGATGGCCAGCAACCGGCGCCTGCCGGGGGCCTGCTGAGGGCGGCGGCCAGCCGCACGGCGTCCCTGTTCGAGACGCCCCTGGTAGATGCTGGGACACGCCTGGCGTAGGGTGAGCCGCCGGTCGAGCCCCCGGAGCGCCCAGGCCGATGGTCGAGCTTTTTCCCACAGCGGTCCTGGACACCTCGATCCTGACCGCGGTCCTGGTGGGCCTGCTGCTGGTCTGGCTGCTCCAGGAGTGGCTGGGCTGGGGCTTCACGGGCCTGGTGGTGCCCGGCTACCTGGCCAGCGTGGTCGCCATCCAGCCCCTGACCGGCGCGGTGATGGTGGTCGAGGGCATCGCCACCTGGCTGGTGATCGTGGCCCTGTCCGACGCGCTGCCGCGCTGGTGGCCCTGGTCCCCGCTGTTCGGGCGCGACCGCTTCTTCCTGGCCCTGCTGGGCAGCGTGGGCGTCCGCCTGGCGATGGAGGGCGCGGTCTTCCCCTGGCTGGGGGACCGCTTCGCGCTGCGCATCGCCAACGAGCTGCACAGCATGGGCCTGGTCGTGGTGCCCCTGCTGGCCTACGCCATCTGGCGCAACGGCCCGGTGCGCGCCGTGCCCCGGCTGGGCGTGCCCCTGCTGCTGACCTGGGCCTTCCTGGAGCACGTGCTGCTGGCGGGCACGAACCTGAGCCTGGCCAGCTTCGAGCTGACCTACGAGGACCTGGCGGTCGACTTCGTCAGCAGCCCGCGCGCCTACATCCTGCTCTTGACGGGGGCCTGGCTCGGCTCGGTGGCCAACCTGCGCTACGGCTGGGACTTCGGCGGCATCATCGTGCCCGGCCTGCTGGCCCTTTGCTGGCTGCAGCCCGAGCGCCTGGCGGCCACCATCGGCGAGAGCCTGGTCATCGCCCTGGCGCTGCGCCTGGTGCTGCGGGCGCCGGCCCTGCGCGAGATGAACCTGGCGGGCGGCCGCACCCTCGTCCTGGCCATGCTGCTCGGCTACGCGCTGAAGTTCGGCCTGGGCCACCTGCTGGGCGCGGGCTGGCCCGGCCTGCGGCTGCGCCAGCTCTTCGGCTTCGGCTACCTGCTGCCCGCGCTGATGGCCCTGCGCATGGTGCGCTCGGGCGACGCCTTCCGGACCATCGTCCCGGCGCTGGCGACCAGCCTGGCCGGCTTCGGCGGCGGCACCGCCCTGGCCTTCCTGCTGGCGCTGGCCCTGCCGGCGGCCCCGCCGGCGACCCCCGAGCGGGCCGACCCCGCGGGAGGGGGCCAGGACCTGCTGCTGGCCGCCTGGACCGACCAGGGCGCGGCTCCCTCCGACCTGGCGGCGCTGGTGGCCAGCGACCAGCCCACCCTGGTCAGCGCCGGCCAGGGCTTCGGCGCGCTGTGGCTGCGCCCGCAGGGCCGCCCCCTGGTGATCTCGGCCCGGGTCGGGCAGGGGCCGACCGCCCAGGCGGCGCTGGGCCTGGCGCGGCTGCTCGACGCGCGGGGGGTGCACCTGTGCGGCCCGCGGGGGCCGGCCTGCGAGGAGGCGCGGCGGCGCCTGGGGCTGGCCATCCCCACCGTGGTGGTGGAGCCGGGGCCCGCGCCGGGGCTGGTGACCGGGGGAGGCGCGGAGCCGCCGCTGCCGGTCGAGGCGCTGGCCCCGCTGCTGGGCACGGTGCCCGTCCAGCCGGGGGAGGGTGCCCCGCGCCTGGTGTTGACCGAGGCCCAGGCCTGGCGGCTGGCGGCCTGGAAGGTGGGCCGGGCGCCCGATCCCTGGGAGCACCCGCTGGCCCGCCCCCTGCTGGCCCCGGAGCCGGCGCCCGAGGCCCCCCCCGAGGCGGGCGGACGCGGGGTCCTGCGGCACGAGGTCGTCGGGGCGCTGCTGCGCTGGGCGCGCGGGGGCCCCGAGGCGGCCGACGCCCTGGTCGCCGCCACCGCGGCGGCGGCCAGCCTGGGCGCCACGCTGCACGCCGACGGGCCGACCCCGGAGACGGCGACGGTCGCGACCGTGCAGGGCCCGGACTGGCGGGTGGTGGTGCGGCGGGAGGCGGAGCCCTTGATCCTGGTGGTGCCGCGGGCCGAGGACGACCCCTCCGCCGCCGCGACCGCCGTGGGGCTGGCGCTGGCCTGGGACGCCGCCCTGGTGGTGCTCGACAGCCCGCCGCTGTGGGCCAACGCGGAGCCGCGGGTCGACCGGCTGGCCCACGCCGCGCTGCTGGGCGGCCTGGAGGCCCTGGGACCGACGGCCCAGGTGCTGGACCTGCGCGGCCTGCGGGACCTCCAGGACGCGCAGGCCGACGCGGTGTGGAGCCTGGGGCGGCCCCTGCTGCCGGGCTTCTCCGAGCCGGCCTGGCTCCAGGAGCGCCGCGAGGCGCTGGGGGAGCTGGGCCTCGCCAGCCAGTGGTTCGACGGCACGCCCGAGCGCCTGTCCTTCCGCGACGGCGCGAACCCCGGCCGGGAGGCGACGGCGGCGGCCACGGGGCAGGAGCGGCACGCGACCCTCTTCCTGTCCAGCCGGGCCCGCGCCCGGGCGGCGCCGCTGCACGCCGACGGTCCGCTGCTTGCGGCGCTGGAGGCCTCGACGCTGCCCCTGTGGAGCGCGCCGATGTCCCACCTCGCCGCCGCGGCCGCCCCCTCGCCGGCTGGCCTGGGCACGGACCCCTGGGCGGCGTGGGTCCGGGCGGCCCAGGCCCTGCGGGGCCCCTCGCCCACCCCGCGGGCGGTGGCCCTGCTGCAGGACCAGGCGCGGCGCGGCGGCGGGCGGGCCGGGCTGCTGTGCGAGCCCCTGGCCGGATGTCGCTGGATCGTGGCGCTGCGCTGCCAGGGGGAGGCCTGCGACGGGGTGGCGGTGCCCCTGGGCCACGGCGGCCCGGTCGGGCCCCGCGCCTCGCCCGAGACCCACCTGGTCTTCGGGGACGCGCCCCTGCGCCTGGTCGGCCTGCCCCGCCCGGCCGAGGGGGCGCCGTGACCGCCTGGCGGCGCCTGCCGCTGGTGCTGGCCTGGCTGGCCCTGGTGGCGATGGTCGTCGCCACGCTGGCGGGGGGCGACCGCAGCCGGCCCGACCGCTCCGACACCCAGCGCATGCGGGTGCTGCCGCTGGACCGCCCCGTGGCCTTCGCGCTGGACCCCGACGAGGAGCAGGTCAAGCTGGTCGCCTGGCTGGCGACCCCGCCGCGCTGGGCGCGCGACGTGCGGGCCTGGGCCGCCTGGCGGCTGGACCTGGCGGTCTACGACGCGCAGGAGCGGCTGGTCTGGCGCGGCGAGGCCTGGCGCCGCACGCGCACGGGCTGGACCCGGCGCGCCGACGGCAGCCTGCTGCGGACCTCCTGGCTGCCCCAGAGCCGCATGGAGGTCCACGACAGCCGCATCACGCTGGTCGACGTGGCGGGCCTGGTGCCGGCCGGCGGGCAGCTCCGGGTCCAGGCCGACAGCCCGACCGAGGGCGCGACGGTGATGGTGGCCGCCTATCGCCACGCCTGGCGCACCCGGGCCGCCCGGCTGCGGGTGCTGGCGGGCTCCGAGCCCGGACACAACGCCGCGCTGGCCGCCCGCATCACCGAGGACGGCTGGGACTCGCTGCCCGACGGCTGGCGGGAGCACCTGGCCCAGCGCCTGTGGGAGCGGCTGCCGGCGTTGCCCGACCCCTCGGGCCAGCCCCTGCGCACCCAGGCTTTGATGACCGCGCCCGTCGAGGCGCCCTGGGAGGACCAGCCCGCCCTGGGGCTGCCGGTGCCGCCCGGTGGCGCGGTGGCCTGGAACCTGCGGCAGGGCGCGCGCCTGTACCTGTCCCTGCGGGACGGCAGCGGCCGTGGCCTGCGCGCCGCGCCGACCTGGCTGCAGCTCGTGCACGCCGACGGCACGACCGAGGTCCGCTTCCTGGGCGTGGTGGACGCCTGGGGCCCGGTGGTGGTCGACGAGCCGCTGCTCAGCGTGCAGCTCGCGCTGGATCCGCAGACCGAGGGGCCCCGGGTGGTGCAGGCCCGGCTGGAAGGCGCGGGCCCGCCCGCCACGTGGGGGGACCCGGCCGTCTTCCGCCTGCCCGAGGGGGAGGGCTGGCTGGTGGCGCCCGACCTGCGCTCCCTGGAGATGGTCCGCACAGGGCCGGCGCTGGGGCCGGTCACCTTCCCGGTGGCGGAGGAGGGGGCCAACCGCCCGGCGGGCTCCGACCCGGCGGCGGAGCCGGGCGGGGACCTGCTGCGCCTGAGCCTGCGCCCCCGCCTGCCGGCGGCGCCCCTGCCGGCCTTCGGGCTGACCTGGGACGCCGCCACGGGCCAGACCGTCGAGCTGCCCGCCGCGCGGGATCCGCCGGTCCGGGTCGAGGTGGTGGCCCTGGACGCGGCGGGCGCCGAGCTGGAGCGCTGGGAGACGGCGGTGGGCGTGCGGCCGTCGGCCTTCGAGCGCTACGGCCAGGGCGACGACCCGGGCACCTCGCGCGCCGCCGAGTCCGAGACCCGCTACCTGGTGCCGCCGGCGGGCACGGCGCGGCTGCGGGTGTCGGCCTCGGCCGTGGTCGACGTCGCGCTGCGGGCCTTCCACCCCGACC
>JAKLKF010000200.1 GCA_023150805.1 Myxococcota bacterium | reverse complement strand
GCGCTGAGCGCCGCAAACACCCCGGCGCTCAGCGCCGCAAACACCCCGGCGCTCAGCGCCGCAAACACCCCGGCGCTCAGCGCCGCAAACACCCCTGCGCTCAGCGCCGCATGCGCCACGTCGCGAGCAGGCCGACGCCGCCGGGCTGGCCGGGGCCGATGCCGGCGGCGCGTCGCACGACGGCGGCCGGGGTGGCCATCACCACCAGGGGCAGCTCGCGCACGAAGGCGCCCGGCCGGGCCTGCAGCGCCCAGCCCACGACGCGCAGGGCGTGGGCCTGGGTGTGCAGCCAGGGCGCGTTCTGGCTGCGGTCGTGGGCGCGCTGGGTGTGGGTCCAGGCGGCGGCCGGCTCGGCGCGCAGCAGGGCCCGGCGGGCCTGGCGCAGGTCGTCGCGGATGCCGGCCAGCTCGGTCGGCGAGGTCGCGGTCGCGCGGAAGCGCTCGAGGGTGCGCAGCAGGCCCACGGGCGGGCTCCTGGGAGGGTGCCCGCAGGATAATGCGCCGGCCATGGAGCGCGTCCACCTGACCATCACCGGCCGCGTGCAGGGCGTCTGGTACCGGGCCGGCACCCAGGGCGAGGCCATCCGGCTGGGCCTGGTGGGCTGGGTGCGAAACCTGCGGGACGGCCGGGTCGAGGCGGTGGCCGAGGGCCCGCGCCCCTCGCTGGAGGCGCTGCTGGCCTGGTGCCGGCGCGGCCCGGACCTGGCCTGGGTCGAGGACGTCGACGCCGACTGGCAGCCCGCCAGCGGCGAGTTCCGCGCCTTCGAGGTGCGGCCGACCAGCGACCGCCGCTGACGGGGCCGGGCTGGCGTCATGGGCGGGCGCGGGGGCCCGCCGGGCGCCACGCCACCTCAGGGCACCGCTGCGCTTCCCACTCGCACCGGATCGTTGGGGTCGTTGATGCCGTCCCAGCGGCGGTACAAGGTCACCGTGGCCGGCGGCGCGTGGGGCAGGCCGACCTCGACCCGGTACAAGCAGTCACAGCCCGCCACCACCTCGGGGTGCATGTCGACCGGCTGGATGAGCACGTCGAGCGCCTCGCCCTCCTGTCGGTAGAAGCCCTCGACCTCCTGCTCGCAGCGGAAGTGCAGCGGGTCGCCGGCCGCGCGGATGCCGGGCGCCGCTTCCCAGGCCGTCATCGCCTCGGACCAGCCGGTGTCGTAGGGGCTGCCGTCGCAGGGGGACTGGCTGAGGTCCTCGATGGGCTCGGCGTCCTCCCAGCCCGCGGGCAGGTCGGGGCCGAACAGCGCGCAGCCCGCCAGGGTGAAGATCCACAGGATGGTCCGCACGGCGCACCTCCGACGGCAGCCTACCCGCGGCCCGCGCCGGGGGTGGCTCGCCGCTGCGACGGGCTGTCGCGACGGGCCGGGAGCGACCCGAAGGGAGATTGCCGAGGGAGGGGGCGGTCCGCAGGTGGAAGGCGTGAGCGCGGAGGTCCCATGCTCGCCCCTGCCCTGGCCCTGGTCATGCTGCTCGCCGGTTGTGCGAAGCAGGTCCCCGTCGAGCCCCCCGCCGGTCCGCCCGTCGTCGCGGAGGCGCCGCCTCCGGTCCCCGGGCCGCCGGGAGTGTGGGTGCCCGGCCACTACGAGTGGTGGCGCGGCCGCCACGTCTGGGTCCCGGGCCACTGGATCGCCGCCCGCCCCGACCGCACCTGGGTGCCCGGCCACTGGGAGCGCACCCCTCGCGGCTGGCGCTGGGTCCGCGGCCACTGGGTGCGCGTGCTGCGGCCGCCGCCTCCCCCACCCTGACCCGCCGAGGTGGAGCGGATAAGGTCGACCGCGGCGGCGCCGGGTCCCTCGGGGCGCGCCCCAGAGGAAGCCCCGGATGCGCGACGCCCCCGTGCCAGAGAGCCGCGCGAGCCCCCTGCCCCTGGCCCCCGGGGCCCTGGGCGTCGGCAGCCTGGGCCCGATGTTGCGGGACCCGGTCTCCTTCCTGGTGCGGTCCTACCAGGAGTGCGGCCCCGTCTTCCGCCTGCAGGTGCTCAACCGCCGCTTCGTCGTGATGGCCGGGGTCGAGGCCAACCAGTGGATGACCCGGCACGAGCGCGAGCACCTCCAGAACGGGCCCATCTTCGGCGGCTTCGGGACCGAGCTGGGCGGGGCGCTGTTCCTGGCCAGCGCCGACGGCGACGAGCACCGGCGCCTGCGGACGATCCAGACGCCCTCGTACTCGGCGGCGCACATCGAGGCGCGCGTGCCCGAGGTCGTGCAGGGCCTGCGCGACCGGTTGGGGGCCCTGCAGGTCGGCCAGCGGCTGGACGTGCAGCGCCTCTTCCAGCTCATCCTGGCCGAGCAGGTGGGGCTGCTGCTGCACAACGACGGCCAGATCGCCCACATCCTGGACGACCTGATCCGGGTCTTCCGCACGGCGCTCTCCGTCGAGGTCGTGCGCCAGTGGCCGCCCGCGCTCCTGCTGTGGCCGGCCTATCGCCGGTCCAAGCAGCGCATCCTGGCGCACGCCAGCAAGGTCGCCCAGCAGCACCGCGACCACCCCGACGCCGCGCGCGGAGACCTGGTCGACGACATCCTGGCCGCCGTGGCCCGTGGCGACACGATCCGCGAGGAGAACGTGCGCCTGCTCACGCTGGGCCCGCTCTTCGGCGGCATCGACACGGCGTCGAACACCAGCGCCTTCGCGCTGTACAACATCCTCGCCCGCCCCGAGGTCCGCGCGCGCGTGATGGCCGAGGTGCGGCAGGTCTTCTCGGCCGGGCCCTCGCCCGACTGGGAGGCCTTCAAGGGCATGTCGGCGCTGCGAGGGGTGATGATGGAGACCCTGCGCCTGTTCCCGGTGGCCTACCTGGCCTCGCGCCACGTGGCGCACGGCTTCGACTTCGCCGGCCACCGGATCGAGGCGGGCCAGCACCTCTTCGTCGTCACGGCCGTGCCCCACTTCCTGCCCGAGCTGTACCCCGACCCCCTCCGCTTCGACATCGACCGCTACGGCCCCGACCGGCGGGAGCACGCCCGGCCCGGCGCCTTCGCGCCCTTCGGCACGGGCGCCCACACCTGCCTGGGCGCGCGCTTCGCGCAGTCGCAGATGATGGTCACGCTGGCCACGCTGCTGCACCTGCTGGAGCTGGAGATCGACCCCCCCGACTACCAGCTCCGGGTCCGCAGCAACCCCGTGACGATGCCCGAGGGCCTGGCCGTGCGGGTCCGGGCCGTGCACCGCATGCCGGGGCAGGCCGAGGTGCCCTGGCCGCCCTTCCGGGTCGAGCCCCAGCGCAGCCTGAGCGCCCGGCTGGGCCTGGGCTGAGCGCCTCGGGTCAGTCGCTGACGTGCCGGGCGAACCACGCCACGCGCGGGGCCTGCGGGGCGAGCGCCTGGCCCACGCGCAGGGCCGAGCGCAGGGCGCTCTCGTGGTTGTCGACGCCAGCGGTGTACATGCCCGCGGCGTGCAGCCCGGCGGTGCCCTGCAGGGCGGCCAGGCGCTCCTGGCGGCCCCGGTGGGCGGGGGTCACGACGATGTGGCGGTAGTCGGCGGTGAAGAGGGTGGACGCCGGCGGCGCCTCGCCCTCGCGCAGCCAGGAGCGGAACAGGTCGCGGCGGAAGCGCCGGCCGGACCAGACCGTGGTGCGCGGCTTGCGGTCGAGGGTGAACTGGTAGTTGGCCGCGCCCCACAGGCCGCGGTGGGCCGGCATGTGGCGGAGGTCGCGGTGCACGGCGACCTGGGCCCGGTAGTCCTCGAAGGCGGCGAAGGCCTGGTACCAGGCCTGCAGCGCGGGTGAGCCGGCGCACATGGCGGCGCTGTTGTGCCAGTCGCAGGCCAGGATCGCGGCGTCGAAGCGCTCGACCTGTCCGCCCGCGGTCAGGGCCAGCCCCTGCGCGTCGCGGTCGAGCTTCGTCACCGGGGTGGACAGCCGCAGGTCGACCCCCGGCGCGTCGGCCATCACGGCGTCGAGGTAGCTGCCGAGCCCTCCCGCCGGGAAGACGGCGTGCGGCTGGTGCCGCAGGCGCAGGCCCATGACGCGCACCACGCTGAAGGCGGCCAGCTCGCGCGCCAGGTCGGTGGGCACCCCCCAGCACGAGGCGACCAGCGGCGCCAGCATCGTGTCGGCCACGTCCCGGGGGATCCGCGCCCGGTCCATCAGGCCCTGGACCGACACCGACCAGTCCTGCTGGTCGGCCACGACCTCGGCCTCGCGCGCCAGCCGGAGCATCCACGCCAGCCGGCGCAGCATGCGCGGCGAGGCCAGGCGCGAGAGGGCCGCGGCGGACCGCGGGGGCACCTGGATGGTCCGGCGCCCCTCCTCCATCGTCATCGAGACGGCCAGCGGGTCGGTCTCCCGAGGGATCCCGAAGCGGTCGATCAGCGCCAGCAGGCCGCCGTAGCCTTCCTCGAAGACGAACTCCGCTCCCAGCTCGACGGGGATCGGCGGCCCGTCGCCGGCCACCTTGACGGTGTGGACGTGGCCACCGACGCGCGGCGCGGCCTCGAAGAGCACGACCTGGTGCTGGTCCTGGAGCAGCCAGGCGCTGACCGCGCCGGCCGCGCCCGATCCGATGATGGCGATGCGCATGGGGACGACGCTCCCGGGAGAGGGGGCGCCATGCTATCACCTCGTTGACGTTCGTAAGCGAGAGCGGCGCGGGAGGCGCCGGCCTCAGCCGCCGGGCGGCGGGTAGCGCCCCTGGGCTCGCAGCCAGGCCACCGTGTCGCGCACGCTGTCGAGCAGCGGGCGGGTGCGCAGCCCCAGGTCCTGCTCGGCCAGGGTGGTGTCGTACTCGACGCGGCGGCCGAGCATGGCCCGGGTGTAGGACCAGGCCTCGGGGGTCAGGGACAGGCGCATCCCGGCCAGCAGCAGGGGGCGCGGCACGGGCAGCCGCCGCCGGGGCAGGATCGGGCCGTACTCGGGCGCGCAGGCCCGCACCGCGTCGGCCAGGGCCTGCATGCTGGTGACCGGCTGGCCGACCACCACGTAGCGGGCCCCGGTACCCCGCCGCCGCAGCCGCCCGGCGGGCAGCTCCAGCGCCCGGACGAAGGCGGTGGCCACGTCGCGCACGTCGACCACGCCCAGGGCCAGGTCCACCGAGCCGAAGCGGAGCTGCCCGGTCAACAGCGGCGCCAGGGTCTTGTCCACCGAGCCCGGCAGCCGCTCGCCGGCCACCGGCGGGCCGATGACGGGGCCGGGCAGGATCGAGGCGAAGTCGGCCCCCGGCATGCGCTCGCCCACCAGGCGGCGCGCCAGGCGCTCGCCCAGCACCTTGGCGTGCGCGTAGGGATCGGTGGCCGGCGAGGCCGTCTCGTTCCAGTCGGCCGGCCCCACGCGCTCGACGCCGTGGGCCCGCGGCGCCGGCCGGTGGTGGTCGAGCAGGGTGACGATGGAGGACATGTGCAGCACCCGCCGGACCGAGCCCGCCCGGGCGGCCTCGCGCAGCACGTGCTCGGTGCCGTGCACCGCGGGCGCCAGCATCGCCTCCTCGGGCACACCCACCTCGGTGACGAGCGGGCTGGCGGTGTGCACGACCGCCTCGCAGCCCTCGGCCAGGCCGCGCCAGCATGCCGCGTCGAGCAGCTCGGCCGGCACGATCTCCAGCCGCGACCGCAGCGCGTCCCCATCGGGCAGGCCGGCCAGCGCCTGGTCGTACAGGTCGCGGGCGTAGGCCGGCTCCATCGAGGTCCCGCGGACGGTGTGGCCCGCCCGCAGCAGCGCGACGCCGATCCAGGAGCCCAGGTAGCCACAGCAGCCCGTGAGCAGCACCCGGCCCGCCTGGACCCCCCCGGCGCTCACCCCTCGTAGCCCAGCGCCGCCAGCCGGCCGGCCAGGCTCGGCATGCCCTCGGCCTCCAGCAGGCCCACGCACGGGAAGCGCTGCACCTCCTGGTCGCCCTTGCGCACCACGACGCCCTGGAAGTTGTTGGCCTCCCCGTCGGGGCCGCCCGCCCCGCGCTTGTCGACCAGCAGGTAGGTCACGCCCTCGTTCTCGAAGCGCACCGCGTCGGCCTGGGCCTGGACCCAGGCCTGGCTGGCCCAGCCGAAGCGCTCCAGGCCGGCGGGCGCGGCGGGCACGGTCAGCGCGGGCGCCCCGGGCGGGCCGAAGTGGTACTGCAGCCAGGTGGGCGCGCCGTCGCCGCAGAGCGAGACGGCCCGGCCCTGCCCGACGGCGCACTGGAACCAGACGTGCTGGCCCTGCGCGCAGTGGCCGGGCTTCTCGGCCGAGGCCAGCGGAGCGGGGGAGGTGGCAGCCGGGTCCGGGGCGGCCGGGTCCGGGGCGGCCGGGACCGGCGCGGGCGCCGCCGTCGAGGGCGCGGGGGTTGCCGTCGACGCCGCGGTCGGGTCGGGTGCGGGCGAGGGGTCCGCCCCATCGAGCAGGCCGCAGGCGAGCAGGCTGAGCAGGGCGAGCACGGGACCTCCAGGCCGCCGAGCCTACCCGGCGCGACCGGTCAGGGCACGCGCGCCCAGGCCGCGACGGCCAGGTCGCCCAGCCAGGCCTGGCCGGTGCGGTCGCGCTCGGCGCGCAGGCGATCGGCCAGCGTGTCCACGTCGATCTCCCGCGCGGGGATGCCGACCTGGACCAGCCGCGGCAGCACGAAGCGGATCCGGTCGGCGATGCTGTCGGGCTGGCCGGGGGCGGCGACGTCGGCCTCGGCACGCACGACGGGGGCGGGCAGGCCGGCCTCCAGGAACAGGCCCGGCAGGCTGGCCCCCAGCTCGGAGCTGGCGCCCTCGGCGGCCAGCATGGTGCGCAGCCAGCCGATGGCGCGGTTGTGCAGGCCCAGGGCCGGCGGCGCGTCGGCCAGGACCAGCTCCTGGAAGAAGATCACGCCGCCCGGGCGCAGCAGGGGCCGCAGCCGCCGCAGGGTCGCGACCGGGTCGCGCAGGTACATCAGCACGCGCCGCCCGAGGATCGCGTCGAAGGTGCCCAGTCCATCGGGCACCAGCTCCGCGGGCAGGTCCCCGTCCAGGTCGGCGGAGAGGAAGCGGGCGTCGCGGTCGGCGTGCTGGGCGCGGGCCTGGGCCAGGATGGCCTCGTCGCGGTCCACGCCCACCAGGCTGCCCTGCGGCCCCAGGTGCTGGAAGGCCAGCCGGGCCAGGTTGCCCGGGCCGGCGCCGACGTCGAGCACACGCTGCCCAGGCCGCAGGCCGGCCTGGCCCAGCCAGCGCGCGGTCAGCGCCTGGCCCTCTTCGTAGGTCATGAAGCCTCCAGGTCGAGGGTGGGCACTCGCCCTACCACCCACACCCCTCGGTCCACATCTCCTCGCCGGCCGACTTGTACTCCTCCAGCCAGGTCGCGTACCAGTCCAGCGCCCGGGTCCGGAAGTCGGCGACGTCGGCGTCGGCCTCGGCGGCGGCGATCATCTCCTCCCCGTCCAGGTCGATGCGCCCGTCGGGCCGGCCCAGGCCGGGCACGCGCCAGGCCAGCCGGCCGATGTCGCCCTGCTCCCCCCAGGGGTCCTCCTCGGTCGTCGGACGCAGGCCGTCGACGTCGGACCAGGCCTCGATCCAGGTGATCTCGCCCGCGTCATTGAAGGTGAACTCCTCGTAGATGGGGCAAGGCCGGTCCTCGTGGGCCTCGTAGCGGAAGACCACCCGGCACCGGCCGAAGGGCTGGGTCGGAAAGTACCGGCAGTCCCGCTCGGGCACGGTCGAGGGGTACAGCCGCAGCAGCGCGTCGGTCGTCTCGATGTTCTCCCGGGTGAAGGCCGTCAGCTTGAGCCAGGGCGGCCACTCCCAGCGGGCGACCAGCTCGGAGTAGGGCGGCCAGGGCGGGTCCTCGACCGTGGCGTCCATCGTGTCGAAGTAGGCCAGGCTCTGGGCGACGTAGTAGTCGGGCTCCAGGGTGGGCGACAGGCAGGTGGCCAGGGGCGCCTCGCCCGCGCAGGGGTCGGCCTGTCCGCTGTCCGATCCGGGGCTGTCGTCCCCGAGGCCGGCGCAGGCGGCCAGCAGCGCGAGGATCACGGCTGCCCCTCGCCCTGCGAGAGGCCCAGCAGCGTCCACAGGTGCCGCGGCGGCGGCGATCCGTGCGAGAGCAGGGCGTCGTGGTACGCCCCGAGGTCGAAGGCCGCTCCGTCCCGGGCCTGGGCCGCCCGGCGCAGGTCCTCCAGCTCCAAGAGGCCCACCAGGTAGGTGCTGAGCTGGGCGCTGGTGAGCTGGGCGCGCTTCCACTTGCCCAGGGCCTCGCCCTCCTCCTGGAAGCCGCGCTCCGTCATGAGCGCCAGCGCCTCCTCCTGGGTCATCCCGCCGGCGTGCACGCCGTGGTCGAGGATGGCGTTGATGCTCAGGCGCAGGACCATCTTGTGGCGCTGCAGGGCGACGGCGGGCCCGCCGAAGCCCGCCTCGGCCATGACCCCCTCGGAGTAGACGGCCCAGCCCTCGACGAAGGTGCCGCTGTCGAAGACCGAGCGGATGGGCGAGGGGAAGGCCGCGGCGTGGGCGAGCTGCAGGAAGTGGCCGGGCACCGCCTCGTGCAGGGTCAGCTCGACCAGCATGGCGTCGTTGTACTCGCGGTAGAAGCTCTCGCGGCGGGCGGCGGGCCAGTCCGCGGGCGGCGGGGCCAGCTCGTAGAAGGTCTCGCGCTTCTCCTCCAGCGGGCCGGCGGCGTTGCAGTAGGCGATGGCCACGCCGCGCTTGAACTCGGGCATGACCACGATGTGCACGGGCTCCTGGGGCAGGGTCACCAGGCCGCGCTCGGCCACGAAGGCCGTCGCCTGGTCGAGCGCCGCCTGGGCCGCGGCGATCACCGTGTCGTCGTCGGGGTGATCGTCGGCGATGCGGTCGAGCACGGCGCGCACCAGGGCCCGGCCCTGCTCGGGCGACTCGTGCGGGGGCACGGGGTGGCCCGGGAACAAGGCCGGGTACAGGGCGGCCGACTCCGCCACCATCGCGGCGGTGGTCGACTCCAGCCGGGCCCAGGCGCGGGCCTGGACCTGCTCGGCGGTCATGGGCGTGTCCAGGGTGTACTGGAGCTTCTGCGCGTACAGCGCGGGGCCCAGCCGGAAGTCGGCGGTGGAGCGGGGCAGCAGCTCGTCCTGCAGGAAGGCCTGCAGGTCGCGCAGCTCGTCGCTGCGGATGAGGCTGAACACCGGGTGCAGCTGATCGCCGGTGCGGGCCACCGCAATGCTGGCCTTGTGGGCCGTGAGGCTTTCGGCGAGGCGGCTGACGAGATCTGCGGGCAGGAAGGGCGAGTCGCAGGGGG
>JAKLKF010000001.1:126739-178779 GCA_023150805.1 Myxococcota bacterium | reverse complement strand
GCCCGCCGGGCCGGACCCCGCCGCCCCGGTCGTGGCCACCGTCGCCGAGGAGGACCCGCCGGCCGCCGGGACCACGGCGCGCGCGGAGGTGGGCGCGGCGGTGGACCGGGCGCCGGTGCCGCGGGCCGCGTACCCGGTCGAGGAGCCAGCGGCGCCGAGGGAGGACGCCCGCGCCGCGGACGCCGCCGCCGGGGACAGCGGCACGCGCTGGCGGGTGGAGGGGCGGGGCGTGTCGGTGCGCCTGGTCGGGGACGCGGGGGAGTTCGGTCCGGGCCCGGTGCCCCCCGGGCGGTTCCTGGTGCGCGCCCGCTTCGGTGACAAGCCGGAGATCGACGCCGGCACCGTCTCGATCCGCGCCGGCGAGGAGTCGGTGATCGCCTGTGACGAGGCCTTTCAGCAGTGCCGGAGGCGCCCATGAGCTTGATCGCCGTCCTGCTCGTGCAGGGCTGCCTGTGGATCACCGAGGACGAGCACGCAGAGCGGCTGGGGGAGACCGGGATCGACGGCGGGAGCGTGGACGGGGGCACCGGGGACGGCGGCGGCACCGACGGTGGGACGGGGGACGGCGGCGGCACGGGGGACGGCGGCGGCACCGACGGTGGGACGGGGGACGGCGGCGGCACCGGCGACGGGGGCACGGACGGAGGCACCGGCGACGGCGGGACGGGCGACGGCGGGACGGGCGACGGGGGCACGGGCGACGGCGGGTCCGGCGACGGTGGAACCACGCCACACGCCTGGGCCGGGACCTACGCCGGCACCGTCGAGATCAACGCCTGCTACGGCACCCTGTGCCTGCTCAGCGACTCCTGCACCGGGACCGCGGATCTCGAGATCGCCACGGATGGGACCACCTTCACGGGGGCCGTGACCTGTCTCTTCGAGGGCGGCCTGGAGGGCGAGGGGGTCCAGCTCGGCGACCTGGCGGGCACGATCTCGACAGGCAGCGGCACGATGACCGGCACGGTCGCCTGGGCCAGCGGCGCCATCCTCTCCGACGAGTACCTGGTCGGCAGCGTCGGGGGCAGCCCGGCGGTGATCTCGCTGGACTTCTCGGGCACCTGCTCGCCCAGCAGCGGCGCCGCCGGCACCTACGACGCCGTGGTGGAGGCGGAGTGAGCCCTGCCCCGCGCTCAGCGCTGCGACGAGGGCGTGACCGGCCCCCCCGGGGACAGCGGCTGGGTCGTCAGGGGCGCGTCGCCCAGGGGGGGCAGGGTGATGCCGCGCTCCATGCGGGCCTTGGACCCGCGTGCCCACCGGCCCGGGTCGATCCGCCCGGCCAGGACCTCGACCAGGACCTGGGCGTCGGGCAGGCGGCGCCGGGGATCGCCGCGCATGCAGGCCTGCAGGGTGCGGTCCACCCAGGGGTCGATCTCCGGACGCCGGGCGCGGGGGGCGACGTAGCTCTCGTCCTCGCGCAGCGAGGCCTGGTGCGCGAGGTCGCCGTCGGGGAAGGGGCGGTGGCCGGTGAAGACCTCGTAGAGCACGCAGCCCAGCGAGTAGACGTCCAGGCTGGGATCGACCCCGCGCCGTCCCCGCAGGCGCTCGGGCGCCATGTAGCGGGGCGTGCCGACCACCGCGTCCGGCTCGGTGATCTCGACGGCGTCGGGCTCGTCGAGGTCGCGGGCGATGCCGAAGTCACCCAGGCGGCAGACCGGCGGCGCCAGGTCGGGCTCGAGCAGGATGTTGCTCGGCTTGATGTCGCGGTGGACGATCCGGCGGTGGTGGAGGAAGGCGACGCCGCCCGCCAGCGCCGCCGCGATGGCCTCGGCTTCGACCAGCGTCAGGGGGCCCTGCCCCAGGCGGTGGGCCAGGGTGGGCCCCTCCACCAGGTCGAAGACGATGATCACCTGCTGGTCGCGCTCGAAGGCGTCGGTGGCGCGCAGCACCTGGGGGTGCAGCAGGCGCGCCTGGATGCGGGCCTCTCGCAGCGCGCGCAGGCGGACGGTCCGCTCGTGGGCGTGCACGATCTTCAGCGCGTGCGCTGTGCCCAGGTGCACGTGGCGCGCCGCGTAGACGATGCCCCAGCCGCCGCGGCCCAGCTCGGCGGTCAGCTCGAAGCAGGAGACGAGCTGGCCGATGCTGTACATCCGGTGCCTCCGAGGCGCGTCATCGGGCAGGCTAGCTCGCGCCGGCTCGCGGTCACCGGGCGGGACCTGCCACGGCATGTCACGGTCCCGGCGGACCCACGGGGGCCTGGGGCCCCCTCTCTCGGGAGGAGCACATGACGCTGTTGCTGTGGTGGGGCCTGGGTTGCGGGGGCCGCATCGCGACCATCACCATCGACGAGAAGTCCACCACCCTGGTCGAGCAGGGCACGCTGGTCGAGGACCTGCTGGGCAGCTTCGGCTTCCAGGACTTCGCGGCGATGGACATCACCGAGCACGAGGAGCTGGCGAACCAGGGGGTGGAGCCCGGCGACATCACCGAGGTGCGCATGGTCTCCTTCGAGCTGGAGGCCATCGACCCGGACGGGGCGGACCTGGCCTTCATCGACGAGCTGTCGGTGTCGGTGGAGGCCCCGGACCTCGCCGCGCGCGAGATCGCCTGGGGCGAGGACTTCCCGGATGGGCAGGGCGAGGTGGCGCTGGAGGTCAGCGCCGCGGACCTGACGGACTACGTGACCAGCCAGTCGATGACCATCACCACCGACGTCTCCGGGCACCGTCCGAGCCAGGACACCACCGTGCAGGCGCGCTTCCGGCTGGAGGTGGGGGTGACGGCCCGGGGCGCCCTGCGCAAGCGCTGAGCTCCGCGCCGCTCGGCCCCGCCCGCGGGATAGCCACGGGCCGTGACCGACCCCTCCCGCATCCCGCTCACGCTGCTGACGGGCTTCCTGGGCAGCGGCAAGACCACCCTGCTGCGCCACCTGCTGGTGCAGCCGTCCATGGCGGGGACCCTGGTGGTGGTCAACGAGCTGGGGGCGGTGGGCCTGGACCACCACCTGCTGGCCCGGGCCGAGGAGGGGCCGCCGGTGGTGGCGCTGGAGAGCGGCTGCCTGTGCTGCACGCTGCGCACCGACCTGGTCCGCACCCTGCGCGAGGTGACCTGGCGCTTCTCGCGCGAGGGTCGGCGGATGTTCGAGCGGGTGGTGGTGGAGACGACGGGCATGGCGCTGCCGGGGCCGCTGATGACGACCATCGCGACCTCGCCGGAGCTGCGGGGGCGCTACCGGCTGGACGGGGTGCTGGTCACGGTGGACCTGGCGACGGCGCTGCAGAGCCTGGACCGGTCGGAGGAGGCGCGGGCCCAGGTCGCGGCGGCCGACCGGCTGCTGCTGACCAAGGCCGACCTGGTGGACCCGGACACCCAGGCGCGGGTGCGGGCGCGGCTGGCGGCCCTGGCCCCCGGGGTCCCCTGCGAGCCGGTGGCGCACGGCCGGCTGGACCCGGCGCGGTTCACCCGGCCGGTCGCCGACGCGGCCACCTGGGCGCGGCCGGACCCGCCCGCCGTCCACTCCCACGGTCATGCCCACGACCATGCCCACGACCATGCCCACCCCGACGACGTGGTCGCCCACTGCCTGGTGGTGGACGGCCCGGTGTCCGCGGCGCGGGTCGAGGCCTGGCTGGAGCTGCTCCTGTCCCTGCACGGTCCCCGCGTGCTGCGCTTGAAGGCGCTGCTGCACCTGGAGGGGGACCCCCGGCCCTGGGTGCTCGACGGCGTGCAGCACCTGGTCCACCCGCCCTGGCCCCTGCCGGCCTGGCCGGACGAGGGGCGGGAGAGCCGGGTGGTGCTCATCACCCGTGACGTGCCCTGGCAGGCCGTGGAGGGGAGCTGGACGGCCGTCGTGGGGGTGCCGGCGCGGCGGGGTGGGGCCGGCTAAGACGATCGGCTCAGCCGCAGCTCGGAGGTGCCCCGTGTCGGTTCCATGGTCCCTGGGTTTCGTCGGCGCCGGCGTGATGGCGGACGTGATGATCGGCGGCCTGCTGGCCGAGGGCGTGCTGCCCGCCGACCACATCATCGCCAGCGACCACAACGAGGCCCGCCTGGCCCAGCTCCACGTCCACCACGGCGTGCGCACCACCCGCGACAACCGGGCTGCCGCCGAGGGCAGCGAGGTGCTGGTCCTGGCCGTCAAGCCGCAGAACCTGGCCGAGGTCCTCGCCGAGCTGCGCGGGAGGGTGCCGCCGCAGGCCACGGTGCTGTCGATCGTCGCCGGCGCCGGGCTGGACACCCTGCACCGGGGGCTCCAGCACGACCACCTGGTGCGCTGCATGCCCAACCTGCCCTGCCGGATCCGGCGCGGCATGACGGTGTGGACGGCGCGCGGGGACCTGGCCGATCGGCAGCGGGTTCGCGCCATCCTGCAGGTGATGGGCCAGGAGCTGTTCGTCGACCACGAGGCCCAGGTCGACCAGGCGACGGCGGTCAACGGCACGGGCCCGGCCGTGGTCGCCGAGTTCGTCAAGGCCATGGTCGAGGCGGCCAACTACATCGGCGAGCCGCGCGAGGTGGCCCACCAGACGGTGCTGGCGACGTTGATCGGCACGGCCGAGCTGATCCGGGCCGCCGGCCAGGACGGCACCCACGTCGCCCAGCTCATCGACGAGGTGACCAGCCCCGGCGGCACCACCTCGCGCGCGCTGCAGGTGCTGAAGATGGGCCGCTTCGGGGCCGTGGTGACCGAGGCCATCGACGCGGCCCACCAGCGCACGCTGGAGCTGGGCCGGGGCCTGGACCAGGCGGTGGGCCCCGCGCCCGGCCCGCCGCGATAGGCGGCCGCCTCGCCCGGAGATCCCATGCGCCCGACCCTGCTGCTGCCCTGCGCCCTGCTCGCCTCCTCCTCCCTGCTGGCCTGCGGCGGCGAGACCTGTGAGCCCCAGGGGCTGGCCGAGGGGGACGTCGTCGGCACCGTCGACGGCGAGGCGTGGACCGGCGCGGGCGCGTCCTGGTCGGTGGCAGGGGACGGGGTCCAGGTCACGACGGCCGAGGGGGGCGGCTGGCGGCTGACCCTGGTCGCCAGCGCGGACGAGGAGGGGCAGGGCGTGGCCGCGGCCCTGGTGGACGGCGAGAGCCTGGTCGTGCCCCTGGGGGACGAGAGCTTCGCGGCCCTGTACCCGACGGGGGTGGCGGGCTCCTACGCGACCCAGGCGGCCGGCGACGGCGAGGCGGTGCTGACCCGCACCGGGGACAGCGTGGCGGCCTGCTTCTCGTTCACGGCCAGCGCCGCGGACGGCACCGCGGTGGAGCTGACCGGCGGTGAGCTGGTGGCGGGCTGCGTGGGCTGCGACTGATCGGCCCGGGCGCCCTGGCCGGGTGGACAGTCGCCCGCGCCGGGGCGACGCTGGCGGGACGCCATGGCCTCGCTCCCCCTCTCCGACCTCGATCCCGACCTGGTCGCCCCCGACCTGAGCACGCGGCTGGTGCGCGCGCTGCTGGCCCAGGTGGAGGAGGACGCGGGGGCCGCGGCCGCGCGGGCGCTGGTGGATGCGGGCGGGCTGCCGCGCGCCTGGCTGGACGACCCGGAGAACCGCGTGGCGGCGCTCTACGTGGACCGGCTGGCCCGGGCGCTGCTGCGCCAGCAGCACGGGCTGGACGAGCCGCCCCCGCACGACCACCCGGCCTGGCAGACCTGGCGCCGGGTGGGACGGCGCGCCCTGACCCGCGACGCGATGGGCGCCGGCCACAGCGTCGTGCGCGCCATCGGCTCGCCGGGCGCCTTCTATGCGCGGCTGCCCGACCTGGCGCGGCGGGTGAACCGCCTGCTGGAGCTGTCGCACGAGGTCGTGGGGCCCGGCCACGTGCGCATCCACGCGCGCCCATCGGAGCTGGCGCCCGAGGGCTGGCGCCTGCCGGGCCACACCTGCTGGAACCTGTTCGGGATCCTGGAGGCGGTGCCGACGGTGTGGGGCCTGCCGCGCGCCCAGGTCGAGCGGCGGTCCTGCGAGCACGCCCAGGGCGGAGCGGGCGGCTGCACCTACGAGGTGCGCTTCGTCGCGCGCTCCCGGCTGCCGATGCTGCTGCTCGGCCTGGGGGCGGCGGGCGCGCTGGCGGTCGGCCTGTGGCTGCCGGGCACCACGGCCCACCTGGCGGGGCTGTGCCTGGCGCTGGCGGTGCTGGCCGTGGCCGGCTGGCTGCGGGTGCGGGCGCTCCAGGCGGCGCTGCGGCGCGAGGCGGAGCGCATCGACGGGATGATCCGCCGCCACGACGAGCGGATGGGCGAGCTGTTCGAGGAGGGGCTGGCGCTGCGGCGCGCCCTGCTCGCCAGCCGGAAGCTCAGCGGCTACCTGGCCAGCGACCTGGTCGAGCGCATCGTCGACGACCCCGAGGTCGAGCTGTCGCTGGGGGGGCAGCGCACCGAGGCGGCGGTGCTCTTCGCCGACATCGTGGGCTTCACGCCGCGCTGCGAGCCCCTGCCGCCCGAGCAGGTGGTGGAAGAGCTGAACCTGTACTTCGCGCACGTGGACCCCGCCTTCCAGGCGCACGGCGGTGTCATCGACAAGCGCATGGGCGACGGCATCATGGCGGTCTTCGTGCCGCGCCGGGGCGAGGCCGCCGAGGGCGTGCACGCCCGCGCGGTGGGCTGCGCGCTGGACATGCAGCGCGCCCTGGGGCCCTGCAACGAGGCGCTGGCGGCGCGGGGCTCGGCCCCGATCCGGATCCGGGTCGGCGTCGCCGCGGGACCGCTGGTCCAGGGCAACATGGGCAGCGCCGTGAAGCTCGAGTACACGGTCATCGGCGACACGGTGAACCTGGCGGCGCGGCTGGAGAGCAGCGCCACGCCGGGGCACGTGCTGGTCCAGGCCGCGGCCCTGCCCGAGCGCGGCCCGCAGACCGGCCCCTTCACCGTGACATCCCGCCGCACCATCACCGTCAAGGGCAAGCAGCAGGCCATCGAGGTGGTCGAGCTGGCCGCGCTCTGATCCCCGCCGCGCCGCGGGGTCGGCCGGGCGACCGATGCTCGGGCACAATATGCGGCCCGCCGCAACCCTCCCTCGCCCCGCGTCACCCCGTGGCCCCCGCTGGAGCCCTCGCATGAACGCCGAGCCCTCTCCTCCGACCTCGACCGACCCCACCGACCGCAGCGACAGCGACGGCGTGAGCGTCGACGCCGTCCTCGACGCCGAGCTGGAGGCGCCGGCCCCCAAGGGAGCGACCCTGGCCGCCGTGGGCAGCCGCAGCGGTGCCGAGCTGGTGCGCGCGACGAAGCCCTACGCCGACGAGGACAAGCTGCGCTCCTGGGGCGAGCTGCTGCTCACGATGAGCCTGACGGCGACGACCTGGTCGACCGCCCTGCTGGCCCCCTGGCTCTGGCTGCAGGTCCCCGCGGCCGTCCTGACGGCCCTGCTCATCGTCCGGCTGTTCATCATCTACCACGACGCCCTGCACGGCGCGATCTTCCGCCAGTCCCGGCTGGGGCACGCCTTCATGTGGGGCATCGGGCTGATGACGCTGTCGCCGCCGGCCGTGTGGCGGGAGACCCACGATTACCACCACAAGAACAACTGCAAGCTGCCGGGCACGGCGATCGGCAGCTACCCCATCGTCACCACCCGCATGTGGCGGCGGATGAGCGCGGGCGAGCGGCGGACCTACGCCATCGCGCGGCACCCGCTGTTCATCGCCGGCGGCTACTTCACGATCTTCATGGCCGGCATGTGCATGGGCTCCTTCGCCCGCAACCCCAAGGTGCACTGGGCGGGCCCGGTCGCCATCCTGCTGCACCTGCTGGCCAGCGTCGGGCTGGTGCTCAGCCTGGGCTGGCAGGCCTGGCTGGTGGGCATGATGCTGCCGCTGCTCATCGCCTTCGCGGCCGGCAGCTACCTGTTCTACGCCCAGCACAACTACCCGGGCGTGCAGATCGCCGACCGCCAGCGCTGGAACTACCACGACGCCGCGCTGGTCTCGTCCAGCATGTTCGAGATGTCGCCCGTGATGCACTGGTTCACGGGCAACATCGGCTACCACCACATCCACCACCTCAACCACCGGGTGCCCTTCTACAACCTGCCCAAGGCCTACGCCGGGATCCCCGAGCTGCAGAGCCCCGGTCGGACCTCGTGGCACCCCCGCGACATCGCGGCCTGCTTCCGCCTGAAGCTGTGGGACCCGAGCCAGCGGCGAATGGTCGGCTACGCCGAGGCCCAGGTCCAGGGTTAATCGGGGGCCCCTCCCTGGAGCCCCCATGGCTGTGCTGACCGCCGACGAGTCCCGGATCCTCAAGGTCCTGGGGCAGGCGATGTTCCCCCGCGAAGCGCAGGGCCTGCCCGACGGCGTCGACGCCCGGCTGGTCGACTACGTCGACGGCCTGCTGGAGATGGCCCTGCCCGCCGAGCGGACCCAGCTCCGCGGCATGTTCCAGCTCTTCGACCGCGGCTACGCCGCCTTCGCCGGCCGGCCCACGGCCCGGCTGGTCGAGGCCGACGCCGAGGACGCCGCCGCCTGGCTGCGGAGCTGGGAGGAGAGCCCGGTCTACACCCGGCGCATGCTCTTCGAGGCGCTGCGCTCGGTCTGCCTGATGGGCTACTTCGGCCACCCCGAGGTCAACGCCCAGGTGGGCGTGACCGCCGCGCCCGACCCCGACGCCCCCATGGCCTTCCTGCGCCGCGTGGCCCAGGGCCTGGGCGAGCAGGAGGCGGCCGAGCAGGCCCGGGCCGAGGTGCCCGCCCAGCGCGCCGACCACTTCGTGCCCCGGACCGAGGGGCTGTTCGAGTTCGCCGACTACCAGGGCGACGTGCGCGAGCACTGCGACGCGCTGGTCGTGGGCTCGGGCCCCGGCGGCGCCATCCTGGCCTGGCGGCTGGCCCAGCAGGGCCAGAAGGTGATCCTGGTCGAGGCCGGCCCGGTGATGCGCAAGGAGGGCCTGACCCGCGACGGCGGCCACACCATGACCCGCCTGATGTGGGACAGCGGGATGCGGACGACCCGCGGCGGCGTGATCCTGCCCACGATGCAGGCCAAGGTGCTGGGCGGCGGCTCGCTCATCAACAGCGCCATCTGCCTGCGGCCGTCGAAGAACGCGCTGGCCTCGTGGCAGGAGGACCACGGCCTGGAGGACATGACCGAGCAGGCCCTGGCGCCGCACTTCGACGCCGTCGAGGCGTGGATGGGGGTCAAGCCGGTGGACCCCGACGTCCAGGGCCCGCGCAACGACCTGTTCACCGAGGCCTGCCGCCGGGTCGGCCTGACGGCGACCCCGATCCTGCGCAACGAGGACGGCTGCCAGGGCTCGGGCGGCTGCCTGTTCGGCTGCCGCAACGGCGCCAAGCTCTCGCACGACCGGCGCGGCGTGCCCGAGCTGCTGGCCCTGGGCGGGCGGGTCTACACCTCGATCGTGGCGGACAAGCTCTTGCTGCGCGACGGCCGCGTCGCCGGGGTCGAGGGCCACATCGAGGAGCCCTTCACCGGGCGTCGGACCGGCTTCGCCCGCTTCACCGCCCGCTACACGGTGCTGGCGGCCGGCGTCATCGGCACGCCCATCCTGTGCCAGAAGAGCGGGCTGACCCGCCCCGAGATCGGCGCCAACCTGCGCCTGCACCCCAGCACCGTGGTCGCCGGCGAGCTGGACCAGCCGGTCTACCCCTGGTACGGCGCGGCCCAGGGGGTGCACTGCCTGGACATGCTGGACTACGGCATCAAGCTGGAGAGCCTGTGGGCCGACCCGGCCCTGATGGCCTTCCGCATGCCCTCGATGGGCAAGGCGCTGAAGCGCCAGCTCCTGCGCTACCGCAACATGCTGATCTGGGACGCCTGGGTCAGCGGCGACGACAGCGTGGGCGCGGTCCGGTACATGCCCGGCGTGCCGCGGCCGGCCATCACCTTCGACGTGGGCCCGGCCGACGTGCGGCGCCTCCAGCACGCCACCGCCACCCTGGCCGAGATGATGTTCGCCGTGGGCGCCACGCGCGTCTACCCGGGCATCCACGGCCTGCCCCAGGTCCTGCACAGCAAGGACGAGGTGCCGGCCCTGCGCAACGCCCCCATCGACCACCACGCCATGCCCATGGGCAGCAACCACGTCTTCGGCTCGATGGCCATGGGGGCCGAGGAGCAGGGCCACGCCTGCGACCCCACGGGCGCCGTCTACGGGGTGCGCGACCTGTTCGTGTGCGACACCAGCCTGATGCCGTCGAGCCCCGGGGCCAACCCGATGCTGACGATGTGGGCCATCGCCCACCGCATGGGCGGCCACCTTGCCGAGAGGTACGCATGACGACCTTCCGCCCCCCGCAGGCGACCTGCACCGTGCGTGTGTTCAAGGCCGGCCTGCTCTCCGCGATGGGACACGACCTGGAGCTGCGCCTGACGCGCTTCTCGCTCACCGTGGACGGTGACCGGATCCAGGGCGACTTCGACGCCACCAGCCTGGAGGTAGTGGGCGCGATCAAGGACGGTCGCCTGGACCCCGGCGCGCTGTCGGCCAAGGACCAGCGCGACATCCTGGACAACGTGCGCAAGGCGGTCTTCAAGGGGCTGCGCCCCGAGGCCGTGCGCTTCGAGGCGCAGGGAGTCGAGCAGACCGACGAGGGGCTGGCCGGCACGGGCACGCTGACCATCCCGCCGCGGCGGCACGACCTGGACTTCGAGGTGCACCGGGCCGGCGGCAAGGCGACCTGCGAGGTGGTGCTGCACCAGCCGGACTGGGGCATCAGCCCGTTCAAGGCGCCGCTGGGGGTGCTCAAGATCCAGCCCGACCTGCGGGTGCGGGTCGAGGTGCCCTGGGCCTGAGAGGGGGGCGGGCCGGGTCAGCCCGGCCGCTGCGCCCGCTGGAACTGGTCGAGCATGGTGGTGGCCAGCGCCGGCAGGCCCCAGGTGTCGGCGATGCCGGCCGCCAGCTCGATCTCGGCGGCCTGGGCCCCGCCGCTGGCCTTGGCCACGGCCACCATGTCCAGCACCATCCGCCGCCGCACCTTCTCGGCGTAGCGGCTGGAGATCTGCTCGCAGTGCCAGCCGATCCAGGAGGAGGCGTCGCGCTCCACCTCGGGCAGGAGCTGGGTGTACCAGTGGTCCAGGGCGCGGCGCACCGCGACGTCCGCGCGCTCGGGCGCCTTCGGCACCAGGCCCCGCAGCAGCGCCGTGATCGCGTCCAGCTCGGCGCGGTCGGCCGCCGCGTCCGCGGAGGCCACGGCCAGCATGAGCACGGCCAGCGAGTCGATGGGGTTCCAGTCGGCGGGGACCATGGCTCCCCCTTACACTTCGGGCGCCTCCGCGACCAGGGCGGGGGCTCGCGTGGCCGCCAGCATCCCGCACGCCGCCTGCTGCTCCTGGCCCACCGAGTACCGGCGGACCACCGGTTGGCCCAGGCCCGCCAGGCCGTCCATGAAGGCCCGCCGCTCCGCGTCGGTCGCCCGCCGGAACCCGTCGGGGGTCGCTTCCGCCGCGTTCACGTCGACCAGGTTGATGCGCACCGGCAGGTCGCCGAGCAGCGCCCGCAGCGCCTGCACCTCGTCGTCCCCGGTGTTGACCCCGCCCAGGACCACCATCGCGATCGTGACCCGCTGGCGCGTCGCCTCGTGGTGCGCGCGCAGCGCCTGGGCCAGCTCCTCCAGGCTCCACTTGCCGGCCACCGGGAGCAGGGCCGCCCGCCGCTCGGCCCGGGCCGAGGTCAGGCTGACGATCAGGCGGAAGCGGTGGCCCTCGGCCGTGTAGCGGCGGATCTGGGGCACCAGCCCGACCGTGGAGATCGTGATCGCCCGCCCGCCGATGCGCCCGCCGCAGGGGTGGCCGAGCTGATCGGCCGCGCGGATGACCGCGTCGTAGTTGTGGAAGGGCTCCCCCTGGCCCATGAAGACGGCGCCGGTGACGCGCCCCAGGCCCTGCGCCACCACCTCGTCGCGGACCAGGCGCCAGGCCGCCACCATCTCCCAGGCCTCCAGGTGGCGGCGCAGGCCCAGTCGGCCGGTCGCGCAGAAGGCGCAGCCCATCGCGCAGCCGACCTGGCTGGACAGGCAGACGCTGAAGGCCCCGGCCTTGTGCAGGGGGATGCGCACGGCCTCGTGCAGCGCCCCGTCGGGCGAGCGCAGCAGGTAGCGCACGCTGCCGTCGCCGTCGTCGCGGACCCGCTCCTCGACGGCCAGGCGGTCGTGGCGCAGGTGGGAGCCCAGCCAGGCCCGGGTCGCCCGGGACAGCGGCTGGCCGGGCAGGTCCAGGTCGTCCCGCCCCTCGCTGAGCACGTGCACCAGCACTCGCCGCGCCTGCACCAGCGGCAGCCGCATGCCCTGCGCCTGGGCCAGGGCCACCAGCTCCTCGGGGCGCAGCGCGAACAGGTGCGGAGGAGGGGGCGGCGCTGCGGGGGGCGGAGTGGGGTTCACGATCCGCCTGTATCGCGGCCCGCCTGCGCCACCCTCGGCGCGGCTGGCCCTGGCTCCTCCCGCCGCGCACCCCGCTCGCTGCCCGGACTGCAGCGTCGTCGAGCGCCACAGGAACCACCACACCTGCGAGCCGCCGCGCTGAGTGTGCCCGGCCCCTCCCCGCCGGGCCGCCCCCTCAAGGCAGCGCGGCCGCGAGTCGGAGGGACGGCTCCTGCCCGTCGACGCCGCTGGCCACCCGCCGCCAGGCGACGCCGTCCCACCGCAGCAGCGCGCCCTCGGCCGACCCCGGGATCGGCGCCCAGCCGAAGGCGGCGGTCCCCCAGTCCGCCGCCTCTGCCCCCAGGTCCTGGCAGTCCGGACCGGTGGGGTCGGCGTCCCGGACCTCCAGGCGCGCCGCCCACTCGCACCGGGGACAGTCGACCAGGGGCAGGTCGCCGCCGTCGTCCACCCACTCGCCCTGGACCACGCAGGCCCGCTGTCCGCGGGCGTCCAGCACCTCGAAGGCGAAGCGCCCGCCCAGGAACACGCCGTCGGGCGTGACCGAGGCCTGGGCCTGGTGGCGGGCGCGGTCCCAGGGGCCCGGGGCGGGCGCGGGGCGGGCGGGGAGCGGGCGAGGGGGCGAGGGCGCGCGGGGACGGGCGGGCGCCGGACCGGGCGACAGGGCGGGCGCGGGGGCCGGCTGGGGGGCGGGCGCCAGGGAGGGCGCCGGATCCGGCGAAGGCGCGGGTGCAGACGGGGGCGCCGCCGCCGGCGGGGCCACCCGAGGGGGGGTCGCGCTCGGAGGCGCCAGCCAGGCCGTGTGGGGGGCCTCGGGCGTGGTCGTCGACGCGCCGTGCTCGCCCGAGGAGCGGCTGCCGCGGCTGCCGGTAGAGGACCCGGCGCTGGCCAGGCTCAGCGAGGCGCCCAGGCTGCGCCGGATCCGCCGGATCGTCGGCTGCAGGACCAGCTCCGCGCTCGCCGTGCCCCCCGCCGCCACCTGCACCTTCTGGCCCGGGTCCCGCACCTCGAAGCCCACCGGGATCCGGTCCCGCAGCACCGTCACCGTCCAGGTGCCCGGCTGCAGCCCCTCGGCATCGAAGCGCCCCTGGCTGTCGGTGCGGCGGGTGATCCGACCCCACGTGCCGCCCTCGGCCCGCTCCAGCAGGATCGCCACGCCCGCCACCGGCCGGCGGGCCTGCAGCGCGCCGCCGCCGAGCACCTCGGCGCTCGCGGCGGTGGTCTGCTCCGCGAAGCCGACCTGGACCACCTGGCCCTGGATCGTCGCGCCCGCGGTGGTCCCGATCTCGACCTGCTCGTACAGCCCCCCTTGGACCTGCACCTGCAGCGGCAGGGTCCCCGTGCCCACCCGGGCCAGGCCCAGGCTGTTGCGGTCGACGTCCAGGGTGTAGGCGCCCGGCTCCAGCCGGCCGAAGGAGAAGCCGCCGTCGCGCCCGGTCACCGCGACCATGCCGCCCAGGCGCACGACCACGCCGCCGATGCCCGGGCTGCCCGGCCGGTCGACGTCGATCACGCGCCCGCGCACGCCCCCGGCCATGGTGTTGCGCCCGACGGGGACGCCCACGGGGACCGACAGGGTGAGCTGGCCGGCCAGGTCGTCCTGCGTGGTGCGGCGCCAGCTCCAGCGCGTCGCCACGGTCAGGCCCTTGCCCAGCTCGACCTGGGCCCGGGCCTCGACCTGCTCCAGGGGCGAGGCGGGGTCCAGACCGTGGCGCCCCTCCAGCTCGGCCAGCGCCCCGCCGGCGCTCTGCCAGGAGAGGGCCCCGCCGACCGAGGCGTCGACCGCGAAGAGCGAGCTGACCATCCCGGCGTCCATCGTGCCGTAGCGCCCGAAGCCCCGCAGGCTCAGGCGCGGGCCCAGGCCGGCCACCAGGTAGGCGCCGACCTGTCCGCCCAGCGTCGCCTCGCCGCCCGGCTCGCCCGCGTCCCGCAGCCCGCCGACGCCCTCCAGGCTGGTGTAGAGGCGGGAGACGCCGCGGCCCACGGTGAGGCGCCCGGCCGCCTCGCGCCAGGGCGCCTGCGTGAGCCGGTCCCGCTCGTGCGCGCCGAGCAGGGCACCGTCCATCGTCCAGCTCTGCGTGGGCGACCAGGCCAGCCCGACCTCGCCGCGGTGCTGGATGGGCGCCTCTCCCTGGTCGGGGTCGAGGGCCAGGTTGCGCGCCTGGCGCTGCGCGTCGGCGTGCAGGCGCACCTGGCGGGACAGGGGTACCGTCGCGTCGGCCTCGGTGCGGTGGACGTCGCGCTCGTAGCCCTGGAAGGACGGAGTGGCCCACACCTCGCGCGCGCCCAGGCTCAGGCCCGCGTCGGTGTGGGCCCTCGCCTGCAGGCGCAGGCCCCAGGGCTCGTCGTCGGCGGGCGCCACGCCTCGGGCGACCTCTCCTTCGAGCGCCAGGGCCTCGTGGGGGCGCGCGACGCCCATCAGGCCCAGGACGGTCGCGTCCTGCTGGGCCAGGCGCTGCAGCAGGTGCATGGTGTACAGACCCGCGCGGCCCAGGTCGGCTCCGGCCGTGGCGCCGATCTCGGTCTCGGGCTGCTCGACGAAGCGCTCGCGGACGACGTGGGCGCCCAGGCGCGCGGGACCGGGGGCCAGCTCCAGGCCGACGCCGCGGCCGTAGCTCCCGGGGCCCAGCAGGGGGGTCAGGGGGTAGCTCTGGTCACCCAGGCGTGCGATCAGGCCGGGGCCGTCGACCCGCAGGCGGGCCTCGTCCCGCTGCGCGTAGGCGCCCACACCCCCGCCCTCTCCCGCCTCGCCGGTGGCCGGTCCGTCGCCCGGCAGGTCGAAGCTCTGCGCGAGGGCGTCCGGGGCGCGCAGCAGCAGGTCGGTCGTCCAGCGTCCGGCGGCGTCCAGGTCGCCCAGGGCCCGCGCCTCCCCCTGCAGGGCCACCCGCGCGCCGTCGGTGGTGCCCACCAGCGACAGGGTGGCGGGCAGGGTCCGCCAGCGGCGCTGCAGCTCGGCCTGGCGGGTGATGGCCAGCACCAGCAGGCCGTCGGCGGTGGCGCCCGGCGCGCGGGCCTGCAGGCGCACGATGCGCTGGGTGCTGCGCTCCTCGCCGGGGTCGGTCTGGACCGAGAGGGTGAGCTCGCCGGTCGCGTGGGGCCCCAGCTTCAGGCTGCCGTCGGACAGGCTGGCCCGCAGGCCGCTCTCGGGGGTCGCGGTGATCGCCGCGCGCACGGCCGCGTTGCCCTCGTTGTGCACGCGCACGGTCACCAGGACGGGGTCGCCGGCGATGACCCAGGTGGGGGCGTCGACCACCTCGATGCGCAGGCGGCTGGTCCGGGCGACCACCACCTGGAGCTGGTCGCTGTGCGATGCGTCGGGGTCGGCCAGGTCCCGGACCGTGTACGACAGCGGGTAGCTGCCCTCGGCGGCCTGCGGAGCGACCTGGATGGCCAGCATCCGCAGCCGGCGCTCGCCGGGCTGCATCGAGAAGCGCTGGGGAGCCGTGACGGCCACCCACCCCTCGGGCAGGTCCAGGTCCTCGTGCAGCTCCCGCGCGCCGGGGCCATGGGCGCTCACCTGGAAGCCGACCGTCAGGATCCGTCCGGGGTCCACGGCGACCCCGTCACCCGTGGTGCGTCGGACCTCGATCGCGCTGTCCACTCCCGCCTGGGCGCCCACGCTCCACAGCAGGGCCAGCAGCAGGCTCAGCAGCAGGCGCAGCGGTGGCAGCCAACGGGTCACGGCCGCAGGTCGAGCTGGTAGTCGGCGCCGAAGACCATGTCCCCGCCGGCGTCGGCGATGGCCAGGCCAGTGTAGGAGGCCGGGGGCAACGTGGACAGATCGAGCAGGAAGCGGGTGGAGCATCCCGGGAGCAGGCGGGAGTCCTGGTCGGCCGTGACGCGGCCGGCAGACGCGCCGTCGGCGCCGAACAGGTCGATCCAGACCCGGGGCCGGGCCTGCAGCTCGCCCTTGTTGGCGACGTCGAGCGCCAGCAGGGTCCGTCCATCCTCCCGGCGCAGGGCGACGGACTCGAAGGCCAGCAGGCCGTCGGCCTCTCCGCCCAGGTCGGAGATCAGCTCGACGCCGTAGCGGACGACTGTCTGGATCTGCACGCCGCGGCCGAGCTGGGGCAGCTCGTCGGGGGTGGGGAGGGGCAGGGCCTCGACCAGCAGCAGGCTCCAGTAGCTGCCCGACAGGGCCTGGTCGGGCGCCTGGATGGCGTAGTACACCGGCACCGTCTCGTGCGGCGGCACCATCACCTGCGCAGGGTTGAAGCTCACCCAGTCGGCGTTGGAGCGCGAGAGGCTGCCGGCCGGGGCGAAGTCGTTCCGTCCGTCGGCGTGGAAGAGGTAGTCGGACTGGTGGACGACGATCTCACGGGGGATGTCGTCGTTGTTGCGGACCAGGATCACACCCTCGGTCCGTTCCCCCGGGTCCAGCGCGGCCTCCCGGACCAGGCTGCCGACGACGCTGATCTCGGCCGCGGCCGCGACGTGGACGGAGGTGAGCAGCAGGGCGAGCAGCGTGGCGGGCATGGGTCACAGGGTGTCCACGAGGGTGTAGTGGACGGTGGAGAGGAAGGAGTCGGGCGAGATGGCGAGGGACACCCCGGTGATCCGGACCTGGACGGTGATGCTCGACCGGTCGCCCTCGCCGCTGAAGAAGGTGGAGTCGGTGGTCCCGATCTCCTGCCAGGAGGCGCCGCCCGCGATGCTGCCGTCGCCGCTTCCGTCGCCGGTGCGGCGGGCCCACAGGCGCAGGTCCGGGTCCCAGCCGGAGCTGGCGCGACGGATGTCGATCCGCCACGCGTCGGTGCTGCCGCTGGTGGCGCTGACCTGGAGGGCGATCGCGCCGGTGCCGCTGTCGTGGCTGTCCTGCAGCTCGCTGCCAGCGCCCGATGTGAGATCGCTGGCGTCGATCCCCAGGCTGAAGCTCCCCGACGCCGCCAGGTCCATGGCCTGGGCGGGCAGGCTGACGCCGAGCGTCAGGGCCAGCGCGACCAGGGCCGGGACCCGGCGGACGTCGTGGCGCACAGCGTCCTCGTCAGCTCGCGAGGATGGTGTAGGTGACGGTGTGGGCCTCGACGCCCGTGCCGTCGCCCGCCGTCGCGCTGGCGCTGTAGGACAGGTCGGCGGTGCCGTCGGTGAGCGAGATGCCGGTGACCAGGTCCTGGGCGACGTCGCTGACGGTGACGGCGCCGGCCGAGGTGCCGCCGCTGACCGAGGTCGCGGTGACCACCAGGGGGTAGGTGATCGAGGACAGGCTCGAGACCACGGTGATCTTCTTGCCCGACTCGTTGGTCGACCAGCTCAGGTCGGCGGTGGTGGCGTCGCTGGCCGCGTAGGTCGAGCCGATGTTCAGCGCGACGTTGCCGCCCGTGATGGCGACCTCGTTGACCGCGGCGACGGTGACGGTCACCGTGTGGTTGGCCGTGTCCGAGGCCAGGGCGGGGGAGGACAGGAGGGCCATCGCGAAGATGGCGGAGAGGGTCTTGCGCATTCGCGGCTCCTTCTTGGTGGTTTGTGCTGCCCCCGACGAGAAGCACACCGCCCCTTTCGGATCGCTCCGCCGAACCTCCCCCTCGCAGATGCAACGGCATGTCACGCGCCGGTCACCGTCGTCGGCGCGACGCCCTGCCCGTGCCGCTCAGCGGCTGCCGGGCGGCTCGACGTCGAGGACGGCCGCGATCGCGGCGCCAGCGGGATCGGTCAGCCACAGCCGGCCCGCGCGCAGGCGGCCCTTGTCGTCCCGGTCCAGCGCCTGCAGCGCGCCCACGGGCTCGCGGACCAGGGAGAGCCAGGCGACGCACCCCGGGGCCAGGCGGGGGCGCAGCGCCAGCGCCACCCGCCCCATCGTCCACCGCGGGTTCAGCTCGACCACCGGGTGCAGCACCCGCTGGCCGTCGGGCAGGCGGCCCACCAGCATGTCGACTCCCACCGGTCCGCGCACGCCCAGGGGTGAGAGCAGCGCCGCGACCCGGTCGGCCACCTGCGCCGCCAGCCCCGGCATCCCGCGGGGGTGCTGGCCGTGCAGGAAGCGCAGCAGCTCGCCGGAGGTACCCAGGTCCGGCGGGCTGGCCAGGCTGCGGCGCCAGGAGCCGCCCTCGGTGGTCTGGAAGACCGTGAAGCCCCGCGGGCGCGCCCGCCCGCCTTCCAGGTCCAGGTGCAGGGACAGGTCCAGCTCGCGGGGCAGCCAGGGCACCACCAGCACGGCGGGCTGCGTCGCCAGCAGGCGCAGCACGGCCTGCTGCTCCACCCGGCGCAGGATGCCCTGGCCGGCGGTGGACAGCACGGGCTTCACCGCGGGCGAGAAGCCCCGGGAGGCCAGCTCCTCGGCCGCCCGCTCGACCTCGCTCCACGTGGAACAGGCGGTCCCACCCAGCGGGGGCGGCGCCAGGCGCGCGGCCAGGTCCTTGCGGAAGGCGGCGGGGTCGGGCAGGGACGGGAGGGCGGAGACCAGCGGGCCCAGGCGGGCGGCCATCCGCGGCGACCAGCCCCACGGGGACAGCCCGCCCACGACGCGGTCACCGACCTCGGCGGCCAGCTCGGGCGGCTGGAAGCCCGCCTCCCGCAGGTGGCGCAGCCAGGGCAGCGAGGGCAGGCGGGGCACCAGCACGACGTCGTGGGGGGCCGCGAGCACCCAGGGCAGGGCGGCGAGATCGCGCTCCAGGGCGGCGACGGCGGGCGCGGAGCGGTGGGCCGGGTCGCGCACCTCGGCCTCGCAGTCGGGGTTGAAGGCCCAGACGGTGGGGGGGCGCCCCTTGCTGCGCGACCAGACCTCCAGGTGGTCGACGAAGTCCTCGTCCAGGCCGGCGCGCGCCCGGACACCGCGGTCGACGAAGGGCCCCCGCGCCCGCGAGGGCGACAGCGGCAGCGACACGAGGGAGACGAAGGCGTCCCAGTCGCTCTGTCCCGGGTCCTTCCACCGCCGGAACCAGTGCAGGCCGTGCTGCACATGGCCGATCTCGTCGTCGAGCACGCGGTCCATGACCGCGGCGGTCTGTTCATCTCCGACCTGTCGCAAGGCGGCGCCGTAGTGGATGCACCAGTCCAGGTTGGCCTGCTCGAAGGTCAGCCCCAGGCGCACGCACAGGTCCAGCGGCGTGGGCACGTCGGCCACGCAGTCCCAGAAGAAGGAGTGGACCGGCACCTGGCCTTGCGACACGCCCAGGGCCGCCATGCGCTCCAGGTACAGCGAGAGGTGGACCTGCTCGTCGCGGATGGTCGCGACCAGGCCCTGGCGGAAGCGGCGGGGCGCGTCGGGGAAGCGCAGCAGGCCCAGGGCCAGCAGCTCGATGGCGAGCAGCTCGTGGTTGGCGAAGACGTGCAGCATCCGCCCGCGGGCCCGCGGATCGGACAGCTCGGACAGGGCCGGGAAGGGCTGGCGCTCGGCGGAGAAGGCCCAGGCCGCGGGGCGCCCGGGGGCGGCGGGGGGACCGACCAGGGCGGGGCCCGTGGCGTCCAGGTCCAGCGCCTGGGGCCAGGACAGCTTGTCCTCCAGCCGGTCGCCCAGCAGCAGGCCCCGGGCCCAGTCCTGCACGCGCACCGATCAGTCCACCGTCAGGACGCCGGCGTCCGCCACGTCGAAGCCGTCCACGGTGCCCAGGCCGCCGCAGTCCTCGCCCAGATCGCCGTAGATCCAGCTCGCCCCGTCGTCGGTGGAGAAGCGGAAGGCGTAGGCGTAGGTGCCGGCGGAGGCCGGCGCGACGAGCACCGCCAGGTGCTCATCGTTGGCCAGGTCGCCGGGGGCCAGGCCGTCCTTGTCGGCGAAGTACGCGCCGTCGAACCAGGTCCAGGTGCTGCCGTCGTCGCTGGGGTCGTCGGAGGGGTCGCCGTAGCCGACCTGGCTGCTGATGCCGGGCCCCGCCCCCGCGCCGCCGGTCACGCCCGTCTTGTAGACCCAGCCGTAGACGTCCGCGTCGGCCCCCGGCGCCAGGTCCAGGCTGCACGGGTACTGGAGGTGGGCGTAGTCCACGGGGTCGCCCAGGACGGTGACGCTGGCCGAGGCCGAGGGTCCCTCGTCCTCGCCGTCGCTGGGGGTGACCGTGCAGACCCACAGCTCGCCGGGCGCGATGTCGTCGCGCTCCACCGTGTAGCCGGTGACGCCGGCGTCGACGCCGTCGACCGTCCAGGTCACCTCGTAGGACACGGCGTCGCCGTCGGGGTCGGAGGAGGCGACCTCGATCTCGCAGGTGAGCGCGTCCTCCTCGGCGTAGGGCTCCTCGGGGCTGACGTCGACGACGGGGGCGCCGGGGGCCGCGTTGTCGATGGTGAGGGAGGCGGTGTCGGGCTCTCCCTCGCCGCCGTCGGCGATGGGGGTGACCGTCACCGTCACCACGTCCCCCTTGGCGTAGCCGCTGGACAGCCGGGCGTCGGACTCGGGGATGGCCACACCGTCCACCGTCCAGGCGTAGCGGAAGCTCACCGTGTCACCGTCCACGTCGCTTCCGGCGGCGTTGGCGGACAGGTCGTCCTCGACGGTCGCCCGGGAAGGGGTGAGCGACAGGCTGGTCAACGCCGGGGCCGTGTCCTGGATGGTGACGCGGGCGCTGGCCTCGCCGCTCTGTCCACCGTCGCCGTCGCGGGCGACCACGGTCACCTCCCACAGCTCGCCCTTGGCGGTGGCCGAGGCCGGGACCGTGGTCGAGCTGTAGCTGGTCGAGGCGCCGTCCTTCGTCCAGGACCAGGTGTAGCTGACGGCGTCCCCCTCCGGGTCGACCGAGGCGGTGGAGAGCGAGGCGGTCAGGGCGTCGTCGGTCCTGGGGCCGGAGGGGTCGATGTCCACCACCGGGGTCGAGGGCGCACCGTTCACGGTCATCGTCAGGCTGTCGGTGGCGGTGAAGCCGTTGCTGTCGGTGGCCAGCACGGTCAGCGTGTGGGTGCCGGCGCCCAGCGTGACGGGCAGCTCCAGGTCGCCGTCGCTGGCGGGGCGGCCGCTGGCCAGGTCGCCGTCCAGGTCGCTCTCCAGGGTGACCACCAGCTCCGTCTCTGGGTCGCGCTCGTCGACGGCGCGGACCGAGACGGTGACCTCGGCGCCCTGCTGGACCAGGGTGCCGCCGGCGGGCGAGGTGATCTCGACGGAAGGCGCCTCGTCGACCACGACCGTGACGTAGTCGCTGCAGGTCAGGCCGGTGGCGTCGGTGACCACCATGCTCAGGGTGTGATCGGCCTGGCTGAGCGTGGGGGAGAAGGCGATGGCGCCCGCGCTGCTGGGGGTGCTGCTGCCCAGGGCGCCGTCGATGTCGCTGCTCCAGGCGACGGACAGGGTCTCGGGCGCCTGGTCGGGGTCGGACGCGGTGGCCTGCAGGTCGACGCCGTCGTCCACGGAGACCACGGCGCCGCTGGCGGGCGACAGGATCTCGCAGGAGGGCGAGCCGGGCGCGGCCTGCACCGTCAGGGTGATGGTGGCGCTGGCGGTCTTGCCGTCGCTGTCCTCGACCTGCAGGCTCAGCGTGTGCGACGCGGCCTCGGTGAAGGTGGTGCTGGCGGTGACGTCTCCGTCGCTGTCGACGGTGACGGGCACGTCCAGGGTCACACCGTCCACCGTCCACCACGCGGTCAGCTCGCTGGCGCCGTCCTCGAGATCGGCCACCTGGCCCTGCAGGGCCACCAGCTCGCCGGCGACGACCACGGCGTCGTCCTCGGGGGAGGTGATCACCGCCGAGGGCGGGGCCGTCTGCTCGACCGTGACGGTGACCGTGTCCTGCGCGGCCTGGCCGCCCGGATCCTCGACCACCAGGGACAGCTCGTGGCTGCCGACGGGCAGCGTCACCTCGCAGCGGGTGCCACCGTCCTCGTCGGCGGGCGCGGGCGCGCAGGCGTCCACCCCGTCGATCCGCCAGGTGGTCGTCAGGTCCGAGGGCGGGCTGTCGTCGTCGCCGACCACGCCCTCCAGGGCCACCACCTGCCCCTCGGCCAGCGCCTGGCCGTCCGAGGGGTAGGAGATGAGCGCCGAGGGCGCGGTGTTGAAGCTGGTGACCTTGCTGTCGTTGCAGCCGGGTGCGGCCAGGCCCAGCAGGACGATCAGCAGGGCGGGCGAGGCGAGGAGCTGGCGATGGTTCACGGTTCACCCCTTGACGCAGAGCACCTGGCGGAGCGTGTGCACCACGTCCACCAGCTCGGCCTGCGCGGCCATGACGGCGTCGATGTCCTTGTAGGCGCCGGGCGTCTCGTCCAGGACCTCCTCGTCCTTGCGACACTCGATCCCGGCGGTGGCCTGGACGTGGTCGTCCAGGGAGAAGCGGCGCTTCGCCTCGTTGCGGGACATCGCGCGCCCCGCGCCGTGGCTGCAGCTGTGGAAGCTCTCGGCGTTGCCCTTGCCCCGCACGATGTAGGAGCGTGTGCCCATGCTGCCGGGGATGATGCCCAGCTCACCCTGCCGGGCGGAGACGGCGCCCTTGCGCGTCAGCCACAGGTCCTGGCCGTGGTGGTGCTCGCGCTGCACGTAGTTGTGGTGGCAGTCGACCGCCTCGACCTGCGCCTGGAACTGGCGGATGCCCTTCGTGCGCCGGAGGGCGTCCAGGGTCGCATCCATCATCAGCGCGCGGTTGGCCCGGGCGAAGCGCTGGGCCCAGTCGACGGCCTGCACGTAGTCGTCGAACAGGCGGGTGCCCTCCCGCAGGTAGGCCAGGTCGTGGTCGGGCAGGGCGCGCAGGTGCACGCCCATGTCCTCCTTGGCCTTCTCGATGAACCAGGTGCCGATGCGGTTGCCCACGCCGCGGCTGCCGCTGTGCAGCATCACCCACACGCGGTCCAGCTCGTCCAGGCACAGCTCGATGAAGTGGTTGCCCGTGCCCAGGGTGCCCAGGTGGATCAGGCTGTTGGCGCGCCCCACGGCGGGGTGGCGGCTGGCGATCTCGTCGAGCTCGGTGGCCAGCGTGCCCCAGGCCTTCAGCACCGGGCGGGGCGGGTCCGACCAGCTCCCCTTGTCGCCGCGGCCGCCGCCCTTGTCGCGGCCGTGCGGCACGGCCTTCTCGATGGCCCGGCGCAGGCCCTTGAGGCTCTCGGGCAGGTCCGCGGCGGTCAGGCTGGTGCGCGCCGCCATCATGCCGCAGCCCAGGTCGACGCCGACGGCGGCGGGGATGATGGCCTGGACGGTGGGGATGACGCTGCCGACGGTGGCGCCCAGGCCCCAGTGCACGTCGGGCATGACCGCGACGTGGGGGCGGACCACCGGCAGGCGCGCGACGTTCTCGAGCTGGCGGCGGGCCGCGTCTTCGAGGGGCACGCCGTCGATCCAGGCGTGGAGGTCCACGCCGCCGGGGACGGGGAGGGTCTGGTGGCCGGCCATGGGCGCAGCTTAGCCGGGCCTCCGAGGGCGGGCATCGCGGCGGCGGCGCGCAGGGATCGGTTAGGCCGGCGCAAACGCAGGAGGTCTCATGCGTGCCAGGTTCGTCGTCGCGATGCTGTCGGCGCTGACGCTCTCGTCGGGCTGTGTGTCCAAGAGCAGGTACATCACGCTGGAGAACCAGTACACGCAGAGCCAGCAGCAGGTGTCGGAGCTGAAGTCCCAGAACGACCGGCTGCAGCAGATCGTGGCCGCCCAGGACGCCGCGGCGCAGCGGCGGCTGCAGGCCTTCCGCGAGCTGGTGGCCGAGCTCAAGCCCCTGGTGGACCAGGGGCTGCTGGAGGTCACCGTGGACGACGGCCGGGTGGTCGTCGGCATGGCCAGCGACGTGCTCTTCGCCAGCGGGTCGGCGGCCCTTTCGGAGAAGGGGCGCGACACCGTGGTCAAGGTGGGCCGGATGCTGGTCAAGCGCACGGACCGCGACCTGCAGATCCAGGGGCACACGGACAACGATCCCATCGCGACCAAGGAGTTCCCGGACAACTGGCGGCTGGGCGCGGCCCGGGCCCTGTCGGTGGTGGACGCGATGACGGCGGCGGGGGTCCCCGCGGAGCGGCTGAGCGCCGCCAGCTACGCCCAGCACCGCAAGGTGGTGCCCAACAACAGCGACGCCAACAAGGCCCGGAACCGGCGGATCGAGATCGTGATCGATCCGGACTTCAGCGACCTTCCGGGCTTCGAGCAGCTCATGAGCGAGGTCAAGGACCCCCGGCGCCGCGGCCCGCGCCCGGCGAACCAGGGCGGCAAGGGCAAGAAGCAGGAGGGAGGCCAGTAGGCGCGCCCCCTGGTGCCACCACTTCAGTAGCCGAGCCTCCACAGCAGGTACTTGCCGTACTCGTTGCGGACCCGGCGGCGCTGGACCTCGTCCTGCCACCAGGCGTCGGGGTCGAAGGGGTCCAGCGGCGAGGGCACCATCGCGATGGTGATCCCGTCGGGCAGCGCATCATCGAGCACGCGACCGGCGCGCCAGGTGTGGTAGGGCGAGGTGACCACCGCCAGCCGGGTCCACTGCTGCTCGACGGCGACCCGGGCCACCACGGCGGCCTCCTCGGCGGTGCTGGGCTCGGTGTGGCCCTCGACCAGGATCGCGGCCTCGGGCAGGCCTGCCTCCACCAGGACGCGGGCGGTCTTGCGGGCCTCGGCGTGGCGGCCCTGGTCCTCGGTGCCTCCGACGGCCAGCACCCGGGGGGCGACCCCCTGCTGGTAGAGAGCGGCCGCGTGGGGCGCGCGGCGCCGCACGTCCCCGCCCAGGACCACGATGGCGTCGGCGCCGGTGGGGTCGTCGGCGCGCACCAGGTGGTGGCCCACCGCCCGGGCGGCCGGGCGGACGGACAGCGCCGCCAGCCCGAGCAGGGCGAGGACCAGGAGCAGGGCGCGGCGGGCGGGGGACACGGCGGAACCGGGTTGCAGGCGACGTAGCCGGCGGAACCGCCGCGCGCAGGGGCCCGCCGGACCGCGACAGGGAGATCCGGCTTCGGGCCACCCAGCCCTCGCCTGGTGGGCACAGGCGCCGATGGCAGCGTGGTGATCGAGGGTGGCACGCCGCTTGCGACGCCTCCTCCCGCACACCCCGGAGCCCCAGATGACCCGTCCCGTCCTGCTCTCTCTCGCCCTCCTCCTGCCCGCCTGCTCCTACGATGGAGCCATGTCGACGGACATGGGCGCCGCCGGCGACCTCGGCGTCAGCCCCGGCGGCGCCCAGGACATCGGCTACATCCGCGACGTCATCGAGCAAGGCGGCGTCCCGACGGTCGGGACCTGGTCGGCCGAGGGGCTCTTCAGCGAGCACGACCTGCCGCTGTCGGGCGAGGAGTGCCACGAGGTGCTGTGCCCCCGCGCCCAGGCGGCGGCGGTGCCGGCCATGCAGCAGGTGATCGTGCAGGTCGGATTCGGCACCAGCATCACGGCCGAGACCTTCGAGCGGCGCGACCTGAACCTGGGCCTGGCCGTCGACATCTCGGGCTCGATGGGCGACGGCAAGCTCGACGCGATGAAGGTGGCCCTGCACGCGCTCGCCGACCGGATGACGCCGGACGACAGGGTCAGCCTGGTGGCCTTCGACGACGTTGCCGAGCTGCGGCTGGAGCGGTGGGTCATGGACGAGGCGGGCGTGGCCGCGCTGCGCCGGGAGATCGACCGCCTGCAGACCCGCGGCGGGACGAACATCGAGGCGGGCCTGCAGCAGGCCTACGCCCAGGTCCGGCCGGACACGGGCACCACGCGCGACGAGGACCGCGTGATGTTGTTCACCGACGCCCAGCCCAACGTGGGCGCGACCGGGCTGGGCAGCTTCACCAGCCTGGTGCGCGAGCACGCCGAGCTGGGCATCGGCACGACGGTGTTCGGGACCGGGCTGGACCTGGGCGCCGAGCTGGCGGAGGAGATGAGCGAGGTGCGGGGCGGCGCCTACGTCTACCTGCCGGACAAGCCGGCCATCGAGGCGGCCTTCGACGAGGACTTCGACTACCTGGTCACCCCCGTCGCCTACGACTTCGAGGCGCACATCGACCCGCACAGCGGCTGGCGCTTCGTCGACGCCGTCGGCGCGTCCCTGGACGACGGCGCGGCCGACCAGGGGGTGGCGGGCGTGGACTTCGGCGCCAGCACGCTCTTCCTGAGCAGCGGCGGCGGCGGCATCGCCATCGTGCTGGAGCGGGAGGGCACGGATGCCTCGGTGCCCGCCGCGGGCGAGGCGCTCGCGCGCTTCGACCTGCGCTACGTCACCGCCGACGACGCCCGCGAGGTCGTCGACGAGCTGGAGCTGGCCTTCCAGGGCGGGACCGCCTGGCGGAGCACCGGCCTGGGCGCCGAGAGCCCGCTGGCCGACGACCTGGGCGTCTACAAGATGACCCTGCTGCTGGACGAGGTCGACGCGCTGACGGCCGCGGGCATGTACTGCGCCGGGTCGATGCCCCGCGCCGGCGCGATCCAGGCGGTCCAGGAGGCGGCAGGGCGCCTGGCGGTGGTCGGCGGGGAGCTGGAGGACGCCCCCCTGGCAGCCGAGGCGGCGCTGATGGAGCGGCTGGTGGAGAACCTGTCGGAGCGGCAGCCCCACTGCGGGTAGGGCCGCGCACGGGCCGCGTGCTCGTCAGCCCGCCCCGGGGGCCCCGCCGGCCGCGGGGGCGCGCAGCTCCTGCTCGATGCGCAGGGCGCCCAGCGGGATCATCGACAGGACCAGGTACCAGGCGGTCCGCAGGGGCGACCAGCGCGCCTGCCGGGCGGCCAGCGCCAGCGCGACGACGAAGAGGATGAAGAGCGCGCCGTGCAGGCTGCCGGCCACCCGCACCGCCTCGGGGATGCCGGCGGCGTACTTCAGCGGCATGGCGACGAACATCAGCAGCACGTAGGACAGGCCCTCGGCCAGGCTGACCAGGCGGAAGCGGGCGACGGCGGCGGTGAGGGCGGCGCTGTCGAGCGCCTCGTCGAGGAGCGATGGTGCGGACAAGGTGACTCCGGGGAAGAGGGTCGGTCTACCCGCGGCGGGTGGGGGGTGGAAGGGGCGTCAGGCGGGCTGTGGGTCCTGCAGGGCCCTGCGCACGCGCCAGGCTGTCGAGGACGGGATGCAGGTCGTCGTCCGGCAGCGTGGTCAGCGCTCCGAGCCAGGACAGCGGCGCGGTTCCAGGCGCTCGGGCCACCACGCGGGCCAGGGTGGGCAGGGTGAACCAGACCGGCGAGCCGGGGACCCTGCTGCTGGGCCCGGACAACCCAGCCACTGCGGGACCCGACCGCGGAGGGGCGCCTGCGCGGCGAGCGGATGGCCAGGCCGAACTCTCCATGGAGGCACCTGGTCGGCATGCCGGCCGAGCGGGCGAGCTTCGTCAATGAGCTGGAGGCGGCTGGCCTCTACAGCGACAATGCTGGCCGTGACGATGGCTTCGATGGCCGGGGCGAGAAATCCACTCCCTCTGGGTTGATTTCTTGACGCCTGGCCGACAACTCGAGGTTCGCAGGTGGTAGGGTCTGCAAGCCCGACCGCGACGACGGTGGTTTGTAGCGGGCCCCAGAGCGCCACCGCCTCCCGATGCCCCAGAAGTTGGAGACCTCGATGCTCACCCCCCCCCCGCCCCACCGCAGCGCGCTGCGTCCACGCCCTGACCCTGCTCCTGGTGGGCCTTGGCGGGCGGGCGGCCCACGCCTTTGACGATGAGCCGAACGACAGTTGTCTGGCCTACGAGGCCATCGTCCCCTTGACCGTCGGCGACGGAGAGCTGTCCTCGTCCAGCGATGTCGACGCATATCGCCTCAGTGGCCTCGAGAACGGTGATCTGCGCGTCCTCGCGCTCAACCGATCCAACCCCGACGACGACCTCCTCGTGGAGCTCCGGAACGCCAGCGGGTCGGCGACGTTGGTGAGTGACACCATGTCCAACGGCCGGGCCGAGTTGTCGGTTGCCGTGACGATGCCAACCAGTTTGTGCCTCCGGCTGTCAGGCTCTGCTGGCGGGTACTCGATCGTCACCCAGTTCGTGTCGGCCCTCCCAACGGTCACCGACGTCCACAACCTTGGCGGCAGCCACATCAGCTTCGCCTCCGCGGGGACCTTGGTCGACCTCATCGGGACCGGGTTCGGCTCGTCGGCGGCCGGCACCACCGTCTCCTTCAACGGCGCCCACGCCAACGTGGTGTCCGCCTCGGGGACGAGCCTGCGGGTGAGGGTGCCCGAGAACGCCTCCAACGGGGACATCGTCGTGATGCGCAGCAGCGGGGCGAGCGAACCCTACCACTTCCTGGTCGGAGTGAGCACGCCGCCGACCCAGAGCTACACGGCCCCGGATGACGCCTACTACGACGAGGTCGATGGCGTCGGGTTGTTCCTCAATCGTACCTTCGTCGCCTTCGACTACAACTACGACAGCACCGATGTCGCCGGCGTCCTCGACCACGTGGAATCCCTCGACGGATCGCGCACGGGCTGGTCGATCGTGGGCGAGTTCCCCGATGTCAACGCATTCCAGGTCGAGTGGACGTTCTCCGCCGCGCCCACGGCGACCGATCTCGAGTACGTGCTCGACGACCTCGACACCCATGCCGGCGTCCTCTTCGTGGAGGCCGAGCAGGTCGCGACCGCAGACACCTTCGCGGCTCCGGCGGACTACGATCTCTTCTACGACCCCGAGACGCCCGGGGCGCTGGGCCAGATCAACTTCGAAGAGGCCCGGCGCCTCTACTGGCTCTCGGGGCTCAGCAGCCCCCCCGAGCCGGTCGACGTCGTGATCCCGGACGATGGCCTGCGCTTCGGCGCCGACTGGGACAGCAGCGAGGCGGGGACGCAGGACGAGTTCCCTGACGCCCGGTTCTCGCTCTACGAGCACGAGGACACCGGCTGGTCCTCGACGGGAACGGACGGTCACCACGTCTTCAAGCTCGGTCTCACCTCCCCGCGCCCAGTCCACGGGAACACGACGGCCGGTGTGATGGCGTCCGCCAACGGTGGCAACCCGACCTGGACCGAGGGCAACCCCCGCAGCACGGACGACGCGAGCGGGATCTGGGCGAGCTTCCAGGTCTTCGGGGTCGACGACGACGTCGACAGCAGCGTGGATGAAGGCGGCGAGTGGCCCGCGGGCACCGTGACGGTGATCAACTTGCTGGGCGATGCGAACCACGCGAACGGCACGCTGAATCAGCCGTTCATGAAGCGAGCCATCCAGGCGGCGAACACCGTCATGGGGACGTCGACGAGCGCGGCGCCCCAGGTCATGAGCCTGTCCTACTCCTGGACTCCGCCTCCGTGGTACTACGGCACCCAGCAGGGCTGGCCGTCCTGGAGCCGTGTGCTGGAAGACGTCTGCCGGGTCCGTCCGCTGCTCCTCTCCGCTGGGAACCGGAATGGCGAGGTGGCGGAATTCCAGCATGGCGCCGAGGTCGCGTCGGCGGTCTGCGCGGGGCGCGCGCTCGTGGTGTCAGGTGTGCACGCAGGCGGTGCAGACGCCGACACGGCCGTCGACATCAGTGCCACTGACGGAGCGAACTACGGCGACGACGTGGGCATCCTCGCTCCCTACGACGGGTGGTTCCTACCTGTCGCAAGCGGCACGAGCACTGAGACCTGGGACCCGGCCTATGAGTCTGTCATCGGGACGAGCCTCGCCACGCCCGCCGTGGCCTCGGCCTATGTCCTCCTGCGCGGCATCCTGCCCCGGACGGGGACCGGCGCGATGAGCGACGAGGCCATTCTGGCGTTGCTCGTGAGCACCGCCGACGACGTCAGCCCGCTGTACACCCGGGCCGGTGCCCAGGTCCGCCTCAACCTGTTCGAGGCCATCTGGACCGCTCTGCGTCTGGCCGGCGTGTACCCGGCGATGACGCGCCCGCCGCAGATCTTCGTAGCGGACTACGGCGACGACGAGGTGGTCGCGCAGCAGGTCGATCCCGAGACGGGCGAGGTGCTGGGGAGCGCCACGGAGATCTTCACCTCCACGGATGGCTGCTACGGCCCCACCGACGTCGAGGTCCACCCGCTGGGCGACGTGCTGTACGCGCTGTGCGTGGACACGGGGACGATCGCCGCGTGGACGACGGACACCTACGAGTTCGTGGGCGATGTCGAGCTGCAGGGCACGGTCGACACCTACTCGGAGATGGCGATCGGCCAGGACGGGATCCTCCGGGTCGGCAGCATCTTCGGCGGGGACGCCGTCGTGGAGTCGTTCGACACCTGGAGCGGCGCGACCTTCCTTGACCCGGAGACGCTCTCGACCGCCGCGACCGGGCGTGTCTACGGCGCCGCGGTGAGCCCCGAGAACGGCGCCGACCTCGCCTTCGGCGTGACCGACAACGTCTACGGCGGTGACGACGCGCTCGTGGTCGTCGAGCCCGACGATCTCGGGCACGGTTCGAGCACGATCTCCGGCGAGACCTTCGCTTCCACGAGCAACAAGGGCTCGTTGCGAGACGTCTCCTGGTACGAGGATGGCTCGCTGGCGCTGGGCGAGTTCTATGGGTCCGGCACCACGGCCGGCGACGAAGAGCTGGGCTTCGGCAGTGGTGACGTGGCGACGATCAACTACTGCGAGCAGCCGATCAGCATCGCGATGGACCGGGCCTACGGCAGTGATCGGGGATGGGTGGCCTGTACGGGGACGAGCAACCTCTACGTCAAGGAGCTCGACCTCGGGTCCATCTCCTCCAGCTACAGCGCGTCCACCACGCTCTACCTCAAGACCAGCTCCGGCGACTCCAGCGATGTCTACCCGGTGTTCGTCGAGGTCCCGCAGAACGGCGCCTTCCTGGTGATCGGCGGGTACTCGACCAGCGTCGAATCGGACACCTACGTGGTGGACCGTAGCACTGCCACCGCGGGGGGCTCGGTGTACTCCGGCAGCTATGACTCGCTCTCCCACGCGTTCTACCGTCCGCGCGGCGCCGCGATCAGCCCCATGCTCTCGTTCGCAGCTCCGCGCCCGGGGACGAAGATCGCGGGGATCAAGCGCTTCCACATGATCATCCGCGACCCCCGCATCGAGGCGATCGACGTTCGGCTCGACGGGACGAGCGTGTGCGTGGACGATGAGCTCGCCGACGGCTCGTCCGAGGACTGCCTCCTCGACGTCTCGACGTGGAGCGCGGGCGCGCATGTCATCTCCGCGGTCGCCATGGTGGACGATGTCGAACAGTGGGCCGTCCGTGCCACCTACAGCACCGACTGGTAGCCGGCGCATGGTACGGCGCATTCTTCGGCACGTGCTCGTCGCGGCGGCGACGTCGACGGCCTTGTGGTGGCTCCTCGATCTCGGCTACAGCCTGTGGTACCGCGGATGCCTGAGTTGCATGAGGGAGCGCCCCCTCGAAGCGGCGGTCTGGCTCTGGGGGGTCGTGGTGCTGGCGGTGGCGTCTTTTGTGCCGCGCCGCATCGTGGCGCCCCTCATCGCGTCGGTCGGGGTCGCGCTGCTCCACTATGCGAGCCATCCGCTGGGCCAGTACCTGCGGTGGGCGCGGACGGGCACAGGTGCCCGTCTCTTCCGACAGGTTGGGATCGAGGGGCCGACCTACTGGGCAGAGCTAAGTCACGAGGGCGCCGGCCAGATCTGTTGGATGGAGCCAAATATCTTGAAATGGCACCCCTACACCTCCGACTGCGGCCCCTGGGTTGCGGAGATCCTCGCGGCGTGGATGCCGTGGATCATCCCGGCTGCTGCCGTGGCGGCCTGGCTCGTGTACCCGTTTGCCCGAGGACGGCGTCCGTCGCCGGCTCGACGGGACGAGCGTGTGCGTGGAAGATGAGCTCGCCGACGGCTCGTCCGAGACGATCTGGATCCGGTCGAGGAGGTCGTCGCGAGGGAGCGGGTTCTCATCGGTCATCAACCTGGCCGGCACTGACGCGGACGTGGGGCAAGCCGGATGCGAGACGATCTTGTTTCGAATCAAGACCGTCTCGCAACAGATGTGTCTCGGCTTGCTGGCTGCTCGCCCCGCCGCTCCGCCGCCGCCTCAAGCCAGCCCGCAGGCCGCCCGCGCCCGGTCCGTCGTCGCCCGGGCCACCTCTCGCGCCCGCTTCGCCCCGTCCGCCAGCACGTCCTCGACCAGGTCGGGGTGGCGGTCGTACTCCTCCCGCCGCTCGCGCATCGGGCCGAAGAAGGCGTCGATCTTCTCCAGCAGCGCCAGCTTGGCGTGGCCGTAGCCGTAGCCGCCGGCCCGGTAGCGCTCGGCCATCTCCTGGCGCTCGGCCTCGCTGGCCAGCAGGCTGTAGAGCTGGAAGACCGTGCAGGTGGTGGGGTCCTTGCTGTCCTCGACGCCCTTCGAGTCGGTCACGATCGCCATGACCCGCTTCTTGAGGGCCTTGCCGTGCAGGAAGATGGGGATGTGGTTGCCGTAGGACTTGCTCATCTTCTGCCCGTCGATGCCGGGCACGGGCTGGGGCGTGCCCAGCTCGAAGCCCGGCAGCACGAAGACCTCGCCGTAGAGGTGGTTGAAGCTCTGCGCCATGTCGCGGGCGAACTCGATGTGCTGGACCTGGTCGCTGCCGACGGGCACGACCTGGGCGTCCACAGCCAGGATGTCGGCGGCCTGGAGCACGGGGTAGGTCAGCAGCCCGGCGCTGGCCTGGATGCCGCGGGCCTTCTTGTCCTTGAAGGACACACCCTTCTCCAGCAGGCCGGCGCCGGTCACCGTCATCAGCAGCCACATCAGCTCGCAGACCTCGGGCACGTCGGACTGGCGGTAGAGCACCGCGCGGTGCGGGTCCAGGCCGCAGGCCAGGTAGGTGGCGGCGACGTCGAAGGTGTTGCGCCGGAGCTGGTCGCGGTCCTGGACCGTGGTCAGCGCGTGGTAGTTGGCGATGAAGTAGAAGGCGTCGTCCTGGTTCTGCACGTGCTTGCGGATGGCGCCGAAGTAGTTGCCCAGGTGCAGCAGGCCGCTGGGCTGGATGCCGGAGAGGTAGCGCTTGGCCATGGGGGGGCCTCGATCGGGGAGGAGAGGGGAGCGGGTGGCGGAGTCGGAGGGCCGGTTGTCCGGCGCGGCGGCCAGCCGCCCCTACCAGTGCGGGGGCTTCTCGTCGGCCAGGTCGCCGGTGCTGGCGATCTCGCGGGAGAGCGCGATGCGCACCTGGCCGAGCTCCACCCGCATCGCGTCGACGTGTTCGCCCAGCTCGCGCACGACCCCGTCCAGGTCGGCGATGCTCTGCTCGAGGAAGGCGAGGCGGACCTCGAGGTCGGTGACGCGGGACTCCATGTTCCTGCACTCCTGACAGGCTCCATACCCACCGCGGCCCGCCCTTGGCTACCATCGCGCCATGCTCATCCTCCTCTCCCTGCTCCTGGCGTGTGGCGACAAGGACGGTGGTGACGACACCTCCTCGGCCACCGACGACACCGGCAACCCTGGCGACGGCGGAGGCACCGGCGCGGACGGCGGCACCTCCGGCGACGGCGGCGGCACCTCTGGCGACGGGGGCGGCACCGGCGACGGGGGCGGCACCGGCGACGGGGGCACCGAGCCGCCGCCGGACCCGGCGCTGGTGGGGGTCACCGGCGGGGGCCGGGTGCTCGACCCGCTGCGGGGCAGCGCCCTGTCCTACACCGCCACGGTGCAGCCCTCGTCCTTCGGGGTGCTGCTCGACGCGGTGGTGGTCGACGGCTCCGGCGCGGTGGTGACCGTGCTGGCCGACGACCTGGCCCCGACGCTGGACCCGATGGACCCGAGCCTGGCCGCGCTGGACGTGGCCTGGGACGGGCGCAGCGGAGACGGCGTGCCGGCCGCGCCCGGGGTCTACACGGTGACCTTCACGCTGCACGACGGCGCCGGCCTGACCTGGGGCGAGCAGGGTGCGGACACCTTCGTCGTGCGCACCGGGGTCGTCGCCGGGACCTGGGGGCAGAGCGAGCTGGAGGACGACGAGCGGGTGCCCCTGCTCTGGCACAAGGCCGCGGGTGCCAGCCCCTACTGGTCGGACGCCGGCACCACGGCGGCCTTCCAGCTCGAGGCGGTCAGCTCGGGCGAGGGGGCCAAGGAGGTCGCGACGCAGGTGCCCGCGCCCTGGGACGACCTGGAGACGCCCCCCGACGGCTGGGAGGGGGTCAACCTGCCCCAGGCCTTCGCCTGGGACAGCCGGCCGACCCTGACCTTGAGCCTGGGCGGGGACCTGGGCCCGTCGGGCAAGGCGGTCTCCTGGGCTGCCAGCATCGAGGGCTGGGAGCTGATCGACGGCAGCGTCACCAGCGGCACCCTGGTCTTCCGCAAGGCCGAGGCGCTCACCGACACGCTGGGCGTGCGCGAGGGCAGCCTGTCGCTGGTGCTGTCCGCCGACGAGCAGGTCGTGGCCACGCAGGAGGTGCCGTACCGGATCTACGCCCTGATGGGCCCGGCCACCTTCGACTCCGACGTCTCGCCGCACCTGGCCTGGGTGGCGGCGGTCGACCAGGCCCTGCGCGGCATCGAGGGGGTCGAGCCCACCGACGCCGCCGTGCTCGACGCGCTGATCGAGTGGGTCTTCACCGAGTCGGACCTGCGCTACGACACCCGCAGCGGGGCCAGCTACTACATGAGCTACAGCGGGGGCTGGACCGGCGGGCGCTTCAACTTCCGCGGCTTCCTGGACCGCACCAGCGGGACCATCGTCAACTGCAGCGACTGCTCGGGCATCGCCGGCGTCTTCGCCAACATGCTGGGCGTCGGCCTGGACTACAGCATCATCTTGAGCAACTTCCAGCTCAACGAGATCAAGGCCATCGGCGTCGACGACTACACGAGCTGCCCCTTCGGCCCGTCGGGCTGCGGCTTCAGCTACCACGCGGTCACGACCAACGACCTGTCGGAGACCATCTGGGACGCCACGCTGGCGCTGGACGGGGACAAGGACCCCGGAAGCGAGCCCTGGACCGAGCTGCTGGTGCAGTCCATCCCCGGCGCCGAGTACCTCGAGCGCCTCGTCCGCAGCGGGCGGGCCGACTACTACTACGACGACAGTCGCGTGAGGATCCAGTGATCATCGCCCTGCTCACCAGCGCTGCCCTCGCCGCCGGCTTTCACGCGGGCATCCCCGTCCAGGGCGTCTCCGGCCTGGGCGCGCCGACCTTCCACGACGCCAGCACCGGCTGGTCGGCCCCCGTGCTCGGCGCCGACGGGCAGCCGCTGGGCGTGGCGCGGGTCTACGTCGCGCCCACCACCGCCGCCGCCGCGGCCTGGGCCGAGGACGCCGCCCGCGCCGTGCAGGCGCCGCTGGTCCCGCTGCCCTCCTTCGGAGACGCCGCGCTGGCCAACGCGGGGGCGCTGGTCGCGCGGGACGGCAACGTCGCCATCGCCGTCTCCGTGTCCGGCTCGGACCCGCAGGGCCCGGCCCGCAGCCTGCTGGCCGCGATCGTCGACGCGCCCGCCGCCTGGCCCCAGGCGCCGACGCTGCGCCCGGTCGACGGCGGCTGGGCGATCGTGTCGCCGGGGGCGGTGGGCTGGACCATCACCGGCGGGCAGCGGCCCCTGGGGCAGCCCGACACCTGGAGCGAGCTGCCCCAGGAGATCGTCGCCTGGGATGCGTGGGGGCGGGCCGCGGTGATGCGGCCCTAGGCCGGCAACGGGCGCGGCGCCCTACTTCCCGACCGAGGAGCTGCCGGCGGCCGAGGTCAGCGCGTCCTTCTCGGCGGAGCTCAGGCGGCCCAGGGCCACCAGGGCTCCGGCGGCCTTGCTCACGCAGCTCACGTAGGCGCCGTGGTTCTTCCAGGCGCTGGTCGCCGGGCAGGCCTGGTCGACGCTGCAGCCGGTCGAGGGCAGGACGACCGCGCCCATGGCCGAGCCGGGGCAGGCGTCCTGGGCGTCCTGGACCTGGTCGCCGTCGTCGTCGCTGTCGCAGGCGTCGCCCAGGCCGTCGGCGTCGCCGTCCGCCTGGTCGGCGTTGTCGACGAAGGGGCAGTTGTCCTGGTCGTCGTCGAGGCCGTCGTCGTCGGTGTCGGTCTCGCACGCATCTCCCACGCCGTCGCCGTCGCCGTCCGCCTGGTCGGCGTTGTCGAGGGAGGGGCAGTTGTCGTCGCGCTCGCAGATGCCGTCGCCGTCGGCGTCGTTCTCGGGGTCCTGCGGGCAGGCGTCCACGTCGCCGCAGACCCCGTCGCCGTCGAGGTCGTCGTCGGGATCCGCCGGGCAGGGATCGTCGCTGTCGCAGCTGCGATCGCCGTCGCTGTCGTCGCCCGGGTCGAGCGGACAGGGATCGTCGCTGTCGCAGGCGCCGTCGGCGTCGCTGTCATTGAACAGGTCCCAGGGGCACACGTCGCAGGCGTCGGGCGTGCCGTCGCCGTCCTCGTCCAGCAGGTCGTTGCAGTCGTCGAAGGGGTCCTCGTCGGCGCACAGCCCGTCGCCGTCGCTGTCGTTGAAGGGGTCCAGCGGGCAGGTGTCCGCCGGGGCGCAGACGCCGTCGCCGTCCAGGTCGTTGTCCGGGTCCAGGTCGCAGCCGGCCAGCTCCTCGTCCGCGCACAGCCCGTCGCCGTCCTGGTCGTCGGCGGGGTCGAAGGCGCAGGGGTCCGCGTCGTCGCAGGCGCCGTCGCCGTCGCTGTCGTTGTAGGGGTCCAGGGGGCAGCTGTCGCAGGCGTCCGGCGTGCCGTCGCCGTCCTCGTCGAGCGTGTCGTCGTGGTCCGGGCAGAGGTCGTCCTCGTCGGGCGTGCCGTCGCCGTCCTGGTCGCCCTCGGTGCCCACCAGGATCGTCCAGGCGCCGGCGGTCGTGCCTTGCCAGAGGTAGCGGCGGTCGCTCGCCGGGTCGGAGCGCTGGGCCTGGAACTTGACGGTGGAGTCCAGCTCGGCGAGCTCCGCGCCCGGGAGGACGTAGGGGTCGAGCTGCCGGTCGGAGGGCCCCTGGAACGCGAGGAAGCCCTCGCTCACCGATGCCATGAACAGCGTGGCCCGGGGGAGGACGCTCTGCGCGGTGGTGTCCCCGTTGTTGTTGGCGATCGTGACGTGGCCCGTCGAGGTCGCCGACCAGCCCTCGGCGGAGACGCTGATGTGCACGGCGTCGAGGTAGGTGTAGGCGAGCACGCCGCTGACCCACGGGCCGGACTGGTCCAGCACCTCGTCCCGGTCGTACCGGGCCTCGAGCTCGAGCCACGAAGCGGCGGTACCCAGGCTGGCGTTGGTCGAGATCTGGTAGTCGTGGCGGGTCGCCGGTCCGGAGTACCGGATGGTGACGAGCTCCCCCGCCAGGGCGGTGGAAGGGGCGGCGACGAAGAGGGCGAGGGCGGCGGCGGCCAGGTGGCGGGACATGGAGACTCCGGGGCGTGGAGGGAGGGGCCTCACCCTCCTCGTCCGGCCAGGTCTCGAGATGTCACAGACCGCCGGCGAAAACCCGGCCTCGCCCCCTCCCCCGCCCGCGGGCCGCCGCTCTACAGGCTGTACTGCACCCGGCCGGCGATGTAGGGCGGCAGCGGGTCGTCGAAGGTCCGGCTGTCGATCCAGGCCTGGACGATCCCGTAGAAGGTCCAGTGCTGGTTCGGGGTCGTGTAGATCAGGGCCGGGCCGGCGCGGACCGACTGGTCGTCGGTGCCCAGGGCCTGGCGGGCGGTGCCGTAGACGCCGGCGTACACGGTCGGGCCGTCGACCGGCACGTCGAGCAGCACCAGGGCGTTGTGGTCCAGCGTCCAGCCGGCGGGCGGCACCATCAGGCCCAGCTCGGGGTGGTACCAGTAGTCCAGGTCCTCCTGGAAGTCGGCGGGGTGCACCTCCTCCCAGCGGGCGGTGGTCCAGCCGACGAAGGCGATGGGGCCGCCCTTGGCCCGGACGGTGGGCTGCACGCTGGCGCGCTGGCTCCAGCCCCAGGTGCGGTCGCGCCCCTCCCGCGCCTCGGCGTCGTAGTCCTCGGTCGGGTCCTGGTAGGGCAGGATGGCGCTGAAGGTGCCGTAGTAGCCGACCAGGCCGTAGCCCAGGCGCAGCTCGAAGACGGCGGCGGGCTGGAAGGCCAGCTCGACCCCGGTCCGGGTGAAGGCCGGGGTGACCATGACCACGCCCTGGGCCTGGACGTAGGTGTCGTCCAGGAGCAGGCTGCCCTCGCGATCCCACAGCGGCTGGCGCAGGCCGGCGGAGATCGAGGTCTCGGCGCCGGCCGAGAAGCCGGCCGCCGACAGGGTCCAGTCGAGCACCGGCTCCAGCGCCCGGGCAGGCTGGGACGCGAGCAGCAGGCAGGCCAGCATCGAGGCGATCCGGGCGAGGTGGGCGGCTACTGGGGGACCCGCTCGATCCGCACCAGCACGACCCGCTCCTTCAGCGTGCCGGGGCGGCCGAAGGTCCAGCCCTTGCCGGCCTCCAGCGAGGCGGCCATGTCGAAGCTCTGCTCCACCTCGGGATCGCTGCGCTGGGCGTCGGGCTTGTCCAGCAGCTCGAGGTCGGGGATGCGCACGGCGGGCCGGCCGTCCTTGGACTTGAAGGCGTGGCCCTTGAGCAGGTCGATGCAGCGCCAGGGCGCCTGGGTGTAGTCGCCCACCTGGCTGGTGATCAGCACGACCCGCGTGCCCAGCGGGCCCACGACGACCAGGCTGGACAGCTCGGCGGGGAGCTGGCCCTGGCGCCCGCTGGGGAAGATCTGCACGACGTGCCGGGTCCCCGCGAAGCCCGCCTTGGTGTACCCCACCAGGTCACAGCGCATGTTCTCGGCGATCTGCCAGTCCACCGGGCCTCCGATGCGGCCCGGGGGTTGGACGGGCGGCGCTGGCAGCCTATAGCAACTGCACCCACCCAGGGCCGAGGCGGCCGACAGGAGCGCACGTGGGACTGCACGTCGACGACCGGTCAGCGAGGCGCGGCGGCCCGGCCGCGGTGCACGGGGGCCCCCGGGCGGTGCCTCGTGCGCGCGGCGGGGCGCCGTGTCGCCCGTCGCGGGAGGCGCGCTGATGGACCGCCGCGTGGTGGGCGTGGGCCTGGCGGGCCTGCTGGTCGGCGCCCTGGCCGGGGCGCTGGCGGTGCTGGAGGGGTCCGGACCGGTCGATCACACGGAGATGTTCCAGCCCCTCCCGCAGCCGGAGGGGCGGGTCGCTCGCCCGGTGGAGGGCGCGACCCCACCCACCACGCCGGCCCGCGACGACCGTCCGGACTCCCCCGAGCGCCTGGCGCGTCGGGACCGCTCGGGCGCCGACCGGAGCCGCGCGGAGGGACCCCCGGCCGAGGACGACGCGGAGGCCACCGACCGGCCGCGGGGCGCGCCCTACCCGATGCCGCCGGAGCCGGACACGGGCATGCCGCCGCCGGGCGTGATGCTGGGCCTGCCCGAGGCCGAGGTGGACGACGCCACCCTCATCGGCGAGCTGGCGGCCGAGCCCTTTCCGCTGCCGGAGCGCCCGCTCTCCGACGTCGAGCTGGAGGCGCTGGAGGACCGGGCGGCCTGGGTGAGCGAGGCCTGCGCCGCCGCCCCCTCGGAGGGCTGCGGGCAGGCCCAGGCGAACGTGGAGGCCGCGCTCTCGACGGCGCGCAAGGTGCGCAGCGAGGCCGACCTGCCCGACCCGGACCTGGACCCCGACGACGAGGCCCCGCCCGTGGCCGGCCCGCCGCCCAAGGGGCCGCCGCCGGGCGCACCTCCGCCGGGGGGAGCGCCCGCTCCGCCGCGCTGATCAGCGCGCCATCACCTGGACGAACTGGTGGGGCAGCAGGTCGATGCTTCCGGCGTCGGACCAGCCCGCCTCGACCAGCTCGGCGAGGACCTTGTCCTGGGGGATCTTGTGGGCGTCGGGCGGCCCGACGGGCAGCTGCCCCATCTGGAAGTCCACCACCACCAGCCGGCCCCCCTCTCGCACCGCCTCGCGCAGGCGGCGGAAGTAGGAGATTCGGTCGTCGATGTGGTGGTAGGTGTCGACCAGCAGCACGACGTCGACCTCGCCGGGGGCCAGGCCCGGGTCGTCGGCGCGGCCCAGCCGGGCCTCGACCTGGGGCGTGCCCTCCTGCAGCGCGCGGGCCCCCATGTGGTCGACCAGGGAGGGCTCGATGTCGACGGCGATCACCTTGCCGGTGGGGCCCACGGCCCGGGCCAGGTGGCGATTGAAGTAGCCGGTGCCCGCGCCGAGGTCGGCGACCGTGGCGCCGGGGGGGAGCTGCAGGGCGGCGACCAGCTCCACCGGCCGCTGCCAGGCGTCCCGCGCCGGGTCGTCGAAGACGCCCACCCACCGCTGCACGTCACCGAAGCCGTGCCGGACCGTGGCGTCGTGGGCGGCGGTGTGGTCTGCGCCGGGGGCGGCGGTGTGGTCTGCGCCGGGGGCGGGCGAGGGGGTCGAGGCGCAGGCGAGCAGGGCGAGGAGGGCGAGCAGCATCGGGGGGACTCCAGGCGGTGGGTGGCGCTATTCCGCCGACGAGGGGCTCGCCGGTGACGGGCTGGCGATAGGCACCGCGGCGTGCCGCGCGCCGTCTCCCTGCCTGCGCTGTCCGCCGAGGTCGCCCGCCTCGCCGGCCCGGCCATCGTGCAGGGGCTGCTGCACACCGTCGTGCTGTTCACCGACCGGCTGCTGCTGGGGCGCTACGGCGCCGACGCGCTGGCGAGCATGCAGATCTCGGGGCCGCTGCTGTGGTCCGTGTTCAGCGTGCTGGGCGCCCTGGGCGCGGGGGTGCTGGCGGTCGTCGGTCGCGCGGTGGGCGCGGGGGACGCCGAGCGGGCCCGCCGCGCGCTGTCCGCCGCGCTCGTCTTCGGCCCCGCGGTCGGCCTCGTGGTCGGCCTGGTCGGCGTCCTCGCCCGCCACCACGTCGCCCTGTGGATGGCCGGGCCCGGCGCGCTGGAGCCGCGCACGCTGGCCGCCTCCTACCTGGGCATCGTCTTCGCCGCGGCCCCGCTGCAGGCCCTGGGTGCCGTCGCCATGACCGCGCTGCAGGCGGCGGGGGACACCCGGACGCCCATGCGGGTGACGGTCGCCTCCGGCCTGCTCAACCTGGTCCTGTCCTACGCGCTGCTGTTCGGGGCCTGGGGCCTGCCGGCGCTGGGGGTGCCCGGGTCGGCCGTCGGTACCGCCGCGGCCTTCGCGCTGCACGCCGTGGTCCTGCTGGTCGTCCTGCGCCGGCGCGGCGGGGCCGTGTCGCTGCGTCCGCCCTGGCGCCCGCACTGGCCCTCGCTGGTGCCCGTCCTGCGCATCAGCCTGCCCACCCTGGGCGAGAAGCTGGTCTTCCACGCCGGCTTCCTGCTCTTCGCCAGCCTGGTCGGTCGGCTGGGGCCCGTCGCGATGGCGGCGAACCAGGGCCTCATCGCCATCGAGAGCCTGGGCTTCATCGGCGCCGCCGGCTTCGGAGTGGCCGGCGGGGCGCTGGTCGCGCAGAAGCTCGGCGCCGACCGCCCCGACGAGGCCGCCGCGGTGGGCTGGACCGCGGCCGGCATGGGGGTGGCCGCCCTGTCGCTGGTCAGCCTGCTCTTCCTGCTGGTCCCCGAGCAGCTGGTCGGCCTGGTGAGCGCCGACCCGCAGGTGATCGTCCTGGGCGCCACCTGCCTGCGCGTGGCGGCCGTCGCCCAGCCGCTCATGGCCCTGGCCGACACCCTGGCCAGCAGCCTGCGCGGGGCGGGGGACACGAAGAGCCCGCTGGCCGTGGCGCTGGTGGGCCCGGTGGTGGTCCGCCTGGTCGCCTGCTGGGTGCTCGCCGTGCACCTGGAGCTGGGCCTGCTGGGGATCTGGGTCGGCACGACCGTCGACTGGGCCGTGCGTTGCGTGGCCCTGGTGGCGCTGTGGGCGCGGGGAGGCTGGCGGGTGGCGCGGGCGTGACGGGGCCGCGCCCACCCTCCCCCGTGGCGCGGCGACCGGATACCTCGGCCGCCCCCTCTCCCCTCCGGAACCGACACCATGTCCAACGACTTCATCTTCCAGATGATCCGCGCCGGGATCACCCTGCCCAGCGGCCGCAAGCTGCTGGAGCCGACCAGCCTGTCCTTCTTCCCCGACGCCAAGATCGGCGTCATCGGCCACAACGGCGCCGGCAAGTCGACCTTGCTCAAGATGATGGCCGGCATCCTCGAGCCCACCGAGGGCGAGGCCTACGTGCCCAAGAAGGGGGCCAAGGTGGGCTTCCTGCCCCAGGAGCCCCAGCTCGACGAGACGAAGACCGTGCGGGAGAACATCGAGGAGGGGCTGCGGGAGATCAAGGACCTGCTGGCCGAGTTCGAGGCGGTCAGCGCCGCCTTCGGCGACGAGGACGCCGACTACGACGCGCTGATCGAGAAGCAGGGCAAGCTGCAGGACCGCATCGACCAGGTGGGCGGCTGGGAGCTGGACCGCATGGTCGACATCGCGATGGACGCGCTGCGCGTGCCGCCCGGCGAGTGGCCGGTGACGAACCTGTCGGGCGGCGAGCGGCGCCGGGTGGCGCTGTGCCGGCTCTTGCTGGAGAAGCCCGACCTGCTGCTGCTCGACGAGCCGACCAACCACCTGGACGCCGAGAGCGTGGCCTGGCTGGAGCAGCACCTGGCCGAGTACCCCGGCTGCGTCATCGCCGTGACCCACGACCGGTACTTCCTGGACAACGTCGCCCAGTGGATCCTGGAGCTGGACCACGGCAAGGCCTACCCCTACCAGGGCAACTACTCGGGCTGGCTGGAGCAGAAGCAGGAGCGGCTGCGCAAGGAGGCCAAGGCCGAGAGCAAGCGGGCCAAGACGCTGGAGCAGGAGCTCGAGTGGATCCGCGCCAACCCCAAGGCGCGGCAGGCCAAGCAGAAGGCCCGCATCACGGCCTACGACCAGCTCGTGGCGCAGGAGAAGGAGGCGCGGCGCGGCACCGGGGCGCGCATCCACGTGCCCCTGACGCGGCGGCTGGGCAACAAGGTGCTGGTCGCGAAGGGCCTGGAGAAGGAGTACGGCGACAAGATCCTGTTCGAGGACCTGTCCTTCGAGCTGCCCGCGGGCGGCATCGTCGGCGTCATCGGGCCCAACGGCGCGGGCAAGACCACGCTCTTCCGGATGATCGTCGGCCAGGAGAAGCCCGACGCCGGCACCATCGAGCGGGGCGAGACGGTGGACCTGGCCTACGTCGACCAGAGCCGGGACGCGCTCAACCCCAACAAGACCGTCTGGGAGCAGATCAGCGGCGGCCACGACCTGCTGCGGATCGGCGACGAGGAGGTCAACAGCCGCGCCTACGTGGCGGCCTTCAACTTCACGGGAAGCGACCAGCAGCAGAAGGTCGGCACGCTCTCGGGCGGTGAGCGCAACCGCGTGCACCTGGCCGAGCTGCTCAAGCGCGGCGGCAACCTGCTGCTGCTCGACGAGCCGACCAACGACCTGGACGTCGACACGCTGCGCAACCTGGAGGAGGCGATCCTCGAGTTCCCCGGCTGCGTGGTGGTCATCAGCCACGACCGCTTCTTCCTCGACCGCATCGCCACGCACATCCTGGCCTTCGAGGGCGACAGCCACGTCGAGTGGTTCGAGGGCAACTTCGCAGAGTACGAGAAGGACAAGAAGCGGCGGCTGGGGATGGACGCCGACCAGCCCCACCGCATCAAGTACAAGAAGCTGACGCACTGACCGCGCGGCATACTGCGGGGGCTGGCGGCCCCTCGTCCGACAAGGGCCCGCCGGGCCGGAGCAAGCCATGGTCGATCCCCGCGAGCGCCTGATCGAGACGATCCGCAACGCCGTCATCGGCCGCGACCACGTGATCCCGGGGCCCTTCGGACCGCGCCGGGTCACCTACGCCGACTACACCGCCTCGGGCCGGTCCCTGTCCTTCATCGAGGACTACATCCGGGAAGAGGTGATGCCGCTGTACGCGAACACGCACACCGAGAGCAGCGGCACGGGCCTGCAGACGACCCGCTTCCGCGAGGACGCCCGCCGCATCATCAAGGAGGCGGTCGGCGGCGACGAGCGCGACGTGGTGCTGTTCACCGGCAGCGGCGCGACGGGCGCCATCAACAAGCTGGTCGACTGCATGAACCTGCGGCTGCCCAGCGAGCTGGACGCCCGGTACGCGCTGCGAGAGCGCATCCCCGCGCAGGAGCGGCCGGTGGTCTTCGTCGGCCCCTTCGAGCACCACAGCAACGAGCTGCCGTGGCGCGAGAGCATCTGCGACGTCGTCACCATCGCCGAGGACGAGGACGGCCGCGCCAGCCTGGAGCACCTGGAGCAGGAGCTGATCAAGCACCGGGACCGCCCGCTGAAGATCGGCAGCTTCTCGGCCGCCAGCAACGTCACGGGCATCGGCAGCGACACGCGCAACATCGCGAAGCTGCTGCATCGGCACGGCGCCTTGTCCTTCTGGGACTTCGCCGCGGCGGGCCCCTACGTGCAGATCGAGATGAACATGCGGGACGACGGCCCCGACGGCCACCTGGCCTACAAGGACGCCGTGTTCGTCAGCCCGCACAAGTTCATCGGCGGCCCGGGCACGCCCGGCCTGCTCATCGCCAAGCGGCACCTGTTCAAGAACCGGGTCCCCGCCTGGCCGGGCGGCGGCACGGTGGCCTACGTCAACCCCCTGGAGCACCGCTACCTCGCCGACGTGGAGCACCGCGAGGAGGGCGGCACGCCGGCCATCATCGAGTCCATCCGCGCCGGGCTGGTCTTCCAGCTCAAGGAGGCGGTGGGCGTCGAGACGATCCAGGCGCGGGAGCACAGCTTCATCCGGCGGGCGATCGAGCGCTGGCGCTCCTGCCCGCGCATCCGCATCCTGGGCAACCCCGACGCCTGGCGGCTGTCCATCGTCTCCTTCGTCGTCGAGCACGGCGGCAGGCGCCTGCACCACAACTTCGTCGTCGCCCTGCTCAACGACCTGTTCGGCATCCAGAGCCGCGGCGGCTGCAGCTGCGCGGGCCCCTACGGGCACCGGCTGCTGGGCATCGACCTGTCCACCAGCCGCGAGTTCGAGCAGGAGATCCTGGCGGGCTGCGAGGGCATCAAGCCCGGCTGGGTGCGGGTGAACTTCAACTACTTCATCGGCGAGGCGACCTTCCAGTACATCCTGGACGCCGTCCAGTTCGTGGCCGAGCACGGCTGGAAGCTCCTGCCGCTGTACGACTTCAACCCGGTCACCGGCCTGTGGCGGCACCGGGACGGTCGACCCGAGCCGACGACCAGCCTGCGGGACATCTCCTACGACGACGGCACGATGGAGTACTCCTCCCGGCACGCGCGCGAGCCGGAGCGGGTCCTGCGGCGCTACCTGGAAGAGGCCCGGCAGCTGGTCGAGGCCATCGAGCGGGACCCCGTCGCCCAGGCCCGGGGGCCCCTGCCGAGGCCGATCCTGGACCTGGAATTCGAGAAGCTGCGGTGGTTCCCGCTGCCGGGCGAAGTCCTCGACGAGCTGAAGGGCTGAACCGATGTCCACGCGCAACACCGGGGTCTTCCTGTCCGGCCACGTCCCGCCGGCCGAGGTGGCGCAGGCCGTGTGGTCCTGGCCGGGCTTCCTGGAGGGCGACCTGCGGGGGGCCGAGGCGCCCCGCGCGGGGCAGGGCGAGCGCGGGGGGCTCCGCTACACGCTGCTGGCCCTGCGCCTGTTCGAGGTGGGCGGCCTGTTGACGCTGGATCGCGCCGAGGTCCCCCCCGAGGACGACCTGGAGATCCACGTCGGGCGCCAGCTGTCGCGGGACCGCGCCGTCGTCTTCCTGCACTTCGACGAGGAGCGCGGCGCGGGGGGCTACGCGCGCTTCGAGGGCGGGCGCCTGGTGGCCCGCCGGGTGGTCGACGGGCGGGACTACCAGCCCGTGGCGCGCGACCTGGGGGGCGAGCGTCCCCTGCCCGTCGCGGACGAGGAGGCCTGGATCTGGGCCGACATCTCCGACGCCCTGGAGGAGGGGGCGGCGCCCGTGCTGGGCCCGGGGGTCCGCACCGACGACGACCTCGCCGCGATCATCGCGGCCACGCCGCTCTCCACCCTGGTCCCGCCGACCGGTCGGGCCTGGCACCCGGCGACCACCGCCTCGGCGGCGCCGCCCCGCAGCGGTCGCCTGCGTGGCCTCCTGCGGCGCCTGCAGGGAGAGAGCGGGTGAGGCAGCCGGTGGCGCCGCTGCCGCCGCCCGAGCTGTCCCCGCCGCTGCGCGCGCCGCACCTGGGTCTGCCGCCGTACCGCTACGTGCCCGGGCTCGGCCCGCACCCGCTGCGCCACCCGCAGGGGCACCGCTGGGGGCATCCGGTGGCGCCGCTGGCGCTGCCCTGGCACCTGGACCCCCGCTGGTTGCACGGGCTGGACCTGTTCGACCACCGCTTCTACTGGGAGGCCCACGAGACCTGGGAGCAGCTCTGGCAGGGCCTGGACCGCTCCGTCCCGGCGGCCGGCATGCTGCAGGGCCTGATCCAGGCGGCGGCGGCGGTGCTGCGTGCCCACGCCGGCGACCCGGCCTCGTCCACCCGGCTGCATGGCCGGGCGCGCGCCCGCCTGCTGCGCGCGTCGCGGGAGCTGGGCGCGGTCGCCTTCGGGGTCGATCTCCCGGCGACCGTCCAGGCGCTCGACGACTTCGCCGGGGGCGGACCCTGGCCGTTGCTGGGCCGCCCCGTGCCGGCGGAGCGCTAGCTCTCCTTCTTCATCTGCTCGGCAAGGTAGCCCTGCAGGCCCACCTGGCGCACCAGCTCGAGCTGGGTCTCCAGCCAGTCGGTGTGCTCCTCCTCGCTGCGCAGGATCTCCTCCAGCAGCAGGCGGGTGCCGTTGTCCCCCAGCCGGGAGGCCAGCGCGATCGCGGTGTTGAGCCGGGGCAGGGCCTCGTGCTCCAGGGCGAGGTCGACCTGGAGCTGCTCGAGCACGGTCTGGCCGATGTTGATCTTGAAGAGGCGCTGCACGTTGGGCACGCCGCCCAGGTACAGGATCCGGTCGATGAGCGCGTCGGCGTGCTTCATCTCGTCGATGGACTCGTGGCGGATCTTCTTGTGCAGCCGCTCGAAGCCCCAGTCCTTGCACATCTTGGCGTGCACGAAGTACTGGCTGATCGCCGTCAGCTCAGCCGTCAGCACCTCGTTCAGCGCGCTGATCAGCTCGGGTTCGGTCTTGCGACCGGCCTTCTCGATGTCTGCCATGGTGTGGCTCCTGTGGGCCCCGGACTGGAGCCTGTCCCTGGCTCCTACTTCGCCGCGAGCGCGACTCCAAGGTCGTCGGGACCGGGTGGGGCCGCGCGGTTCCGCCCGGAGCGCGCCCGGAGGCGGCGGGCCAGGTCCACGCAGCAGGCGCCGCAGTCCCCCCCAGCACCGCAGTCGCGGGCCAGGTCGGCCACGGTGCGGCAGCCGCGCGCGATGGCGGCGTCGATGGCGCGGTCGTCCAGGGCCTCGCACAGGCAGACGTACATGGTCGCTCCAGCAGGGAGCGATTGATAACGCGAGTCAAAATCAGCGCCAGGGGGGAGCTGCGACAGGCGACCGCACCAAGCGAAGACGGCCGCGCCCCTCGCCGGGAACGCGGCCGTCGGCGCCCCGCGGAGGGGCTCAGCTCAGAAGCCGCCGCCGTAGATCAGGTAGGCGGCGCCGGCGTTGTCGCCCAGGAAGTCGTTGCCCGGGGCGCCGATGACGAAGTCGTCGAAGCCGTCGCCGTTCATGTCGCCCGCGCCGGCCAGGGAGCTGCCGACGTAGTCGTCCGCCGCCTCGCCGATGACCTTGCCCTCGGACTCCGACAGGTCGAAGGCGCCGCTGATCGGGCCCATCACGACATAGGCGCCGCCGGCGTCCGAGTCGGCGTAGTCATCGCGGTCGGCGCCGATGAGCACGTCCAGCCGGCCGTCGCCATCGACGTCGCCCGCGCCGTCGACGGCCGATCCGACGTGGTCGTCGGCGTCCTCGCCGACGAAGGTCGCCAGGGCGGCCGTGAGCGTGGCCGAGGAGGCGTTGCCGCTGACCAGGTAGGCCGCGCCCGACTCCTCCGCGCCGCTGTCGTTGTTGGGCGCGCCGACCAGGATGTCGCTGCGGCCGTCGTTGTTGATGTCTCCGGCGCCAGCGACGGAGTAGCCGGCCCGGTCGCCGGGGTTGATCCCGGTGTACACCCGGTCGGCGTCCTCGAGGCTGCTGTCGCCGTCGTCGGGCGGGCCGTAGACCACGTAGGCCGCGCCGACGTAGGCCTCGTCGGGGTGGGCGAAGGGCGCGCCGATGAGGATGTCGTCCTCGCCGTCGCCGTTGACGTCCCCGGCGTTGGCCACCGAGAAGCCGGCCCAGTCCCCGGCCATGGCGCCCAGGATCCGCGCGTCGGCGAAGGACAGGTCGATGGTGCCCGTGGCCGGCCCGTAGACCAGGTAGACCGCGCCGGCGGACGAGGCCAGGCCGTCGTTCTCGTAGGCGCCGATCAGGAAGTCGGCGCGGTTGTCGCCGTCGAAGTCACCGCCGGCCACGGCCGAGCCCGACCGGTCGTTGGCGAGCTCGCCGACCAGCGTGGCGGTCGCGGAGTCGGCGCTGATGACGTCGGCGATGGGGCCGTTGAACAGGTAGGAGGCGCCGCCGGCGTAGCCGCCCGTGTCCACGCCGAAGGCGCCGATGAGCACGTCGTCGTAGCCGTCGTCGTCCACGTCGCCGATGATCGAGACCGAGCTGCCCAGGCGGTCCTGGTCGGCCGCGCCCTCGATCTTGCCCTCGGCGGTCGAGAGGTTGTAGGTCCCGGTGATCGGGCCGTAGGCCACGTAGGCGGCGCCGACCGCGACCACGTCCTCCAGCAGGGTCCCGTTGTGCCAGGAGGCGCCGATCACGACGTCGTTCAGGCCGTCGCCGTCCAGGTCGCCGCCGGCACCCACCGCGCCTCCGGCGCGGTCGCCGGCCTCCTCGCCGTAGAAGGTGGCGGACACGCCGCAGGGGTCGCTGTCGCCGTCGCAGTCGTTGTCCAGGCCGTCGCCGCAGACCTCGGCCAGGCCGGGGTGGGCCAGCACCTCGCTGTCCTCGCAGTCGTCGCCGCCGTAGTCGTCGCTGACGTGCTGGTCGCCGTCGGCGTCGTAGTCGCTGGCCCCGTCGCAGTCGGCGTCGACGCCGTCGTACCAGGTCTCGTCCGCCTCGGGGTTGATGGCGTCGTTCGTGTCGTTGCAGTCCTCGTTGTTCGAGACCCGGTTCGTCACCGGCGGGCAGGAGTACACCGGCGAGGAGGTCGAGGAGCCGTAGCCGTCGCTGTCGTTGTCGGTGTACCAGGCCAGCAGGTGGGGAGCGTCGGGCTCGTCCACCTCGTCGTCGCAGTCGTTGTCGACCTCGTCCCCGCAGACCTCGGCGTTGTCGGGGTTGGTGGTCGCCACGGTGTCGTCGCAGTCACCGGGCACCGGCACGTAGCCGAGCGGCTGCACGCAGCGGTTCTCGATCGTGCTCTCGTCGCCCCACTGGTCCCCGTCCTGGTCCAGGTAGAAGTCGCTGCCGCCCTCGGTGTCGGTGTCGTAGTCGTCGACCAGCGTGTCGCAGTCGTCGTCGATCTCGTTGCAGACCTCGGTGGCGCCGGGGTTCACCGCCTCGTCGGCGTCGTTGCAGTCCGTGTCGTCGTCGACGTAGCCCTCGGGCTGGTCGCAGGCGGTGACCGTGGCCAGCTCGCTGCCGTAGCCATCGCCGTCGCCGTCGCGGTACCAGGAGGCGGCGTCGAGCGCCGTGCCCTCGTCCGTCTGGTCGTCGCAGTCGTTGTCGACGCCGTCGCAGACCTCGGAGGCGCCGGGGTAGGCGGTGATGTCGCCGTCGTTGCAGTCGGTCCGGTCCTGGCTGTAGCCGTCGGGCTGGACGCAGGCGTAGATGAAGTCGCCGTCGACCCCGAAGCCGTCGCCGTCGTTGTCCACGAACCAGGTCGTCGCGTCGAAGGCGTCACCCTCGTCCGTCTGGTCGTTGCAGTTGTTGTCGATCCCGTCGCAGAGCTCGATCGCGTCCGGGTGGATCTGGGCGTCGAGATCGTTGCAGTCGTCGATCTCGGTGAAGCCGTCGTTGTCGCGGTCCAGGGTGTCGGACAACTCCCCGGTGTCGCTGCCGCCGTCGTTGCAGGCGAGGAGCAGGGCGGGCAGCATGAGGGGCAGGAGCTTGGACCGCATCGAAGGACTCCAGGGGACGGAGAGCGAGAGAGCGGGTATTGTAGCGCGCGCAGACGCCGCACGGCGAGCCGTACCTCGACCCGGGTTCTACCAGATGAGCGCATCCTACCGCATCCTGCCGCTGTCCACCGCTCTCGTCTCCATCGCCTTGGCCGGCGCCTCGACCCACGCGCGCGCCGCCGGGGACGGCTGGTCCACCGACATCGAGTTGCTGCGACCCACCTTCTCCTACGGGTCCATCCCGGGCCTGGACACCCCGGACATCGAGGAGGAGGGCCAGCTCCGCATGGGCCTGCTGGCCCAGTACGAGCGGGATCCGCTGGTCCTCATCGAGTTCGAGAACGAGCTCGGCTCGGTGGTGGAGAACCGCGCCGCCATGCAGCTGGGCGTCTCCTGGGACTTCTTCGAGCGCGCCGGCGCGCGCCTGACCCTGCCGGTCGCCGCGAACTTCGGCACTGACATCCAGGAGCTGTCGGGCGACGGCGCCGGCCTGGGCGACATCGGCCTGGGCCTGCGGCTGCTGGCGCTCAAGACCGGGGGCTTCAAGCTCGGCGCGCGCGCCGACATGATGGTGCCCACGGGCTTCCCGCGCGACTCCTGGATCGGGGAGCGCGACCTGCGCCCCATCGTCGGCCTGCTGGTGCGCCAGGACATCGGCCGCTTCAGCGCCCTGCTGGACACCAACGCCACGATCCGCACCGCCGTCGACACCGGCGAGGACTTCGAGCTCGGCAGCGAGCTGGCGATCACCCCGGGCGTGCTCTTCCAGGTCCGCCCCGAGCTGGTCAACGTCTACGGCGAGGCCTTCCTCCGCAGCGGCTTCAACAACTTCTTCCAGGGCGGCGCCGAGAACCCGGTCGAGACCGTCATCGGCGCGCAGCTCTTCCCCAAGGACAACATCCTGGTGGACGTCGGCGGCGGCAAGGGCTGGACCGAGGGCTACGGCGCGACCGACTTCCGCATCTTCGCGGGCGTGACCTACACCTTCGTCAAGAAGGAGGAGCCGCCCCCGATCGAGGCCGAGCCGGTGGTCGAGCTCTACGAGATCCCGCCGGAGAACGTCGAAGAGCTGGTGCAGGAGGTCAAGGTCTGGGAGGAGGGCCAGCTCGCCCGCATCGAGGACGACCGCATCGTCATCCGCGACCCGATCCAGTTCTACCTGGACACGACCGACATCCTGCCCGAGTCGCTGCCGACCCTGCGCTACGTCGCCAGGCTGCTCAACGGCAAGGGCGAGATCGTGCACATGCAGGTCGAGGGCCACGCCTCGGAGGAAGGCAGCTACGAGTACAACTACGACCTGTCGACCCGCCGCGCCCGCGCGGTGTGGGAGGAGCTGATCCGCTCGGGCGTGCACCCCGACCGCATGTCCTACAAGGGCATGGGCGAGGTCGTGCCGACCCAGATGGGCGAGGACGAGACCAGCCTGTCGGCCAACCGGCGCGTCGAGTTCGACATCATCAAGCAGCTCGGGCCGCTGGACGTCATCCCGACCTACCCGGACACGATCCTGCTGCCCTGGAACGGCCAGCGCCACACGGTCAACCAGGCCCCCGTCGGCGCGGAGACGCCCAAGGAGCCCGAGGGCCGTCGCGTCCTCGAGGTGATCGACGCCGACGAGGAAGAGGGCGCGACGGAGCCGCGCGCCCTGCCCGAGCCGGAGAGCAAGGGCGAGATGGACGTCGGCGGCCCGCGCGAGCTGCCCGAGGAGCAGCCCGCCGAGCCGCCCGCCGAGGACGCGGGTGGCACCCGCGAGCTGCCCGCCGAGACCCCCCCCGCGCCCCAGGGAGAGTGACCCATGGCCCTGCTCGCCCCGACCCTCGCCCTCCTGGCGGTGCTGCCGCAGCCCGCCCTGGCCGATGTCTGCAAGAACGACAAGGTCCAGGACATCAACTGCAACAACATCTCCGTCACGGAAGAGGGCGCCGTCGACCTGCAGGACCCGGTCTGCGCGGCGGTCATCGACGAGTTCGGCTCGGCCCTGACGAACCGCGACTACTACCTGGAGTACGACACCTTCGGGTGCATGTACCCGCTGATCGACTACTCCGACCCCAAGAAGCCCATCGACTGGGACCCGGACAAGGACGGGCTGGGGGGGACGGGCGACCCCTACCCGGTCGGCGAGACCGGCGGCCTGATCTACACCCTGTCCTGCGACAACTGCCCGTCGGTGCCGAACAACGACCAGCTC